>NZZG01000030.1 GCA_002698575.1 Pimelobacter sp. | reverse complement strand
GCCGACCGACCGGGTCCCGCAGTCAAGGACACCGAAGGTGCCGCGCAGCGGGCGCCGCAGGCGATCCTTGACGGCGGGAGCAGGTCGGCTACGCACGCGGCCCCACCACCGCTGACTACACGGACCCGCCCCGAAGGCTGGGTGCAGGCGACGACCGACCTAGGGCCGCCGGGCCCGGTGCGTGGGGGGTGGGCCAGGCCGACGTCTCGACCAGCATGCCTGAACCGGTGAAGACAGGATCAGACTCCCTGGGCCCGGAAGAACGCGATCGTACGGTCCATCGCCGCGGTGAACGCGGGCCCGAAAGCGTGCCCGTCGTCGTACCACTGCAGCCGCGAGTCGACCCCGGCCGACCGGAGGGCGCGCTGGGTCGCGCGCGCCCAACCCGGCGGGCAGGTGTCGTCGAAGCGGCCGTGCACCAGCAGCACCGGCTCGGTGATCCGGTCGACGTAGGGACGTGAGGAGTTGCGCCGCCAGAAGCGGGGGTTGTCCTCGGGCAGGCCCCAGCGCTCGGCAAGGGCTCGCGTGCGCGGGTCGTCGGCCGGGTCGTCGCGCTGGAACTGGTCGAAGTTCTGTGCCTCGAGCGACGAGACCGACGCCCACGGCGCCGCCGCCTGCACCAGGCCCGGAGCGGCGATCAGGGTCTTCAGGACGACTCCTCCGCCCATCGACCGGCCGAACAGCGCGATGCGGTCGTCGGCGACCGGCACGACGTCCGTGGCGCGCAGCGCGTTCACGGCATTGATCACGTCGGCGCTGTAGCCCAGCCGCATCCGCAGCTGGTAGTCCGGGTCGTCGCTCGACTCAGCGTGGTTGCGGTAGTCGACGTGCAGTGCGAGGTAGCCGCGCGACGCCAGGTAGCCACGCTCCCGCGTCATCCCCTGACCTCGCACGTAGACGGCCGGGTCGATGTAGCCGTGCGCGAGGACGACCGCCGGGAACGGCCCCCGTCCCTTCGGCACGTTGAGGACGCCCGAGATCGTGAACGACTCCGGGCCGGTGCGCGTCGAGCTGCGGCTGCGGTAGGTGACGTCGTACGACGTGTAGGCGGCGGTCTCCTCGCGCACCGCGCCCAGCCGCAACCGGTCGCCGCGGTGCCGCTGCTCGCCGAGGCCCAGCACCGAGACCTCGGGGGCCGGCTCCACCTCCGGTGCTGGCCCGTCGTCGGGCTCGGCCCCCGGGTCAGTGGGCTCAGTGGTGGGGTCAGTGGTGGGGTCGGCTGCCGGGTCGCTGGGGCTCGCCGACGCGCCGGCGGAGGACGTCGACGTCGCCGCCGGGCGGGGCGCGTCGGTCTCGGCCTCGTCCGCGCCCGAGCAGCTGCTCAGCGCGACGACGAGCACGAGCGCCGCGGCAGCGTGGTGATGCCTCATCGGTGACCTCCGAGGTCTGGGGAGCGGGTGTCGCCAGGCTACGGAGCGCGACCAACGCGCGAGCACGGGTGAGCAGCGTGCTCAGCGACCCTCACGCAGTCCGGCGACGGTGAGCACCAGGCGCTCCAGGGCGTACGCCGCGTCACCGGAGGCTCCCTTGACGTCGGCATCGGCCCGGGCGACGGCGCGGATGGCGCCGGCCAGGCCCTGGTCGGACCACGAGCGGGACTGGTCGCGCAGGGTGCGCAGCTTCCACGGAGGCACCCCGACCTCGCGGGCGAGGTCGGCCTCGCGCATCCCCCGAGGGGCGCCCTTGTAGCGGGCCAGACCACGGGCGCTGCCCGCGAACGCCGAGGTCACCAGCACCGCTGCGGTGCCGTTGTCGAGAGCCCAGCGCAGCTCCTCCAGGGCCTTCTCCCGGTTGCCGCCGAACGCGTGGTCGGCGACGGCGAAGGACTTGGCCTCCGCACGGCCGCCGAAGTAGCGGGTCACCTTGTCGGCGGTGAGCCGCTCGCCTGGGAAGTCATTGGTCAGCTGGTGGGCTGCCGAACTCAGCGAGCGCAGGTCCTGCCCCACGGCATCGACCAGCGCCCGGCCGGCGTCGCTGTCGATGGTCGCACCGAAGCGCCGTGCTTCGGCAGCGACGAAACCCGGGTAGTCCGAGGCCTTGAGGACCTCCGACTTCACCTCGGTGACGGCCTTGAGCTTGCGCAGCTTGGTCAGGGTGCCGGAACCCTTCTGGCCGCCGCCGTGCACCAGCACCAGGGAGACGTCCTCGGCCGGGGCGGCGGCGTAGTCGAGCAGCCCGGCCACCGACTCCTCGGGCAGGTTCTCGAGACCACGCACGATGATGCACCGCACGCTCGAGAACAGCGACGGCGCCGAGAGCTCACCGAGGGTCGCGAGCGTCAGGTCGCCCCCGTCCGCATCGGACAGCTCGGACTCGGCGTCGTGGGAGCGGACGGTCGCCTTGACGTCCTGCACGGTGCGCTCGCCGAGGAACTCCTCCTTGCCGGTCACCAGGACGACCCTGCCCAGCACCTCGTCAGCCCGCATGGCGGCAGCCTGACACACCTCACCGACACGTCGCCTCAGCGGGCGCGGCGCACGTCCAGGGCGCCCGATGGCTCGACCACGACCAGGACGTCGCCGTCCTCGTCGGTGCGAGCGATCTCGGCTCCCGCACCCGTGAGCGTCGAGACGACCTCGGCAGCCGGGTGCCCGTAGTCGTTCCCCTCACCGACCGAGACCAATGCGATCTCGGCCCTCACCGACGTCAGCACTCCCAGGTCCTGGTAACGGCTCCCGTGGTGCGGCACCTTGAGCACGTCCACGTCGAGCCCGGCCAGGATGGCCGCCAGCGCCTGCTGGCCGGGGGGTTCGAGATCCCCGGTGAGCAAGATCCGGACGCCTCGGACCTCCGCCAGGAGCACCACGCTGGCGTCGTTGGCCGTGCTGCCGTCGCCCGGCCCGGGCCGCGGCACGGCCCCGCGCGGCCACAGCGTCTGCAGGGCCACGTCGCCGATCCTCACGACTCCCGCGTCGGGGGTCCGCACCGCGAGCCCCTGCTCCTCGGCACGCCTCGTGACCGATGCCACCGCGGCCGGAGGGTCGAGCAGCGTCGTGGTCCAGATGACCTCACCCCGGCGCCTGTCCAGGACTCCGGCCAACCCGTCGACATGGTCGGCGTGGAAGTGGGTCAGCACCACGAGCGGCACCTGCTCGACGTGGAGTCGGTCCAGGCAGCCGTCGACCGCGTCCGGGTCCGGGCCGGCATCGATCACCACCGCCGCTCCCGGTCCGGCGCGCAGCACCAGGGCGTCGCCCTGCCCCACGTCGCACATCGCCACCACCCAGTCGTCGCCGGGCCAGTGGCCTCCCGGCAGGCCAGGCAGGTGGGGCAGCCGCGGGGCCAGGACCACGAGCAGGACCAGGAGGACGAGCACCCGCACGGCCCGTCCCGGACGGCGCAGCACGAGCGGCACCGCGAGCACGCCGAGCACGCAGACCCCCACGAGCAGTGCCAGCGCCGCCGCACCACTCCCCCAGTCGACGGCCGCCAGCGGCACGTCCGCACCGGTCTGCGCCACGACGACGATCCAGCCGACACACCAGCCCGCGCCGGTCCCCAGCAACCCGCCGACCGGGCCGACCACCAGACCAACCAGCCCCCCGGCCAGGCCGAGCACGGTCGCCGGGCCGACGACGGGCGCCACCAGCAGGTTGGCCGGGACCGCCACCAGGCTGACCTGGCCGGACAGGGCGGCGACGATCGGCGTGCAGGCGACCTGCGCGGCCGCGGGGACGGCGATCGCCTCGGCCAGCGGCAGCGGCAGCCACGAGCACAGCTGGTCGCGCCAGCCCGGCGCGAGCAGGACGATGCCGGCCGTCGCCAGGGCCGACAGGGCGAATCCCGGCGAGACCGCCAGCCGGGGATCGACCAGCAGCAACGCGACCACCGCGACCGAGAGACCACGCAGGGCACGTTGACGCCCGTTCGTGGTCAGGGCCAGCAACCCCACCGTTCCCATGGCGGCGGCCCGGACGACGCTCGGCTCGGTGCGAGCCAGGAGGAGGAAGCCGACGATCCCGGCAGCCGCGACCACGGTGAGCCACCGCCCCCGCACGCCGGCCCAGCGGGCCAGCACCACGAGGAAGCCCACGATCAGGGTGAGGTTGGTGCCGGAGACGGCGGTCAGGTGCGTGAGGCCGGTGGTGCGGAAGTCCTCCTCGAGGCCGGGGTCGAGACCTCCGTCGTCCCCGTCGACGAGCGCCGGCACCAGGGCGCGCTGGGCGTCGGGTCGGTGCGCGACCGACTCACGGATCGAGGCGCGCACGGCGTCGGCTCCTCGCCACCACACGTCGGGTCGTGCCAGGACCTCGGGATCGGCCGCGCCGGGGAGCAGGCCGGCGACGTCCGCGTCGTCAGCGGGGGCGAGCCGTCCCGAGGTCGCGACCATAGCGCCCAGGGGGACGTCCTCCCAGGCGAGGTCGCCGAGCACCAGCACGGGCGAGGAGAGTCGGTGCTCCAGACCACGTCCGGTCACCTCCCGGACGTCCAGGCGCACCAGCACCTGGTCGCCGAAGGGACCGGTGATCCGGCGCGGGTCCTGGCGCACCACCCCGACGAGGTCGACGGCGGCACGCTCGGAGGCGAGCCCGGCGACGGGCCCCCCGGTCACGGCCTCGGCGCGGACCAGCGCCGAGGTCAGCACCGCGAGCCCGACCAGTGCCCCGGCCGCCAGCAGCGCACGGTCACGAGGAGATCTCAGCGCCCACGCTGCGGCGCCCACCACGCTCGTGGCGACGGCCACGAGGAGCGCCCCCGGCGTCAGCAGCGCCAGCAGGGCACCTGTCCAGGCCGCACCAGCCAGCACGGGCATGCGTAGATCTGCGGGCCTCGTGGGCACCGAGCCCGCGGCCACCTCCTCGAGGTCGGGCACGGGGAGCTAGACGGTCACGAGCGGGGTCAGCTGCGCGAGCGTCGCATCGCCGATGCCGTCGACCTCGAGCAGCTCGGTGACCGAGCTGAAGCCGCCGTGCTCGGTGCGCCAGGCGATGATCGCGGTGGCCGTCACGGGTCCCACGTTGGGCAACGTCTCCAGCAGTGCCTGGTCGGCGAGGTTGAGGTCGACCGGCGCCGCCGGGGACGGCTCCCCGTCCGCGGCCACCGGTGGAGTCACCGCGGGTGGGCTCGTCGCGCCGCCCTCGACACCGACCACGATCTGCTCCCCGTCGACCAGGAGCCGGGCCAGGTTGAGCGACGTCAGGTCGACCCCGGCCCGAGCACCACCGGCCATGTCGAGCGCATCGACCACGCGGGCGCCGACGTCGAGCACCACGATGCCGGGACGTCGCACCCGTCCGGCGACGTCGACGGTCACCGATGCACCTGCCGGCGCCGTCGGCGGAGCCCCGGACAGCTCGGGCGCCTCGGGCGCCTCGGGCGCAGTCGCGTCGAGAGGCGCGACGGGGACGCCGGGGCTCGCCTCTGCCTGCTGCTGCAGGGCGACCGGCACCGGCGGCTCGGGATCCCTGCTGACCACGAGCCAGCAGGTCACCGCCAGACCGACGGCGACCAGGACCGCGATGGTCGCGACGTGCGGGGCACCGAGCCGCACCCGACCTCGCAGGGTCGCCGGCACCAGGTCGGTCGCCCAGGCGGCCGTACGGCGAGCCGCGTGCCGCCCGGGGACCGGGAGCGGTGGGGGCCCCGGCGGTTCCCAGGGTCCAGGTGGCTCCGCGGGCGCAGGCCGCTCCGGGGCGCAGACCGGGGGCCGGTGCCGGTCGTCGCTCTCGGGCACGACCACCAGGGCGGGGCGCTGCGCCACCCGCGTGTGGTCGGCCCACCAGTCGTCGCCGACCGCAGGGTCCAGCGGCGCCGCGCCGTCGTACGTCTCCTCCCGCGACGCAGCCAGGTGCGCCGTCAGCTCGGCGAGACGACGGGCCACGGCATCGGCGTGCTCCTGCGAGGGGCGTCGAGATCGCATGCCGGCGACGTTAGGACCGCGCGGTCGCCCGCCCGACCGACCACGGTCCTCCTGTGGACGAGTGAGAACCCCAGGTCCCTGTGGACGACTCGTGGGCAGCCGCGGGGTGGTTCGGTGCTGCGGTCAGAGCCGCGGCGAGATGCACACCGCGATCGTGCCGGGACCGACGTGCGCCCCCAGGACCGCGCCGACCTCCGCGCACCACACCTCGCGTCCGCCCAGCTGCTCGGCCAACCGGGTGGCCAGGTCGGCGGCGAGGCTCCCGGACCGGTCGGGGTTGGCCAGGTGCGCCACGCAGACGTCGACCTGCTGGCCCTCGGCCGCCTCGATGGCGAGCTCTGCCAGTCGGGCGAGCGCACGGCCCGACGTACGGACCTTCTCCAGGGACGACACGACACCGTCCTCGATGGTCAGGATCGGCTTGACCGCGAGCGCGCCGCCGAGCAGCGCCGCGGCGGCGCCGATCCGGCCACCGCGGCGCAGGTACTCCAGCGTGTCGACGTAGAAGTACGACGACGACGCGTCCGCCCGCCGTCGGGCGGCCTCGGCGGCCTCCTCGACCGAGGCGCCGCGTCCCACCGCGTCGGCGGCCGCCAGCGCGGCGTAGCCCGTGGCCACCCCCACCTGTCGCGAGTCGACGCAGACCACCCGGACCCCGACGTCACGCGCGGCGAGCTGGGCCGACTCGAAGGTGCCGCTCATGTCCCCCGACAGGTGGATCGACAGGACCTGCTTGGTGCCGCTGCGTGCCAGCCGGTCGTAGAGGTCGGCGAAGGCCGCCGGGGTCGGCCGCGACGTGCTGACGGGGCGGTAGTCGCGCAGCGCCTCGGCGACCCGTTCCGGCGTCGCCTCCGGGGAGCTCTCGTCGAACGAGTCCGCCCCGATGACGACCTGCAGCGGCAGCACGACGATGCCGCGCTCGGTCGCGACCTCGTCCGGCAGGCTCGCGGTCGAGTCGGTGACGACGGCGATCGAGCGGGAGCCTGGCATGGACGCAGGATAGTGCGGCGCCCCGAGAGCGCCTCCGCGTCGTCTACTTCTTCTTCTTGGGCACGCTGACCGTGGCCGAGGTCTGCGTGTCGTCGGCGTAGCCCGGCAAGGTCCGCACCACTCGGACGCTGAGCTTCTTGCCCTTGTCCTTCTTCGAGACCTTGTAGGTGGACTTGGTCGCCGCGGCGATGACCTTGCCGTTGCGCAGCCACTGGTACGACGTGCTCGCCCCGCTCGGCGACGTCGCCCCGACCACGGCCTTGAGCTTCTTCTTCACCTTCGGCGTGCCGGAGATGGTGGGCGCCGGAGCGACCAGCGTGCCCTTGGCGACGAGCGCCGTGGTGGCCGACACGGCCTCCTGGGGGGTGAAGCCCGCCCGGGTGGCGGTGACCCGGACCGCGATCCCCGACCCGGCGTCGGCAGGCGTGAGCACGTAGGTCGTCGACGTGGCGCCCGCGATGGGCGACCCGCCACGCAGCCACTGGAAGGCCAGCGAGACGTCGGCGGGGTTCCAGGTCCCCCCGGAGGCGACCAGCGCCGCCCCGACCCGCGCCGTGCCCGAGATCGTCGGCACGGCGGTGTTGGAGACCGGGGGCTCGGTGACCGCGGAGGTCGGGCTGGAGTCGGCGACGGCGGCGACGAAGCCGGTGCGACTGGCGGTGACCCGCACCGAGATCGTGGACCCCACGTCCGCGGACGACACCGTGTAGGTCGACGCCGTGGCATCGGCGATCGGCGCTCCGGCCCGCAGCCACTGGTAGGTCAGTGTCACGTCGGCGGGGTTCCAGGCGCCACCCGCCGCCGTCAGCGTCGACCCCACCACCGGGGATCCGGTGATCGACGGTGCGCTCGTGTTGGCGACCGGGACGGCAGCACTCGCGGGAACCTCGACGTTGCCCATGTCGGTCGCGTCGCTGCCAGGGGCGTTGGAGATCGCCGCGATGTCCACCGTGCGCGGGCCGCCGGTGGCGTCCGACGCCAGGCCGAACGCCTTGCCGGCGTCCACGACCGGGCTGGACACGGCCGGCGCCATCGTGCGTGCCGCACCGCCGTTGTCGGCGAGCGGCCCCAGCTCCGGGTCGGAGCCCACGATGCTGGACCCCGCCGTGACCTCGACAGTGGTGTCCCGCACTGGGTTCTCGATCAGCGTGAAGTCCAGCTGGAACGGGTCCGCGTAGGTGGTGGTGAGGGTCAGGTCCTTGGGCGCGTTGTCGGCGACGATCGTGTTCTGCAGGATCTTGGCTCCGTCCCCGGCCACGATGCCGCCGCCACGGGAGGCCGTGTTGTCGGCGATCGTCGCGCTGGTGAAGGTCTGCTCGTGGTCACCGAACCGCGACACCGGCGGGATGAAGACGCCGCCGCCGTAGCTGCGCGAGGTCCCGACGGCGGTGTTGCCGGAGATCGTGGTGTTGGTGAACGAGCTGGAGCTCCGCAGGACCGAGGAGTAGGGACCGCTCAGCGCCACCCCACCACCGTTCGCGTAGGCGGTGTTGCCCGAGATCTCCGTGTCGGTGACCATCAGCTCCGCGACGTTGCCCTCGCCGCTGTAGAGGTACAGCCCGTAGAGCATCAGACCGCCGCCGCTGCCGTCGGAGGCACTGTTGCCCGAGATGACGGCGTCCTGCACGACGGCGTTGCCGAACGTGCGCGCCACGGAGAGGGCGCCGCCACTCGAGGCGACGTTGCCGGTGAAGGTGGTGTCGGTGACCGTGACGTCGCCGCTGGTCGAGCTGGTCTCGAGCCCGCCGCCGCTGTACCGGGCGGTGTTGCCGTCGAACTGCGAGCCCGACACCGTGACCGGACCACGGGTCGAACGCGTGCGCACGGCTCCACCGGAGCCGCGAGAGCTGTCGTTGTCGGTGAACGTCGAGTCGGTCACGGTGACCTGCGTGGCGTTGCGCACGTAGATCGCTGCCCCCGCGGCCGCGTTCGAGTCGGTGATCGCGACGTCGTCGATCACCAGCGCCGAGCGCTGGGCGTCGTAGTAGCCGTCGCTGCCGTAGAAGAAGGTGTTGGCGTAGACGGCGCCGCCGTTCTCCTCGTAGGTGTAGCTGTAGCCGTAGTAGTTGTAGGTGACGGAGGGAGCAGCCGCGTCCTCGAGAGTCAGACCGGAGATGACCACGGCCTCGACCGGACCGTCGCTCGTGCAGTCGTAGGTCGGGTAGCCGTAGTAGAACCCGCCGTCCGGCACGCACTCGCGGGTGCTCGTGACGTTGAAGACGCGGCTGTCGCCGCCGGCGTCGACCGTCAGGGTCCCGGAGCCGGGACCGTCGATCGTCAGGTCGTCGGTGATCTCGATCTCGCCGCTCGTCAGGGCGATGGTGCCGCTCACCACGGCGTCGAAGGTGATCACGTCGGCGCCGTCGGCCGCGTTGGCCTGCTCGATCGCGGCCCGCAGGCTGCCCGGGCCGGAGTCGGCGGTGTTGGTGACACTGAAGCCGGCCGCCTCGGCGGGGGCGGCGTAGAGCACCATGGCTCCCAGGGGCGCTCCGGTGCCGATGGCCATCAACCCGGCCGTGGCCGCGGACATCTTCGCCCGCTTGGCCTGCTTCGCCCGCTTCCGCTCGTTCGCCCGGTGCATGGACCTGCTCGTCATGACGTTCCTCCGTGACTACCCATGGCAGGCCCGGACGGATCCGGCACCCGCGGTCCCGTCACAGGCGACGAGCCGGACGGATCGTGACACCGGATGACCGAGTACGACAAGGATGAGATTTTACCGGTCTAGTCACACCTCGGGGTTGCGTCGGAATCGCAGCCTCGATAATGGCGAATTCCTGACTCCTCGACGGCACGAGGTGCTTTGCTGTGCCCGTGCGACTGGACACCGAGTTCATCCGGCTCCCCCTGGACTTCGACGCCGAGCGGCTCCGTGCCGAGGTGCTGGAGGTGCCGGAGGACTCGTGGCGACCACATCCTCAGGGCAACCCCGGCAACTGGGCGCTCCCCCTCCTCGCTGTCGACGGCGATCCGCTCAACGACGCGACACGCGGAGCCATGGCGCCCACACCGCATCTGCGCCACCTCGAGTACCTGCAGCAGGTACTGGCGAGCTTCGAGACCGTCATCGGCCGGGCGCGCCTGATGCGGCTGGACGGCAACACCGAGGCGACGTTGCACGTGGACACCAACTACTACTGGGCCGAGCGGGTGCGCATCCACGTCCCGATCCTGACCAGCGAGTCGATCTCCTTCCACTGCGCGGACCGCTCGCTGCACATGCCTGCCGGTCAGTCCTGGATCTTCGACACCTGGCGTCCCCACAACGTCCTCAACAACACAGGCGACCGTCGCATCCACCTCGTCGCCGACACCGTGGGCTCCGCCCACTTCTGGGACCTGGTCGCGCGGGGCCGGCGTCCGTTCGACCCTGACGGACAGGGCGGCCACTTCGACCCACGGCTCGTCGAGCACGTGCCCGGACTGGTCCCCGACCTGGCGGTCGAGCGGCACAACTTCCCTCGCCTGATGACCCCCTGGGAGGTGGAGCAGCACGTCGAGCACCTCGTGCTGAAGGGCCTCGACACGCAGCATCCGACGGCAGCCGCCCTGGGCGAGGAATGTCGCCGTTTCGTCCACCAGTGGCGCTCGCTGTGGGCCGAGACCGATGACCACGACGGCCCCGCGACCCACTTCGAGGCGCTTCGCGACGGACTCGCCCGCAACCTCGCGCAGCTCGCCGGACGGCTCCGGCTCGACAACGGCACCGACCCGGTCGTCGTGGCCCGTCAGGTGCTGATCGAGCCCGCCATCGGCCCGCGGACCGAACGCTCCCGGCGCGACGAGACGGCGGCCGAGACGTCTCGTGGACCTCGCCGCGACGACACCACCACGGCACCGTCCTCGCAGTCGGCCGCGCCCGAGCCGCAGGCTGCGCGGCAACCCATGGACGGTGCCGCACGGCGACGGCGTGGACGCCGACGTCCCTTCGAGCGACCCATCTTCATCGTGGCACCCCCTCGATCGGGGACCACGCTGCTGTTCGAGACCCTGGCGCTCTCGCCATCGGTCTGGACGATCGGCGACGAGAGTCACGCCGCCATCGAGAGCGTCGAGGCGCTGCATCCGTCATCGCGAGGCTGGGACAGCAACCGACTGGGGCTTCAGGACGCGAAACCGCAGGTCATCGCACAGCTCGAGGCCAACTTCCTGCGCGGCCTGCGAGACCGGGACGAACAGTCTCCCGAGCCCGGTGCGACGGGCCTGCGCCTGCTCGAGAAGACCCCCAAGAACTCGCTGCGCGTTCCGTTCCTGCACGCGGCCTATCCCGACGCACGCTTCGTCTTCGTGCAGCGCGACCCGGCCGAGAGCCTCAGCAGCATGATCGCGGCCTGGGAGTCCAGGCGCTTCGTGACCTACCCGGACCTTCCCGAGTGGGCCGGTCCCCCGTGGTCGCTGCTCCTGGTCCCCGAGTGGCGCAAGCTCGCCGGGGCGCAGCTGCCCGAGGTCGTGGCCGAGCAGTGGCGGATGGCCTCCGAGATCCTGCTCACCGACCTGGAGCACCTGCCACAGACGCAGTGGGCCGTCGTGGGGTACCACCAGTTCCTGGCCGACCCCCAGGCCGAGACCGAGCGTCTGTGCCAGTTCCTCGACATCGAGTGGGACCGACAGCTCGACGACAAGCTGCCCCTCTCGCGCTACACCCTGACCCCGCCGGCCCCGGACAAGTGGCGCCAGCACGCCGACCTCCTCGAGCGAGTGCTCCCGGCGACAGCGGATGCGGCACGGCGCGGACGTGCGGCGCTGACCTCGCCGATCACGCTGCGGCCGCGCCTGGACGACGCCGCGCCGGCACCGACGTCGCCGTACCGCAGCGTGAACACGGCGAACATGCCCGACCTCCTGGAGTCGCTCGGCACCAGCATCCTGGCCTCCACGTACCAGACCGGGAAGCTCGTGGCGGTGCGCGCCATGGAGGGCAAGCTCAACACCCACTTCCGGCCGCTGGAGAGCCCGATGGGCATCGCCTACCGCAAGGGGCGTCTCGCCGTGGGCACCCGGACCCAGGTCCTGGACTACCAGAACCTCCCGCAGCTGACCGAGCGTCTCTCGCCACCGGGCCGGCACGACGCCTGCTTCGTGCCACGGTCCGCGGCCTACACCGGCGACATCAGGATCCACGACGTGGCGTGGGCCGGTGACGAGCTCTGGGTGGTCGCCACCCGCTTCTCGTGCCTGGCCACGCTCGACGGCGAGCACAGCTTCGTCCCGCGATGGCGTCCGTCCTTCATCAGCGCGCTCGCGCCGGAGGATCGCTGCCACCTCAACGGACTGGCCGTGCGCGACGACCGGATCACCCACGTCACCGCTCTGGGGACCACCGACACGGCAGGAGGCTGGCGTGCCGACAAGGCACACGGCGGGGTCATCATCGACGTGGAGTCGAACGAGATCGCTGTCTCGGGGCTGTCCATGCCGCACTCACCCCGCTGGCACGACGGTCGTCTCTGGGTCCTCGAGTCGGGCGAGGGAAGCCTGGCCGCGGTCGACCTCGCGAGTGGGACCGTGGAGACCGTCGCGCAGCTTCCCGGCTTCACCCGCGGACTGGCCTTCGCCGGCCCCCTCGCCTTCATCGGGCTGTCCGAGGTGCGCGAGGCCAACACCTTCGGCGGTCTGCCCTGACGGCTCGCCTCGAGGACCGTCAGTGCGGCATCTGGGTCGTCAACGTCGAGACCGGGAGCACCGTGGGTTTCATCCGCTTCGAGGACCTGGTGGAGGAGATCTTCGACGTCGCGCTGCTCCCGGGGATCGGTTTCCCCGAGGTCGCCGAGCACGGGTCCGACGCGGTCAACAACGCGTTCGTGATCCCGCCCCAGCCGGAGCCCGCGACGCACTGAGCGTGCGGCGGCCCGGCTCAGGCCACGGGCACCTCGGGGCAACGGCCCGGCCCCGGGTCGCTCACCCGCAGGCGGGTCGCCCGTACCCCCTCGCCGGAGGGGCTCGCGGCGCCGTAGGCGGTCAGGCAGTCCCCCGCCTCGATGGGAGCGCCGGGATCGACTGCGCCGTCCGGAGCCGCCGACGCCGCACTGGTGTAGCGGGTGCGACTGGTCGTGGTCACCTCCACGGGGTCCGCCGAGGGACTCGAGGACGGACGCACCACCAGCGTGCTGCCGGACACCTCGACCACGGCCCCGACCACCCCGGGACCGTCCATCGTGATCGACCCACCGGCGCCACGGCCGTCGTCGTTCCCGCCGGTGCCGCCGCCTCCCTGACAGCGCCCCGCGCTCGCGACCAGACGGACCACGCCGGCTGCGAAGTCCTCGCCCTGCGCACCGTCCCCACGTTCGGGCAGAGCCAGGACGCAGGCGCCGACCTTGATCTTCTTGCGCTCCAGCGAGGTCAGCCGGAGGACCTCCACGGCGGGACCCCACACGACCACCACCTCGGAGCGACCCACCCGAAGGGTCGCCCTGCCCTCGGTCGCGGAGACCACCTTGCCGCTCACGGTCTCGGCGCCCACCTCACCCGGCCCCGGAGGCTCCACCTTCTCGGGAGTCCCGGGCGGGGCGGTACGGCCCGGATCCGTGGATCCCTCGGCGGGACCCGACGACGACGCCCCCCGCGGCCGGTCGCTGCGCCCGCCTCCCTGCGACGGCGCTGCGGTGCCGGGGGATGCCTGCGAGCCAGGTGAGGATGCACCCGTGGCGCCCGGTCCGCCCTCTGCGGCGGGTTCGGCCCCCGAGCCCGAGCAGCCCTGCACGAGCAGCACCGTGGCTGCGACAGCTAGACCGACTCGGTGACGACCCACGCTCGACCGCACGTTCATCCCCACGACGCACCCCTCCACCGCCATCGCTCGGCGGCGCCGCGCCGGGACATCATGACACGTGGACCGAGGCACGGGAACGCCTTTCGGTCAGCACCGACGCACGGCGCTCAGACGACGACGTTGACCAGCTTGGGCTCGCGCACGATCACCTTGCGGACGGGTCGACCGGCGATCGCGGCCACGACGGTGTCGTCGGCCAGGGCCAGCGACTCCAGGTCGGCGGCCGTGATCGCCGGCGAGACCTCCAGGCGAGCCTTGACCTTGCCCTGGATCTGCACGACGGCGGTCACCGAGTCCTCGACCAGCAGCTCGGGGTCGACGATCGGCCAGGCGGCGTGGGCGACCGTGGGTCGGTGGCCCAGCCGCTCCCACATCTCCTCGGCGACGTAGGGCGTGACCATCGACAGCAGGATCGCGACCGTCTCGACGGCCTCCCGGACCGCCGGGTCCTCCGGTCCGCAGCCGCCCGTGCCGACGCCGTCGATCGCCTTGCGGGTGGCGTTGACCAGCTCCATGGTGCGGGCGATCAGGACGTTGAACCGGTGGCTCTCCACCAGCTCCTCGGCGTCGCGAACGGTGCGGTGGATGACCGAGCGCAGCGACCGCTCACCCGTGGACACGTCCACACCCGGGGCCGAGGCCACGTCGCCACTCAGGCGCCAGGCCCGCTGCAGGAACTTCAGCGACCCCGCGGGGCTCATGTCGGCCCAGTCGATGTTGTCCTCCGGCGGGCTCGCGAAGACCAGCGTCAGGCGGACCGCATCGACGCCGAACTCGTCCAGCTGCTTGCCCAGGTCGACCCCGTTGCCCAGGGACTTGCTCATCTTGCGACCGTTGTTGATCACCTTTCCCTGCGACAGGTACGCCGAGAAGGGCTCGTCCCAGGTCAGCAGCCCGCTGTCGCGCAGCACCTTGGTGAAGAAGCGTGCGTACAGCAGGTGCAGGACGGCGTGCTCGTCGCCGCCGATGTACAGGTCGACGGGGCCCCAGGCGGCCGCCTGCTCGCTGCTGAAGGCCTGGGTGTGGTCGTGCGGGGACAGGAAGCGCAGGAAGTACCACGACGAGTCGACGAAGGTGTCCATCGTGTCGCTGTCCCGGCGCGCCGGTCCACCACACGTGGGACAGGCGACCTCCACCCACTCCGTGGCCGCGCCCAGGGGTGAGGTGCCCTTCGGCTTCAGGTCGGCACCACGCAGCTCGGGCAGCTCCACCGGCAGCTGATCCTCGGGCACCGGCACCTCGCCGTCGACCGGGCAGTGGATGATCGGGATCGGGGCGCCCCAGTAGCGCTGGCGGGACAGCAGCCAGTCGCGCAGTCGGAAGTTGACCGTGCCCTCACCGGTGCCGTCGGCCTCCAGCCGCTCGATGATCGTCGAGATGCCCTGCGTCTTGTCGGTCAGGCCGTCCAGCGGACCCGAGCTGACGTAGGTGCCGTTGCCGGTCGTCGCCTCGTAGGTCTCCTCCGGGTTGGGCTCGCCGGTGTCGACGACGCGTCGCACGGGCAGGTCGAACTTCCTCGCGAAGTCCAGGTCGCGCTGGTCGTGGGCCGGCACGGCCATGATCGCGCCGGTGCCGTAGTCGGCCAGCACGTAGTCGGCCGCCCACACCGGCACCTGCTCACCGCTGACCGGGTTGGTCGCGGTGACGCCCAGGTCGATGCCGGTCTTGGTGCGGTCGGTCGCCAGGCGGTCGATGTCGGAGGCCTTGCGGATCTCCTCGACGTACGCCGACAGCGCCTCGACCCGTTCGGGCCCGCCCAGCTCGGCCAGCTCGGCCGCCAGCGGCGCGTCGGCGGCGACCACCATGAACGTCGCGCCGTACAGCGTGTCCGGCCTGGTCGTGTACACGGTCACCGGCTCCTCGCGTCCCTCGATGCGGAAGCGCACGTGCGCTCCCTCGGAGCGCCCGACCCAGTTGCGCTGGGCGTTGACGACCTTGCCGATCCAGGTGTCCTGCAGCTCGTCCAGGCAGGCGTACAGCTCCTGGGCGTAGGCGGTGGTGCGGAAGTACCACTGCGTCAGCTCGCGCTTGGTGACCTCGGCGCCGCAGCGCTCGCACGTGCCGTCGGCCAGCACCTGCTCGTTGGCCAGCACCGTCTGGTCCTGCGGGCACCAGTTGACCGGGCTGTTCTTGCGGTAGGCCAGCCCCTGCTCGCGGAACTTCAGGAACAGCCACTGGGTCCAGCGGTAGTACTCCGGGTCGGAGGTGTGCAGCCGGCGCGACCAGTCGAAGGCCAGGCCGTACTTCTTCATCGACGCGGCCTGGGTCTCGATGTTGGCGTAGGTGTACGTCGCCGGGTGCTCGTCGTTGCGGATCGCGGCGTTCTCGGCCGGCAGCCCGAACGAGTCCCACCCCATCGGGTTCAGCACCTCGAAGCCGCGGAAGCGCCAGTAGCGTGCGATCACGTCGTGCAGCGCGAACACCTCGGCGTGGCCCATGTGCAGGTCGCCGCTGGGGTAGGGGAACATCGTCAGCGCGTACTTGCGCTCCTTGGGCGAGGCGTCGTCGGCCCGGAACGGGTCGAGCTCCTCCCACACCGGCAGCCACTTGGTCTCCACGGCGCTCACGTCGTACGACGTGGGGGTCTCGCCGATCTCTGCCGGGGCGGGCTCTGTGTTCATCGGGACGGTCTCCTGCTGCTGGTCGGGCCGGACGTGCTCTGGACATGAAAAAACCCCTCGCATGGAGGGGTGGCCGCGCGATCAACGATCGATCAGCGCGGCTGTCCAAGAAGCAGGCTTCGGATGCTCATGCGAGCATGCTAGTCCATCGCCGGACCGTGCTCATCCCAGCACCGAGTCCAGGAAGGCGACCTGGGCCGCGACGGACTTCTCGAAGACCTCGCCCCGGTAGATCTCGAAGTGCCCGACGTCGAAGCGTTCGACCTCGACCCGGCCGCGCACCCTGGCGGCGACCCGCTCGACGGCCGAGGGCGGCGCGATCGTGTCCGAGGCCGCGATGACGAGCATGACGGGCATCCTCAGCCTCGAGGCGGAGGAGACCGGCCTGTTCAGGAGGATCGGCAGGATGCCACGGGCCAGCATCCGGTTTTCGAAGGTCGGCCCCATGATGATCTCGTAGCCGGAGAGTCCGTCGTGGGACGTGATCGCCGCGAGCTCGCCCGGCGCCGCCACGATCGGGATCTCGTGCCCTCGCTGCACGAGGCCGCGCAGCGCGTGCGCGGTGAGGCGCAGGACCTGCCGGACGCCGGCGTACGTGACGATCTCCGCCACCGCGGCGAGGCCGTCCATGGCCGCCCCCTGGGAGATCACCGCGGCCACCCGCGGGTCACCGGCAGCCACGGCCACCACGTGCCCGCCGGAGTAGGAGCTGCCCCACAGCACCACCCGGTCGGGGTCGATACCGTCGAGACCGCGCACCTGGGAGAGCACGCTGCGGTAGTCGGCGCGGTGGCGACGGTGGTCGACCTGCTGACGCGGTGCCCCTCCCGAGGTACCGAACCCGCGGTAGTCGAAGACCACGACGTCGGCGCCGGCCGCGGCGAAGCGCTCGGCGAAGGGCGTCAGCCCGGCGTCCTTGGTCGCGCCGAAGCCGTGCGCCATCACGACGCAGGGGCGACCTGCCGCGGTCGTCCAGGCGTCGGTCTCCGCGTGGTGGTGCCAGGCGGACAGCGAGTCGCCGTGGGAGGTCAGGGAGAGGTCGGAGCGGGTCACCCTACGATCAGACCATGGCTCACGAAACTGTCAACGACCTGTTCCGCCTCGACGGCAGGGTCGCCGTCGTCACCGGCGCCTCCAGCGGCCTGGGTGTCGCCTTCGCCCGGAGCCTGGCCGAGGCGGGCGCCGACCTCGCCCTCGGCGCGCGCCGCGTCGACCGCCTCGCCGACACCGCGGCGCTCGTCGAGGGCGCCGGGCGCCGAGCGCTGACCGTGGCCACCGACGTCGCCGACCCCGACTCGTGCTCGAACCTGGTGGCGCTGGCGATGGAGGAGTTCGGGCGCGTCGACATCCTGGTCAACAACGCCGGCATCGGTACGGCGGTCCCGGCGACCCGCGAGACTCCGGAGGAGTTCCGTCAGGTCATCGACGTCAACCTCAACGGCTGCTACTGGATGGCTCAGGCCTGCGGACGGGTGATGCAGCCGGGCTCGAGCATCATCAACATCTCCTCGGTCCTCGGGCTGACCACCGCCGGGCTCCCCCAAGCCGCCTACGCCGCGTCCAAGGCCGGCCTGATCGGGATGACGCGCGACCTCGCCCAGCAGTGGACCGGTCGCAAGGGCATCCGCGTCAACGCCATCGCGCCCGGGTTCTTCACCTCCGAGATGACCGACCAGTACCCCGACGGCTACCTCGACTCGATGGGCGCCCGGATCCCGATGGGGCGCAAGGGTGACCCGGCGGAGCTGGCCGCCACGATCGTGTGGCTGGCCTCCGACGCGGCCGGCTACGTCACCGGGCAGACCCTGGCCGTCGACGGCGGGATGACCATCACCTGAGCGGGCCGGGGACGGTGCCGGGACGAGAACGCCGGACTCCGGCGCCCCCCTGGGGGACGCCGGAGCCGATGGTGCGCGGGTGGTCTGGACCGATCAGCGCTTCTTGGTGACCTTGAAGACCCGCGCTGCCTTCTCGCCGGTCTGGTCACCGATGGCGCCGACGACGTACGTGCCCGGCTTCTTCAGCTTGACGCTGAACGATGCCTTTCCTCCGTCGAGGGAGAGCTGCTGGGTGACCGTCTTGCCGGCCCCCTTGACCTTCGCCTTGAGCACGGCCGTGGCCGTGGTGTCTCCGAGGAACTTGGCGAGCTTGACGCGGACGGCCTTGCCGGCCTTGGGCTTGCCCGGACGCACCTTCACGACGGCGTCCGCCGACGAGTTGTCGGCGTCACCGAGCAGACCCAGGGCCCGAGCCATCGTGAAGTAGAGGTCGGTCTGGTCACTCAGCCCGACGACGTTGGCCGCCTGCGGGCCGTAGCCGGCGACGCGAAGCTGCGCGCCGGTGTGCTGCTGCGAGCCACCCAGGGGTGCGGTGCCGTAGTTGACGGCCATCGGTGCACCGTCCGCGGTGGTGAGCGCCACGCTCAGTCCCGGCGTGGTGCTACCGACCTCGATGATCTGGCTCGAGTGCGCGTGGTCGGCGGTCACGAAGACCGAGGTGTTCCCGTCCGCCTCGGCGAACTCGAGCGCGACCTGGACGGCCTCGTCGAGGTCGACCGTCTCACCGATCTGCCCGCAGGCGTTCGCGGCGTGGTCCTGCTTGTCGATGCTCGCGCCCTCCACCTGCAGGAAGAAGCCCTCAGGGTTGTCGAGCAGGTCGATCGCCTTGTCGGTCATGTCGGCGAGGCTCGGCTGCGTGGCCGGCAGGTCGGGGTTGGTCTCGCACTCCTGCGCCGGCAGCGCGGCACCCCCGACAGTGGAGTCGGGCCCCACGTAGCGCACGGGGAAGTTGCCCTCGGCGAACAGACCCAGCACCGGCGCCTGCTGGTCGGCAGCGGTCAGCGCCGACAGGCCGGCCTTGTCCTGCACGAGCTGGAAGCCCAGGTCCTCGGCCTGGTCGATCACCGGCATCCCCTCGTACTCACCCGCCGTGACGAGCTCGTCGAAGTACTTCGCCCCGTCACCCAGCGTCACGTCGGGGCGCGTGGCGAGCAGCTGCTCGGAGATC
>NZZG01000029.1 GCA_002698575.1 Pimelobacter sp. | reverse complement strand
GCGCCCAGCTTCTCGGCGATCAGCAGGTAGGTTTGATGCATCAGTGCGAAGACCGGATCGGCGCGCCACTTGGGATCGGCGAAGCGGCGGTCCTGCCGCGGCAGGTCGGCGGCATCGACGCTCTTGTCCGGACCGCTCGCCGTGCCGATGCCGTAGGTCTGGCTGATCGCGTTCCACAATTGCAGGGTTTCGGACCACAGCTCACCCTGGATCTGCGGGGCACCGCCAGCCAGCTGTTGCCACCAATCCTGGAAGGCGGCGGTCCAGCGCGCCGGGTCCATGCCCTTCATCGACGGCAGTTCGCCGGTTTGCGGCATGGCGGCCAGTTGCTGTTCCCATACCTTGGTGGCCTGCGCCGTCATCGCCTGCCAGTGCGAGAAGGGATCGCCCGCCCCGTCGCTGGCGCTGCCCGGTTGCGGCAGAAAAGGCAGGCCGCCGTTCATCATCTGCTGCGCCGCCTCGGTCTGCCATTTCATCAGCCCGGCGATCGCGTCGGGCGTGAAGGCGAAGGGTTCGAAGGGCGGGTCGCGCGGATCGGTAGCCATGCGAATGGGTGTAGCCGATTGCGCCCGCTTGCCAAACATTTGCGTGCCCCGCCCCCATGAAGCGTTGCGTGGGCGCGCCTGATCACTAGTGTAGGGCGCGGATCGGGCAATAAGGCCCGCCAGTCTGGATACAGGATCGATGGATACCGAATTCTACCGCATCAAGCGCCTGCCGCCCTATGTCATCGCCGAAGTCAACGCGATGCGGCACGCGGCGCGCCAGGCGGGTAGGGACATCATCGACCTGGGCATGGGCAATCCCGACCAGCCGCCACCGCAGCACGTGATCGACAAGCTGTGCGAGGTGGCGCAGAACCTGGACGCGCACGGCTATTCCCAGTCCAAGGGCATACCCGGCCTGCGCCGTGCCCAGGCCAATTACTACAAGCGCCGCTTCGGCGTCGATCTCGATCCCGAAAGCGAAGTGGTCGTGACCATGGGATCGAAGGAGGGGCTGGCCAGCCTTGCCACCGCGATCACAGCGCCGGGCGACGTGGTGCTGGCGCCCAACCCGTCCTACCCCATTCACACGTTCGGCTTCATCCTGGCGGGCGCGACCATCCGCTCCATCCCGGTTACCCCGGACGAGCGGTATTGGGATGCGCTGGAAAAGGCGCTGGCCTTTACCGTGCCGCGCCCCAGCGTGCTGATCGTGAACTACCCGTCCAACCCCACGGCCGAAACGGTCGATATCGAATTCTACCGCAAGATCGTGGACTGGGCGCGCGAGAACAAGGTGATGGTCATTTCCGACCTCGCATATTCGGAACTCTATTTCGACGGCAAGCCCACGCCCTCTATCCTGCAGGTTCCGGGCGCCAAGGACGTGGCGGTGGAATTCACCACCATGAGCAAGACGTTCTGCATGGCTGGATGGCGGATGGGCTTTTGCGTCGGCAATCCCAAGATCATCGCCGCGCTGACGCGGGTGAAAAGCTATCTCGACTATGGCGCCTTCACCCCGATCCAGGCCGCCGCGGTGGCGGCGCTGAACGGCCCGCAGGAATTCGTGGAGGAGAACCGCAACACCTTCCACAAACGGCGCGATGTGATGGTGGAGGCGTTCGGGCGGGCCGGATGGGATATTCCGGTGCCGAAGGCATCGATGTTCGCCTGGGCCCCGCTGCCCCCGCAAATGGCGCATCTGGGCAGTCTCGAATTTTCCAAGCGTCTGCTGACAGAGGCAGAGGTCGCCGTCGCAGCAGGTGTCGGGTATGGGGAGATGGGCGAGGGCTATGTCCGCATCGCCATGGTCGAGAACGAGCAGCGGCTGCGCCAGGCGGCGCGCAACATCAAGCGCTTCCTGGCAAGCGATGCCGAAGAGCGGAAAGTGGCGAACGGCTGAAATCTGTAACCTGAGTTCGTACCCGGGCACCAATACCGTGGCCGTGCCCATCCGCCGCGTGCGCCTGCGCCTTGCCGAGTTCGGTCTTGCCCATTCGATCGTGACGGACGACAAGGGCCGCTACTGGTTCGATCAGCAGGCCGCCGCGCAGACGGTGGCTGCCGAAGAAAGGATGCCGACCTGATGTTCGATTTCACCGATGACGACCGCGTGGCGATCGGCGTGGACGATCACGTCGCCCACGTCCGCCTGACCCGCGCCGACAAGATGAACGCGCTGGACGACAAGATGTTCGAACGGATCATCGCGGCGGGCGAGGCGGTGCGCGACGTGAAGGACATTCGCGTCGTGGTGCTTTCGGGCGAAGGGCGCTCTTTCTGCGCCGGCCTGGACACGTCGAACTTCGGCAAGCCGGCATCGGATCGCAAGGTCGGCCTGGAAGAACGCACTCACGGCAACGCCAATCGCGCGCAGGAAGCGGCGATGACATGGCGCAAGTGCAAGGTGCCGGTGATCGCGGCGGTGCAGGGCGTGTGCTTCGGCGGCGGATTGCAGGTCGCCAGCGGGGCGGACATTCGCATCGTCCACCCGCAAGCCCGCATGGCGGTGATGGAGATGCGTTGGGGCATCGTGCCCGACATGGGCGGTTTCGCGCTGTGGCAGGGCAATGTGCGCGACGACGATCTGCGCAGCCTGACCTATACCAACCGCGAGTTTTCCGGCGAGGAAGCGCGCACCCTGGGCTTCGCGACCGAGGTGAACGAGGATCCGCTCGCCCGCGCGCTGGAGTTGGCGAAAGAGATCGCGGCGAAGAACCCCGAGGCGCTGCGCGCTGCCAAGTGGCTGTTCGCGGAAACCGATCCGGTCGATGCCGACGCCGCGCTGATGGCCGAATCGAAGGCGCAGGCGGGGATCATGGGGCATCCCAACCAGATCGAGGCGGTGCGCGCCTTCATGGAAAAGCGCGAAGCGAACTACAATTTTTGATCAGCCGAAGATCGCGGCGCACTGAATCCCGTCGAGCAGCTGACGACCGTCCGCGTTCCACAACCGCAGGCGTTCCGACGAAAAGCCCTCGTCCGCCCATTGCGAGGCGGTTTCGGCCAGGTACCAGCCATCGGTCGTCGACGGGTTCGGGTCGAGGAAGTTGAACGACCAGTTGATCGAGGATAGCGGCCCCTGGCGCTGCATCGCGCGCATGGAGCCCGGCGGCAGCGTGTCGCCCACCAGGATCAGTTCGGCCATCGGATCCAGATCGTGCGGCTCTTTCAGGCGGAACCAGCGGCGCACCAGCGGCGGGCCGGAACCCTGCAATTCCTGCGCGCGGCGAATCTCGTAATTCTGGATGAAGTGCTTGCCTTCCTTGGGGCCCGGCACGGGTTCGCCGCTGTCGTAGCCGTTGGCGATGTCTTCAACCTGCGGGCCGGGATGGACGGCATTGGGCTCGCGCGCGGCGCCGAACAGGAAGATCGCGGTCAGCGCCAGCTTGCCGCCGCACAGGATATCGCTGCGAACATGCGTCACGCTTTTGCCCTGGCGGATGATCTCGCTGCGGGTTTCGACCTCGCCGCCCACCGGGGCGACGAAATCCACCTGCGCCCCGCGCAGCGGCGGCAGGTCGCCGATCCGGCGCTGGGCATCGGTATAGGCGATCAGCGTGGAAGCCCCGCCGTAAAAGGTGCGCCCCTGCATCCAGTTTTCGGCGTGCGGCAAGGTCTGGACGCCGTCGCGCCCCACCGGTTCGAGAAGTTCCATGATCGACATGGGGCAGCCTGATAGCGCCAAATCGGCGGCTGGCCAGCCCCTGTGCATGGTTTCCATATTGAAGTCGCCGCCCGTGCAGGCTAGGGGCCGCAGCTTCCGTGTTCGGTGGCCCGATGGCGGAGTGGTTACGCAGAGGACTGCAAATCCTTGCACGCCGGTTCGATTCCGGCTCGGGCCTCCATTCGCGCGAACGCACATGGCAGGCTTGCGAGGCGCCGCGCGTCGCCCTAAAGGCCCAGCCCGGAGCCGCTTTAGCTCAGTTGGTAGAGCACATCATTCGTAATGATGGGGTCAGAGGTTCGAATCCTCTAAGCGGCACCATTTCCCTCCCGTTATCGGCCCGCCCGGCCCCCAAGTCAGCCCGGTTTCGGCTTGCGCTTGAACGGCTTGCCGGGGCCCTTGCCGCCCTTGGGAAAGCCTTTTTTCGGTCCGCCCTTGGCTCGTACGAAGGGTGCGTTCGCCTTGCCGTGGCCGGGCTTTCCGCCCTTGCGCGCCCGGCGGGCTACATCGCGCGGGGCTTCGGGCGACAGTTCGATGTGGAGGTCGCCGCCGTTCTCGTCATCTCCGGCGGTACGGCGCAGCGCGTCGGCGAACTTGTCCGCCACGGCGCGGGGAATCTGGAAGTGGGTTTCCTGCGGCCCGATGCGGATCGCGCCGATCTCGTTGCGGGTGATGTGGCCGCGGCGGCACAGCACCGGCAGGATCCAGCGCGGATCGGCGTTCTGGCGGCGACCGATATCCATGCGGAACCACACGACATCCTCGAATCCGGGGCGATGGCGCTCCTTCTGGTCGGCACGGCGCGCCTCGGGCGTATTGGCCAGCACCTCTTCGGGCTCGGGCAGCTTGGCGCGATGGGCCTGCACCAGCAAGGCGGCGATTTCCTGCGGGGTGCGTTCGGCCAGCAGGCGATCGGCAAGGTCGCGGTCGGCCTGCTCGATCTCGACCGGTTGCAACAGCGCCTCCAGCAGCCGCTCGCGATCCTTGGCCAGAATCGCATCGCGATCGGGCGCGTCGATCCACTCGGCATTGATGCGGGCGTGGCGCAGCATCGATTCGACCCGGCGGCGGCGCGGATAGGGCACGATCAGCACGGCGGTGCCCTTCTTGCCCGCGCGCCCGGTGCGGCCGGAGCGGTGCTGGAGCGTTTCGGCATCGCGCGGGATCTCGACATGAATCACTAGGCTGAGGCTGGGCAGATCGATGCCGCGCGCCGCCACGTCGGTGGCGACGCACCCCCGCGCCCGCCGGTCGCGCAATGCCTGTAGGGCCTGGTTGCGCTCGCTTTGCGAATGTTCGCCGGACAGCGCCACCACGCCGAACCCGCGTTCCTGCAAGGTGGCGTGCAGATGCCGCACCTTCTCGCGCGTGGCGCAGAACAGGATGGCGGTTTCCGCCTCGTGGAAGCGCAGCAGGTTGACCGCGGCGTTCTCGATCTCCGACGGGGAAACGGTCACGGCCTGATAGGCGATGTCGCCATGCCCACGCTCCCCGCTGGTGGTCGCGATCCTGAGAGCGTCGTGCTGGTAGCGCCTGGCCAGCGCCTCGATCGGGCGCGGCATGGTGGCGGAGAACAGCAGGGTACGGCGGCCCTCCGGCGTGGCGTCCAGGATCTCTTCCAGCTCCTCGCGGAAGCCCATGTCCAGCATCTCGTCCGCCTCGTCCAGCACCACGGCTTTCAGGGCGGACAGGTCCAGCGCGCCGCGTTCCAGATGGTCGCGCAACCGGCCCGGCGTGCCGACGACGATGGTCGCCCCGGCCTGAAGGTTGCGGCGTTCCTGCGAGGGGTTCATTCCGCCCACGCAAGTGGCGACGCGGCCCCCGGCGGGGCGATATAGCCAGTCCAGCTCGCGGCTGACCTGCAAGGCCAGCTCGCGCGTGGGAGCGATAACCAGCGCGGCGGGCGCTATGGCGGGGCGCACGTGACCATCGCCGTCCAGCACCTGATCGGCAAAGGCGAGGCCGAAGGCGACCGTCTTGCCCGAACCGGTCTGCGCGGAAACCACCAAGTCGCGCCCCCGCGCCTCGTCTTCCAGCACTGCGGCCTGAACATCGGTGGGCGCATCGTAGCCGCGTTGGGTAAGGGCATCGGCAAGGGCGGCGGGCAGATCGGGAAAGGTCATCGGTTTCGCTTCGTCTTATGGAACGGGAATGGCAGCGCCGGCAGGGCGCGCCGCTTCACGGCCAGGGGGTGTTCGGATACAAGGGGGCAAGGCCTGGGCGGGGCCGGGGCGAGGGTGTTCGCCGGGCCTATAGCGGCATATGCGCCTTTTGGCTTCGATTATCTGCGACGCGGCATCAACCCGCCGGTTCGCCGCCCTCTTCGGCCGCTGCCGCCAGATCCATCAGGTTGCGGGCGGCTTCGCGGTCGGCTTCGTCGGCGAAGGCCACGTCCAGATCGGGCGCGGCCCCGAACATGTAGAGCATCGACCACAGCGCGAAGCGACGACCGCGGTCCTGCTCCAGGCCGAAATCCACGCGCATCCGCTCCACCCCGGCGGGCAGGGCGGCGGGGTCGATCGCGGCCAGGTCGTGCGTGCCGAAATAGCGGTGCAGCAGGTCTGTGAGGTCCATCGCGCCAGCCTAGCACACATCCGCGCGCAATGGCGCATAAGCGTGCGGCGGCGCTTGCGGGCGAATGCGGATCGCTGCGATAAGGCGCGCCGTCATGGCCATCGGCTTCACCCTGAACGAGCGTCCCGTCGCCTTCACCCTGCCGGCGGAGACGCCGCTGGTCACCGCGATCCGCGAGGCTGCCAATCTGACCGGCACCAAGAATGGCTGCGGCGTGGGCGATTGCGGGGCGTGCATGGTGCTGATCGACGGGGAGGCGCTGAGATCCTGCCTCGTCACGCTGGCCGACGTGGAAGGCCGCTATGTCACCACGATCGAAGGGTTGTCACGCGATCGCAGCCATCCGGTGCAGCAGGCGCTGGTGGCCGAACAGGCGATCCAGTGCGGCTTTTGCACGCCGGGGATCGTGATGGCGGCCGCCGCGCTGATCGGGCGCAATCCGTCGCCGGGGGAAGAAGAGATTGCCGCCGCGATTCCCAATCTGTGCCGCTGCGGAGTATATCCCCGGCTGGTCCGCGCGGTCGAGCGGGCGGGCCGGGTCGCGCTGCGGCAGGAACGCATCAGTGCCGCGCCCGCGCCCGGTATCGACCCGGAGGACGCCGCCGCCGCGGTGCCGGCGCTGACGCCGGACACGCGCGACTAGGCCGCAATCAGAACTTCGCGCGGATGGTGGCCGCGGCGTTCAGCGGGGCGCCCGGGGCGATGTTGTTGTCGCCATGCGCGCTGGGATAGTAATCGACGTCGAACAGGTTCTCGACATTGACCTGCAGGCTCAGCGCGTCGGTGATGTCCCAGAAGACCGCGGCATCCACGCGGGTATAGCCGGGGAGGGTCACGTTGCCGGAAAAGCTGGCAAGCTGTTCCGACTGGTGGATCACCCCCGCACCCACGCCCACGGCAGGCAGGATGTCGTACCGCGCCCAGGCGGCCACCTGGCTTTCGGGCAGCTGTTGCAATCGCTGCCCGGCATCGGCGAAATCGCTGTCCTGCGTCACCTCGCCGTCCAGATAGGTATAGGCGAGGTTCGCCTGCAGGCGCGGCGCGATCTGACCCGCCAGGCTGACTTCGAAGCCGGTCACTTCGCTTTCCCCGGTCAGCACGGTCAGCGTCGGATCGGCGGGATCGACCGCCGGGGTGTTGCTGCGGGTCAGCTGGAACACGGCGGCCGTGGCGAACAGGTCGGGCCGGATCGCCCACTTCACGCCCGCCTCGATGTTCTCGAACTTTTCGGGTTCCAGCGAGGCATCCTGCTGGCTGAGCGAGGTGAACTGGTCGCCCGATTGCGGCAGGAAGCTTTCGGTATAGCTGGCATACAGCGACAACGCTTCCAGCGGCTTCACGATCACGCCGAAGCGCGGACTCCACAGCGTATCGCGGCGACTGGTCGCGACCTTGGTGACATCGTCGAACGCCTCCAGGTCGAATTCCTCGAACCGCACGCCGGCCACCAGGTCGAGGTGGTCGCCGATCGAGATCTGATCCTGGATGTAGGCGCTCGTTACCGTCAGATCGGTGGCGCTGGCGCGCTGCGGGGTCAGGCTGAAGGCGGGAACGGCGATGGTATCGTCCAGCGGCACGGTCACACGGCTGTCGGTTCCGCCGAACAGGACCTGGTCGCGGGTGGAGACGGTATCGGTGCCGATCACCTCGCCGCCGACCAACACCTTGTGCCCGATAGCGCCGGTGTCGAACGATCCGATGAAGTTCAGCTGGCCGACCAGGTTCTCGCGCTGGGTGGCGCTTTCGTAGCCCGCCAGTCCCACTGTGGTGCCATCGGTGCCCGTCGGCACGATGTTGCCGTAGAACTTGTCGTAATCGGCATACTGGACGGATGCGTTGGCGCTGAGCGCGTCGGAAAAGGCATGGTCGATCCGCGCGCGGGCGATGTGCACCTGGGTATCGGCGCGGTTGTAATCGGCATCGCCGAAAAAGGTATCGTCATACCCTTCGATCGGGCGTCCGTTCAGGGCCGGGATGCCGCGATCGGTGACGCGGGCATCGTCGTCGTAGGTGTAGCTGGCGGTCACGGTCGTATCGGGGCCGACGAACGCTGTCAGCGTGGGGCTGATGCCGAAGAAGCGGCCTTCGAAGATGTCGCGGTTGTTGACCAGTTCCTCGTACGTGCCGTTGATGCGCACGCCGACGGCATCGCCCAGCGGCTGGTTGACGTCGGCCGCCACCGCAAAGCCGCCGAACGTATCGACGCTGGCATCCAGCTGGCCGAACGTATCGAGCGGGTTCGCGGTCTTGGATACGCGGTTGATCACCCCGCCGCCGCCGCCGCGCCCGAAGATCAGCGCATTCGCACCCTTCAGCACTTCGATGCGATCAATGTTGTAGAGCGGGCGGTAGTACTGGGCATCGTCGCGCAGGCCGTCGATATAGAAATCGGCGGTGGTCTCCTGGCCGCGGATGAACACTTCGTCGCGGTGGCCTTCGCCCGATTCGAGGCTGACGCCCGGCGCATAACGCAGCGCCTCGCCCAGCGTGCGCACGGCCTGATCCTCCAGCTGTTCTTCGGTCAGCACATAGATGCTTTGCGGCACGTCGATCAGCGGCGTGTCGGTTTTGGTGGCGCTGGAACCGTCGCTGACCTGGTAACCGTCGATCCGTTCACCGGTCACCAGGATGTCGCGCGGCAGGTATTGATCGTCCGCCTCGGCGGCGGCATGGACCGGGACGAGCGCGACCAGCGCGGTGGATAGGGCAAGGGTGGTACGCAGAAGCTTGGGCACGGTGTGAACTTTCTGTTCCGATATTGAGAATGACTTGCAGAAGCGCCGCTATTGCGAGCGATTATCAAAAGCAAGTGCAGCGTGCCGTTGATCGGAATTCTTGGGTGTCCACCGCCCTGGTGATTGATTGAAGCGAAGGAGAGACCATGCAGGCGACGAT
>NZZG01000028.1 GCA_002698575.1 Pimelobacter sp. | reverse complement strand
TGCTGGACGAGCAGATCGCCGCCGACGCCGGCCTGCCGTGGGAGCCCGACCTCTCGGGCTCGCTGCAGCTGCGCTGAGCCCTCACCCCACCCGTGCCAGGAGGCACCGTGAAGCTCCTCCTCACCTCTGGCGGGGTCACCAACGCGAGCATCCGCGACGCACTGGTCGACCTGCTGGGCAGGCCGATCGCCGACTCGACGGCGCTCTGCATCCCCACGGCGGCCTACGGGCACCCGTGGGTGGGCCCGGGCGTCAGGGCCTGGGAGTTCATCAGCGGCCGCTCCCCCAACCCGATGGTCGACCTGGGGTGGAAGTCCGTGGGGGTGCTGGAGCTCACGGCGCTGCCGAGCCTCGACGAGGAACGCTGGATCCCCCTCGTGCAGGAGACGGACGTGCTGCTGGCCGCAGGCGGCGACGTCCTGTACCTGTGCCACTGGATGCGGGAGTCCGGGCTGGCCGACCTGGTCCCGTCGTTGAGCCGGACGGTCTGGGTGGGGCTGAGCGCCGGCAGCATGGTGATGACCCCCGAGGTCGGCGACGACTTCATCCAGTGGCGACCGCCCCACGGTGACGTGAGCACCTTGGGCCTCGTCGACTTCTCGATCTGCCCGCACCTCGCCCCGGACGGCGGGCCCGGCAACTCCATGGCCGAGGCGGAGCAGTGGGCAGCAGGGATCTCCGGTCCCGCCTACGCGATCGACGACCAGACCGCGATCACGGTCGTGGACGGGGTCGTCGAGGTCGTCTCCGAGGGCCGGTGGAGGCAGCTCTCGTCCTAGGGTCCTGCCCGAGTGGTGCGAGGGGGTCAGCCGAGCCAGTCGGCGTAGAAGATCCCGAGGCCCACCGCGACGCACCCGCCGGCGATGATCCAGAAGCGGATGACGACCGTGATCTCGTCCCACCCCGCGTGCTCGAAGTGGTGGTGGATGGGAGCGATCCGGAAGATCCGCCGTCCGGTGCCGGTGATCCTGCGGGTGAGCTTGAAGTAGCTCATCTGGAGGATCACCGACATCGTCTCGAGGACGAACAGCCCGGCGATGACGACCAGCAGCAGCTCGGTCCTGGTCATGATCGCCAGGCCGGCCACCGCTCCCCCGATCGCGAGCGATCCGACGTCGCCCATGATGATCTGGGCGGGCTTGGCGTTCCACCACAGGAAGCCGACGCAGGCGGCGGAGATGGCGACGGCGAAGACCGCCAGGTCGAGCGGGTCGCGGGCCTCGTAGCACCGCGACGCCACCACCGAGGGGCTCGTGGAGCCGCAGAGCTGCTTGTTCTGCCAGATGTTCACGATCGTGTAGGCGCCGAAGACCATCACCGCGGTCCCGGCCAGCAGCCCATCGGCACCGTCGGTGAGGTTGGCACCGTTGGAGGTCGCCGTGACGATGAACCAGATCACCAGGAGCACCACGACCAGGGGCAGCTTGATCCCCCAGTCCTGCGTGGTGGAGAAGTACTGCGACGCGGGGCGGACCCCGCGCTCGTCGGCGAAGAGCTGCGTGGCGAGCAGTCCGAAGCCGAGCGCGATCACCGTCTGCCCGGCCATCTTGGCACGGCTGCTGAGGCCCTGGTTGTTCTGCGTGTAGACCTTGATGAAGTCGTCGAGGAAGCCGACCGCCCCGCACCCGAGGAACAGCATCACCAGCAGCAACGCGCTGGCGCTGGGCAGGCTCCCGGTGGCCAGCGTCGCCACGAGGTAGGCCAGGGTCGCGGCCGCGATGATCACCAGGCCACCCATCGTCGGCGTGCCCCGCTTGACGTGGTGCGTGGTCGGGCCGTCGTCCCGGATCGGCTGGCCGAAGCCGTGGCGCGAGAACCAGCCGATGGCGACGCGGGTCCCGAGCAGGGAGCCCGTCACGGCCAGCCCGCCGCTCAGCAGGATTGCCAGCATGCAGGTGAACCTCTCACAGGTCTCCTCGGCGCCGGTCGCCAGACCCGCCGACGCGGGTCCCGGCGCCCGTCGGCTCGGACCCGGACGGTCTCAGCAGCAGCCCGGCTCCGGTCCCTCACCGGCCGACAACCGGGTGACGACCGAGTCGTCCGGCGTCCGCTCCGGGTGCTCGTAGTCCACGAACCCGGACATCCGCCAGCCGTCGACCCCGTCGAAGATCGTCGCCCACGGGGTGCCGCCGACCCCGACCGCCGCACCCTCGGCCCAGTGCGTCTCGGTCCGCGGGTAGGCCGCGTGCAGCCTCTCCCAGCTGTCACCGAGGGTCACCCCGGACTCGGCGAGCGCGACGCCCGGCTCGGGCACCCCGGCGTCCTTCCTCGTCTCGTGCCACCGGTTGTAGGTGGCGAGCTCCCAGCCGCGCAGCTCGAGGTCGTCCGCGGTCTCGCCACCGAAGAGGACGCAGAAGCCGTCCCAGCACGTCGTGGCGAAGACGGGGTAGTCCCACGCCGGGGAGAGGTTGTCGCCGCCCGACTGGTACCACGGACCGCTGCCATCGATCTGCTCGAAGCGCTGCGGCTCCACCGTGGCGGTGGGCTCGCCCAGCCGGTCGGTCAGCGCCGCGACGGTGGCGGCGCGCGCGTCCCCGAAGCCGTTGTCCCCCACGGTGGTGCCGGACAGCTCGACCGCCGGGTCGGCCACGGGCGGGGAGTCGGGAGCGGGCGTGGGTGAGGCGGCCGCGACGGGGGCGTTCGTCGGGCTCGCCGAGTCCGACGCGGGCGCCGGATCCTGCGCCGCGACCCCACCGGCGACGTCCTGCGAGCCGCAGGCGGCCAGCAGGCCCAGGGTCGCGGCCAGGACGGCGCCCGTGGCGAGTCGCGTCCCGAGGCGGGTGGTGCGGGCAGGTGCCGTGGTGGTCCGTGCGTTCATGGGGTGCTCCTCGACGACGACGATGGTGCTTTCACCGTTGAGATGCGCCGGTCGGCCCGATGGTTGTCACGCTTGCCCGGACCGGGCTACAGCGCCACCTCGGGGAAGGCGATCACCGACAGGAACCGGATGGGCAGGTCGACCAGCGCGACCGGTCCGTGCCGGCCCTCGCCGTCCAGCTGGAGGCTGTCACCGGGCCCGAGCCGGTAGACGGTGCGGCTGTGGCTGTAGTCCATCGAGCCCTCGAGCACGTAGATGAACTCGGTGCCGGGGTGCTGGAAGAGCGGGTAGGTCTCGCTCTTCTCGCTCAGCGTCACCAGGAGGCACTCCAGGCGCTTGTGCTCCCCGCGCAGCGACCCGAGGAGCTCGTACTCGTGGCCCTCCTTGGTGCCCGCCCGCACGATCCGCGCTCCGGTGCCCCGGGCGACGTACGACGCCGGGCGCTCCGAGTCGGCGCCGCGGAACAGCGACGTGACCGGGACGTCGAGCCCGGTGGCGAGCCGCGCCAGGGTCGAGAGGCTGCACGAGGTCTGGGCGTTCTCGATCTTGCTCAGCATCGCCTTGGAGATGCCGACCTTCTCGGCCATCTCCCCCACCGACAACCCCTGGTGCTGGCGCTGCATGCGCACGTTGCGGGCGATCGCCTCCTCCAGGTCGAGCTCCTCCAGCGGCTCCGCGGGGTCGCGCTCGCGCGCCGTACCCGCCCTGTTGCGCAGCAGTCCCGGATCCGCCGCCTGATCACCTGAGGTGGACATGGTCAAACCTTAAGAGACAGCTGCGCGTGGTCAGCGCATCTGTCCGGCAGTGGCGTACGGCCGCGGACTGCGCAGCGGCTCACCATCGGCGAAGCGGCCGAGCCGGAAGTCGCGCTCGGGCACGAGCAGGTCGCTGCTGACTCCGTCGACCACGAGGTCGGCGACGAGCCGACCCACGGCCGGGGAGATCTTGAACCCGTGACCGCTGAACCCTGCGGCCACCACGAGTCCCGGCACCGCGTCGGTGAGCGAGACGATCGGGTTGTAGTCGGGGGTCACGTCGTAGCAGCCGGCATAGCTGCTCGCCAGCACCGCGTCGTCCAGGTCCGGGAAGCGGTGGCTGACCTTGTCGACCACGATCTCGACGAACGCGTCGTCGGCGCGGTTGAGGTAGGCGTCGGGTTCGGCCGGCTTGAGGGTGTCGAGGTCGGAGTTGCCGAAGAGGATCTCCCCGCCCGCGTCGGGACGCACGTACTGCAGCGAGACCAGGTCGGAGAGGACCGGCAGCCCCTGGGTGGGGATGCCGGGCTTGAGCAGCACGATCTCCTCACGATGCACGCGGATCGGCAGGTCGAGACCCAGCGGTGCGGCCAGCGCGACCGACCAGGGCCCTGCCGCCAGCACCACGCGTCGCGTGGCCACCACCGAGCCGTCCGCGGTCCGCACACCGCAGACACCGGCCGGGTCGCGCAGGATCTCGGCGACCGCCACTCCCTGCTTGATCCGTACGCCGTGGCTCCGCGCGGTAGCGGCGAAGGCCTGCGCCGTGAGGTAGGCGTCTCCGTACCCGCCGCGCGCCTCCCAGCCGAACGCGGCGAAGTCGTCCAGCCGTACGCCCGGCCACAGCCGCGCCACGTCGGAGGCGCCGATCTCCTCGGTCTCGACGCCCACCTCGCGCTGGGCCGCGAGGTTGGCTCGCAACGCATCGACGTCGGCCTCCCCCACACCCACGACGTAGCCGGTCTGGTGGAAGCCGATCTCGCCGACCAGCACGTCGGCGGCGGCCTCGAAGGTCTCCAGCCCGACGCGCGCCATCGCCGCCAACGACGACACGCCGTAGTGGCAGCGCACGATGCCGCTCGACTTGCCGGTGCCACCGGAGCCGACGGTCGCGCGCTCCAGGACCAGGACGTCGCCCACGTCGCGCGAGGCCAGTGCCCAGGCTGCGGCGCACCCCTCGATCCCGCCACCGACGACGACCACCTCGGCGGTGGCGGGCAGCTCAGCCGCCATGCCCGGCCCCCGGGCAGCCAGGAGAACCCGGCACCCAGCTCGTGCCCGCGAGCGGCACCCGCGCCATCGCCGCGGACTCCACCGTCAGGGCGACGAGGTCCTCGGGCTCGAGGTGCTGCACGTGCGCCTTGCCGCAGGCGCGCGCGATCGTCTGGGCCTCCATCGTCAGCACCCGCAGGTAGTTGGCGAGCCGACGCCCGCCCGCGACCGGGTCGAGGCGCGCGGCGAGCTCGTCGTCCTGGGTGCTGATGCCGGCGGGGTCGCGCCCGTCCTGGTAGTCGTCGTAGTAGCCGGCAGCCGACCCGACCGCCTCGTACTCGGCCGCCCAGCGCGGGTCGTTGTCGCCCAGCGCGACGAGTGCGGCGGTGCCGATCGACACCGCGTCCGCGCCCAGCGCCATCGCCTTCGCCACGTCGGCGCCGGTGCGGATGCCACCGGAGACGATGAGCTGCACCGCGTCGGTGCCCGAGCGGTGCACGCCGAGCTCGCGCAGGGCCTGCACCGCCTGCGGGACGGCCGCCAGCGTCGGGATGCCGACGTTCTCGATGAAGACGTCCTGCGTGGCCGCCGTACCGCCCTGCATGCCGTCGACGACGACCACGTCGGCGCCGGCGTGCACGGCCAGCTTGACGTCGTAGTAGGGCCGGGAGGCACCCACCTTCACGAAGACCGGCTTCTCGTGGTCGGTGATCTCGCGCAGCTCGGCGATCTTGATGGTCAGGTCGTCCGGCCCGGTCCAGTCCGGGTGGCGGCACGCGCTGCGTTGGTCGATGCCCTGCGGGAGGGTGCGCATGCCGGCGACCCGCTCGGAGATCTTCTGCCCCAGCAGCATCCCGCCGCCACCGGGCTTGGCGCCCTGGCCGAGCACGATCTCGATCGCGTCGGCCTGGCGCAGGTCGTCGGGGTTCATCCCGTAGCGGCTCGGCAGGTACTGGTAGACGAGGTGCTTGGACTGCCCGCGCTCCTCCGGCGTCATCCCGCCGTCGCCGGTCGTCGTCGACGTCCCGGCCTCGGAGGCACCGCGCCCCAGCGCCTCCTTGGCTCGCCCGGAGAGGGCTCCGAAGCTCATCCCCGCGATGGTGACGGGGATGTCGAGGTGGAGCGGGTAGCGCGCGTGCCGCGCCCCCAGCACGACGTCGGTGCCGCACCGCTCGCGGTAGCCCTCGAGCGGATAGCGACTCATCGACGCCCCCAGGAAGAGCAGGTCGTCGAAGTGCGGGACCGCCCGCTTCGCGCCACCGCCGCGGATGTCGTAGACGCCCGTCGCCGCGGCCCGCTGGATGTCGTGGATGGTCGCCGGGTCGTACGTCGCCGACACGCGCAGACCGCGCTGGGCCAGGTCGTGGGGTTGCATGGTGGTCCTCCGCTCAGCCGCGCTCAGTACGCGTTGTCGACGTCGAAGTGGTACAGCTCGCGAGCCGAGCCGTAGCGGGTGTACGCCGCGGGGTCGTCGTCCTCGTAGCCGGCGGCCTTCAGCAGGGCGCCCAGCTCCTCGTGGTGCTCGGGGCGCATCGGCTTGGCCACGCAGTCGGCTCCGAGCGAGGCGACCTCGCCGCGCACGTAGAGCCGCGCCTCGTAGATCGAGTCCCCCAGCGCGTCGCCGGCACCACCGCGCACGACGAGTCGCCCGGCCTGCGCCATGAAGGCGCTCATGTGGCCGATCGAGCCACCCACGACGATGTCGACGCCCTTCATCGAGATGCCGCACCGGGCCGCGGCATCCCCGTGGACGACCAGCAGCCCGCCGTGGGCGGTGGCGCCGGCGGCCTGCGAGGCGTTGCCGAGCACGGTCACCGAGCCGCTCATCATGTTCTCCGCGACCCCGACGCCGGCGTTGCCGTCGACCACGACGTCGGCGCGCTGGTTCATCCCGGCCGCGTAGTAGCCGACGTGGCCCTCGATCCGCACCTGCCGCGGGCTGTCGAGGCCGACCGCGACCGCGTGCGCCCCCCGAGGGTGGGTCAGCACCACGTCCTCGCCCGGAGCCAGCGGTGCGAGGCCCTCGACCTCACGGCCGTGGAGCAGCGCGTTGACCGAGCGCAGGGGGAGCTCGGCGAGGTCGAGATGACGGACGGACTCGACCACCGGGTCCCTCAGCGAGTCCCTCAGCGGGTCCCTCAGCGGGTCCCTCAGCGGGTCCCTCAGCGGGTCCATGCGTAGATCCTCTCCGGCTCGGGCTCGTAGAGCCGGGCCGACTCGACTCCGGGCAGCCCGACCAGCGCGCGGTACTCCGAGGCCATCGCCACCCAGTCGTCGGTCTCGGCGATCACGGCCGGCTTGCAGGCGATCGCGTCTCGGACGACCGCGAACGAGCGCGAGTCGCTGACCAGCAGCGTGTAGAAGCCGTCGAAGGTGCCGCACAGCTCCTTCAGGGCGGTCTCCACGTCGTAGCCGGCCGCCAGCCGGTCGGCCACGAAGCGGGCGCCCACCTCGGTGTCGTTCTCGGAGTCGAAGACCGCGCCGCGCGCCCGCAGGTCGCGGCGGATCGTGGCGTGGTTGGAGAAGGAGCCGTTGTGCACCAGGCACTGGTCCGGCCCGACGGCGTACGGGTGGCAGCCCCCGGCGTTGACCGCCGACTCGGTGGCCATCCGGGTGTGCCCGACGCCCTGCCAGCCCTGCGCGCCCCCGAGGCCGTACGCCGCCGCCAGGTCGCGTGGGTGGCCGACCCCCTTGAGCACCGCGACGTCGGCGCCGAACCCGGCGACCAGCGCGTCCGGGAAGGCAGCCAGCACGGCTGCCCGCAGGGCCTCGACCCCCGCCGACCCGGCCGCGTGGGCGACCAGCGTCGGGCCCGCGTCGACGACCGTCACGGGGGTGGCCAGGTCGAGGGACAGCACTGCTGCGAGTGCGTCGACCTCGACCCCGGTCGACAGCGTGAGCACCGTGGGATCCGGCATGAAGGAGACGGCGACGTGCCCCGGCGGCGACCAGCGCGGGTCGCCGTACACGGCCACGCCGGCGGAGTCCGCGCCGCGGTCCTGCATCTCGCAGAGCATCTCGGTCAGCAGCTCGCCGAGGTGGGGATGGAGGTCGGGACTGCGCAGGTGCAGACCCACGATGCCGCACATGGTCGGCTCCTCTCGTCAGTGTTCGGGCAGGTCGTTCGGTAGGTCGTTCGGTAGGTCGTTCGGTAGCGGTGCAGGTCAGAAGGCCGTGAGGTAGCGGTCGATCTCCCAGCCGCTCACCTGGGCGTGGAAGTCGAAGAACTCTTCGCGCTTGCGCTCGGCGAAGTAGGCCGCGACCCGGTGCCCGTCGCCGAGGCCGGCCAGGTCGAGGCTGCCGGTCACGACCGGATCGGCCTCCAGCGCCTCGACGGCGTGCAGCAAGGTGCGTGGCAGCGGCGCGCGCGTCACGCCGTTGTCGCCGCCGACGCTGCCGGGGTCGAGGTCGCGCTCGATCCCGTCCAGCCCGGCGCCGAGGGCGGCCGCGATGGCGAGGTACGGGTTGGCCGACCCGTCACCCCCACGCAGCTCGATGCGGTGGTGGTCGGGGATCCGCAGGAAGTGCGTGCGGTCGTTGCCGCCGTACGTCGGCAGCCGCGGCGCCCACGACGCGCCCGAGGTCGTGCTGACCGCGCCGGTGCGCTTGTAGGAGTTGACGCTCGGACCGAGCACCGCCTGCAGGGCCGAGGCGTGCTCGAGGATCCCCGCGGCGAAGGAGTACGCCGTCGGGCTGAGCCCGAGCCCGCGCGGATCGGTGGCGCCGTCCCCGACCGGGAACGTCGACTCGCCGTCCCGCCACAGCGAGAGGTGGAGGTGCAGGCCCGAGCCGGTGCGGTCCGCGAACGGCTTGGGCATGAAGGTGGCGACCATGTCGCGCTCGTGGGCGAGCATCGAGATCAGGTAGCGCAGGCTGATCACCCGGTCGGCGGTGGTCAGCGCGTCGGCGTAGTCGAAGTTCTGCTCGAACTGGCCGTTGCCGTCCTCGTGGTCGTTGGCGTAGTTGCCCCAGCCGAGCTCGTTCATCGCGCGGGAGACCGCGGCGAGGTGCTCGTACATCCGGGTCACGCCGCGGGCGTCGTAGCAGGGTCGCGCGGAGCGGTCGCCGGGATCGGCGGTGACGAGGCTGCCGTCGGCCTCGCGGCGCAGCAGGAAGTACTCGACCTCGGCGCCGACCCGAGCCTCCAGCCCCTGCGTGGAGGCGAGCCGCGCGAGCATCGTGCGCAGGATGACGCGGGGGGCGAACGGCCACGGCTTCCCCTCGACGTGGGGGTCGCAGTGCACGATCGCCAGACCCTCCTTGACGAACGGCACCGGGGTGAACGACGCGGGGTCCGGCATCGCCATCAGGTCGGGGTCGCGCGGCTCCTGCCCGATCGAGCCCACGGCGTACCCGGCGAAGCCGACGCCGTTGGTCGAGAGCTCGTCGACGGACTCGACCGGGACCAGCTTGGCGCAGGGCTTGCCGTCGAGGTCGACGAAGAGCGCGAGGACGAACGTCGTGCCGGCCTTCTCGGCGAGGGTCGCGAGATCCGCCGCCTCGGTGCTCGCCACGGGGCTGGGTAGGGGGCTGCTCGCGGTCATGGGAACCCTTCGGTGATCGTCTACTGCTGTGAATCACTGTCTACGTCTAGTAGACAGGGCGGACGTGACGGCGGTGTTTCGCAGCCGTCACGATCGACGACGCCGCCCCCACCGGCGGCGGGGGCGGCGTCATCGTCGGCCCAGGGGACCGGGAGCGGGACGGTCAGAAGACCGGCGGCTCCCCCTCGACCGCGGGACCGGTCTCGACTGGCTCGTGGTTGATCATCTGGGCATAGGCGTGGTTCTCGTGCTGGATCATCTTGACCAGGAAGGCCGCGAACAGACCCACCGCCACCAGCACGAAGAGCACCGTCCAGAAGCTCTCCGGGCCGCCGGTGAAGACGAAGGTCGTGTTCTCGTCGTAGACGTCGATGGGACTCATGACGTGCCCTCCTCGGCCAGGACGGCGTCCGACTCACGCAACGTGGTGATCGGGATGCCTTCGGGGTACGGCGTGGCGGGGACCTCGCTGAGGTCCAGTCCGGCGAGCTCGACCTCGGCCGGGATCCGCAGCAGGTTGGCGCGCTTGAGCCCCAGCGAGATGAGGTAGCCGGGCAGGAACCCGAGCAGCGCCAGCACGATGCCGCCGCCGATCTGACCGAGCGGGTTGATGTCCGGCGGGGTGCCGAACCCTTCGATGGGGGTGTTCGGGTAGCCCCAGAGGACGAGCCCGGAGACCGCGAGGCCGTAGAACGCGCAGCCGCCGTGGACCGAGACCGCGCCGACGACGTCGTCGATCTCGAACTTCTCCAGCAGGCGCCCGAACTGCGGGATCAGCATGCCGCCGACGACGGCGATGACGAAGGCCAGGGCCGGGTGGTAGAGGTCCATGCCGGGCGCCACGGAGATCACGCCGGCCAGGCCGCCGGAGATCGTCCAGAAGGGCTCGCCCTTCGAGGTCATGTAGGCACCGATGATGCCGCCCGCCAGCCCCATCAGGGTCGAGAAGGCGATCGCGGACAGCGTGGTGGGGTTGCCGAAGATCGAGAAGTAGCCCGTGTTGGTGTAGACGACGCAGCCCATCAGGAAGCCGAAGAACCCGACGAAGATGAGCATCAGGCCGAGCATCGTCAGCGGCAGGTTGTGCGGCGGGATGGTGATCGCCCTGCCCTTGACGAAGCGACCGATCCGCGGTCCGAGGTTGATGAGCACCCCGAGGGTGAAGGCTCCGGCGATCAGGTGCACGCAACCGGCGGCGCCGAAGTCGTGCCAGCCCCACTCGGTGAGCAGCCAGCCGGTCGGGTGCCAGGCCCATGCGGCGCCGATGATCCACACGACCGACCCGAGGACGGTGGTCAGGACGAGGAAGCCGCTGGTGCGGATCCGCTCCAGGACCGCGCCGGACATGATCGAGCCGGTCGTCGCGGCGAAGAGGGCGAAGGCGCCCCAGAAGATGCCGGTGACCGAGGCGAGGTTCGGACCCATGTCCTCGCTCCACGGGAGCGCGGCCGTCGCGGAGTCGATCGCGCCGACCGGGAACTGGTAGAAGGCGTTGTAGAACCACCAGCCGAAGAAGAAGAACGTCGCGATCACCACCGCGAACGTGAGCAGGTTCTTCATCGCCGCCGCCAGCACGTTCTTCGAGCGCGAGGCGCCCACCTCGTAGGCGAGGAAGCCGGCGTGGATGCAGATCATCAGGGCGATCGAGACCCAGTAGAAGAGGTCGGTGATCACCCCTTCCATCGAAGCGAGTGTGTCCTCGGGTGTCACGGGTGCCTCCTGGTAGTCATGTAAGTAGACGCAGTCTGCTGTGGAGAAACGGTTGATGGGTTGCCACGGGTGACCGGCGGTGTAAATCCCCGGTTGCGGGCAGGCACGTCACGTGACGCCTGTGTGCCTCGCTGCCGGGCACACGTCCCCTCGGGAGGGCGTCGCCGACCGGCAGTTGCTACTCATCGGTAGCCGGGTGCGACCATGAGGTATGAGCGAGCACGCGTTCGACTGGACGGTCCCGCACACCGACGAGCGCTCCGTGCGTCGGCCGCCACGACCGGGTGAGGACCCGTTCCACGACGCGCCGGCCGATCTCGCGGCGCTGGTGCCCGGCACCGTCGTGCGCAGCCGTCAGGTGCACGTCGCCTTCCTGGGGCTCGTGACCCAACGTGGACTGACCGCCTGGCAGCTCGCCTACCGCAGCACCGATCTCCACGGCCGGCCCGAGGTCGCGGTGACGACGGTGCTCATGCCGAGCGGGCGCGAGGCGGGGCGCCCCCCACGGCTGGTGGCCTACCAGTGCGCGATCGACGCGGTGTCCGACCGCTGCTTCCCCTCCTACGCCCTGCGCCCGGGGGCTCGGTCGTGGGGCGCGCTGCCGCAGTTCGAGCTGATGCTGATCGCCGGCCTGCTGGACCAGGGGTACGTCGTCAGCCTCTGCGACCACGAGGGCCGTCACGGCTACTTCGCTGCCCCGCGCGAGCCGGGCTACCGCGTGCTCGACGGGATCCGCGCGGCGACGGCCTTCCCGCCGACGGGGATGACCCAGGAGACCCCCGTCGGTGTCTTCGGCTACTCCGGCGGCGGGATGGCCTCGGCGTGGGCGGCTGAGATGGCACCGTCGTACGCACCGGAGATCCGCATCGTCGGGGCCGTCCTGGGCTCCCCGGTCGGCGACCCCGGTGAGGCCTTCATCAAGCTCAACGGCGGGCTCAACGCCGGCCTGCCCGCCCTGGTCGTCTCCGGCCTGCGACACGCCTATCCCGGCCTCGGCGACGTCGTACGCCGACACACGCACGCGGACGGCATCGGTCGTCTCGACGCGCTGCAGGAGATGACGACGGTCGAAGCCGTGGTGCGCTTCGCCTTCGACGACTTCGACGACTTCGTCGATCCGCCCCTGGCCGACGTCCTCGCCGAGCCCGAGGTGATCGAGGCCTTCGACGATCTCCGCCTCGGCCGCGCCGCCCCGCGGTGCCCCGTCCTGGTCGTGCAGTCGGTGCACGACCAGATCATCGACGTCGACGACGTCGACGCGCAGGTGGCGCGGTACGTCGAGGCCGGCGTCGAGGTGAGCTACCTGCGAGACCGGCTGAGCGAGCACATCTCCCTGATGATCCTGGGGCTGCCAGCGATGCTGACCTGGCTCGAGCGCCGCTTCCAGGACGACCCGGTCCCGATCACCACCCGCACGGTCACCTCGGTCGCCCTCTCGCCCCGAGCCTGGCCGGGCTTCGCCCGGATGCTCGCCGCCGCGGCGAAGACGGCGACCGGTCGCGCCGGCTGACGTCCCCCCTCGGCGTTCGACCCCGCTCCCGCACACGGCAGAGGATCGGGCGCGACGTTGGGTGAAGTCCATCGGCGCAAGTGCACGCGTGAGAGGCGATGGGGCAACGCCACCGGCGACGGACAGACGCGGCTGTGATCAACGCCTGGTGCGCCTACTCTGCGTTGGTGCCGAACCGTCATCTTTGGACACTGGACGTCCGGGGCCGCCCGGCTACGTTCGCGACGGCTGGCGAGGCATCCTGGAAGGACGCGGTCCGACTCGCGATCGAAGAGGCAGGCTGCGAACCTCTCGACGCGCGCTTCTCGGTGCGGATGGTCTTCCGTCTCGGCGTCTCCCGACATGCAGGTGAGGTCTGGGACCTCGACAACCTCATCAAACCGACACTGGACGCGATGGAAGGGATCTTCGGTCGACGCCAGTGGCGAGGCCGACCTCAGCCCGCAGACGATCGGGTAGACCAGATCAAGGCCGAGAAGAGACCGACCACCACCTCCGAGGTACCTGGAGCAACGATTGATGTCTGGGCTATCGAGTAGGAGCACTCGCGGTGGAAAGACGCGCCTGTCGCGGCGGCATACGGCCGCAACAATTGCTGGTGGAGATGCGACACCTTGATCATTCCTAGTCGGCCGGCTCGTCGGGTCGGAATCGTCCGTCCTCGTCGTCGATGAGCCCGTACGGCGGCCGTTCCGGGTCCGCTGAGTACTCGACGACGACGTCGTCTGCGGCATTGGCCGGCGGCTCGTTATCGACCATGATGATCTGTGCCTGCGGGTGCTCCACGAGCCATGCGCCGATGTGGTCGTAGATGCGGTCGACGATGGTTGCCGAATGCTCCGCGATCTCGTCATCAGCGTCGTCGTCGTTGTTGTCAGTGGACGCTACGACCTTCGTCGCCAGGGAGCCGCGGCGCAGGTTCTTCTGCGGGCTGTCGATGAGGAGGAACCCGGGGTGGCCGACCCCGGACTCGACGGCTTCCTCAAAAATCGTGAGCTGCCAAGCAAGCGCTACGAGAGTCATCGCCCCCGATGACCCAACTCGGTGGTAGACCTTGCCGCGAACGACCGGAATGAGGTCCTTGCGCAGGTAAGCGTTGTCGAGCTTTGGGTAGCCGAGCGCAGCCAGGGTTGTCTCGAACCGGCGACCGAGCCGAGCGACCATGTCGTCGCGGGGCAACCGCGTCTGCTCGAGAGCACGCTGACGAGCCAGCGCCTGTTGCAGGCTGGCGCGCGCCTGGTTCAGCGCGTTGTCTCGCTGGGCGAGCTGCTGCAGCATTCGCCGCCGGCGTGTTAGCTCGGTCAGGCGTGCACCTCCAGCAGCTACCCTTCCAGCGATTGCGTCCCGCTCGGATACGAATGGGGCGATGGTCTGAGAGGTCGCTCCGTCGAGCGCTCGCTGGGCAGCGACCACCTGCTGCTGTTCCCGTTCGAGCTGGTCCTGAAGCTGACGCACCTCGGTCGCGACTTCTCCGATGAAGTCCTTGAGCTGCTCAAGTCGGCGCCGGACGCTGCGCTGCTCCCTAGCGACCGTGAATTCCCGTTGCTGGGCAGACTCCTCTGGAGGGCCGGCGCTTGACCTCTCGTGGGCCCCTGCTTCGGCACCGGCGTCAGCGTCGGCCGCCTTATCGCCCGTGAGGTCGTTAAGGCATAAGGAACAGTGCCCGTTGAGAATGCTTGGGGGCGCGTGAAGGGAGGTGAAGCAGGCCGGGCAGGTCACGATGGTGAGCGACCCAAACAGCTGCTGGGACTCCTCTAGCATTTCAAGCTTGCGAAGATCATCCGCGTACTGGGATCGCAGAGGATCAAGGCGTCGGAGCAGCGTCTTGCGGTCCCGCAGCTCTGCCTCGGTGCGTCGAGTGACCTCTGTTGCGCGGCCGAACTCCTCGCGCAGCTGGCTGGCGAACGCGGTACTGGCACTTAGTCGAGCACTCGCGTTGGTGAGCTCTGCACGCGCTTCAGCGAGCTCCACGCGTTCCCTGTCTGCCTCTTCGTCGAGCGACTCGAGATCGCCGAAGCCGGCCTCGTCAAGGAAGCTGCGCAAAGCCTTGATGCCTGCCTCGGCTGTCCTAATGTCGTTGCGGAGGCTTTCGATCTGCTCGGCGATCTCAGATGATTCCTCGTCGCCGACTCCGAAGAAGTAGTCGACCACCTGTCGGATCTTGATCAGGCGGGCCGGTCGCTTCTCGAGCACCAGATCTGCGTTGTCCATGCGTCGGTTCGTGAGGAACCACAGCGGCATGACGTCGCGGAAACTGAGGACGCTGGTCGCCGACTCTTCTTTCGTTGGAGCCGTTTTCACTCGGAGCCCGCCGAGTCCGCAGACACCGAGGAGGAACTGCGATAGGGAATCCGGGTCAGCTGGGTCTAGAACGAGGCTTCGCGGCGGAGCGTCTGCGATCTCGTCGAGGTCACCCTGGAAGAGCCAGGCGACCTTCGAGACGGAACCGATCGGTCGTTCAATGACGTACCTGACCGGCCGATAGTCCGGCGAAGTCCCTTGCGCGCCCTCGGCGTCCGCGGGCAGGACCTCGGCTGCTTCACGGACTTCGATGCTGAGGTGGGCCGCCCGGACGTTCGCGACGATCTCGTCGTGGTCGGGGTAGTCCCTCGCCCCGAGGCAGTAGTCGATGAGTTCGAGGATTGAGGTCTTGCCGGTGCTGATTTCGCCCGCAATGACTGCAAGTTGACGGGCGACGTTGTCGTCATCGGTGAAGTCGACTGTGTAGTTACGTCGGGCACCGAGCAGCCGGAGCCCACGGATCTTCAAAGGCGACACAGGCCCGGGCGAGGTGGCCGCCTTGTCCTGCTCTGTCGCGCCGAGTCCAGCCGCGCCGCTCGTGGTCACGCCGGCGGGACCGCCGGGGAGTTCGTCAGTCATCGGGTGCATCCGTTCCGAGCGGGGTGTCGGTGGCCGAAAACCGCTGTCTGACCGCATCGGCCGAGCCATCGGCGTCGACGAGGTCGAAAAGCACCGGGTCCGCTCGCAGCCAGTCTGTGAGCCGTTCTTGCAGTGCTTTGTCGCTGAGCTTCAGTATTCGTGGCGCGACCAGACGCACGCTTTCCCGGTATCCGTCGGCGTAGACAGACCTGAGCCTGGACGCCGTCTCGACCCCGAACCGCGTGGCCTTGATAACTCGCTTCTGTTCGGCGATGACAACTTGGGCCAGTCCGAACGACACTAGGTGCGCGACATCGTTAGCAACGCGTTCGCGTCGTGTGGCGAACCGTTGTCCGGGTGCGGCGTAGGACAGGGAGTGCTCGCCGAATCCCGCCAGCCGCAGCGCGGTCCGCTCGCGGCGGTCGTCGCCGACCACCAAGAACGGGTTCGCGGCCAGGAACTCCGTTACTGACAGTCTCTCGAGGTCGAGGTTGAACCCCTCCGTCTCGGCCAACATGAGTAGCAGCTGCGCTACCCGGAACGTGGTGACGTCGTCGGGTCTGAGGCGTGTGTCGTCGCCTTCAGGCATCGTCGCCACCCGCAGGTTCTGCGGCGCTACTCGCTGCCGTGCCGAGTGCGGTGTTGCCGATCACGGTCGATACTGATTCTTCGGGCCCGACGGTCGCGTCACCCAGGTTGCCGACACCCACCTCCTCGTCATCGACTTGGGTGACCGGTCCACGATTGCCGCGCTCCGACTGGCGCTTCGTGGGGGCCGCATCGTGGGAAGCAGCTACTTCGCGCCAGTCACGGACCCAACCTGCACGCGCGTTGTCTACCCGCTGGTGCATCAAGCCCATCCCGTGGATGACCGAAGCACGGAGAGAAGCAGCCTCGTCGACGTGCCGTTGCTCGATCGCGTCCATGACCTTCTGGAACAGGCCCGGGAGGCGGTCATCCGTACCGGCCTCGCACGCCGAATTGAACGCTGTCGACCACGTGGAGTCCACGCGCATGCGCCACCTTCTCAGGCGGTCCATTTCCGCTGGCACTGCTTTGTCCTCGACTTCTTGAGTGAGGATCTCGGCGTTGTAAAAGGCCTCGCGCGCCGACCTTGTCTCGAGCAGATTCGCCGCTTCCATCTGCCGCACGAACAAGGCGTCGTCGAACTGCGCCTCGTCGTCGAGCTCGTGCATAGCGCGCTCCGTGACCCCGTGGCCCCCATCGCGCGGTATGACGATCACGGGGTTGAAATAGTGGGTGCGCACGTGCTCCGCCCCCGGAGCCATCAGCCGCCGCCGGATCTCCCCTTCGTCCATGAGGCCGAAATGGACGCCGTCCTTGGCCCGGTTCCTCTTCCAGTTTGCCCACCATTTCGACTCGGGACCGTCGAGCGTACGCGGGATGCACAGCGTCCACGAGTCGAGCGCATAGCCCTCCGCCGCAGCGGCAGCGCGAGCTGCGTTGTAGGACCGGGTGACGTCGTCCTTCTGAGTCTTGTCGAAGTCGTCAATGTAGTACTTGGCCTGCCAAACCATGACTGATCCGCCCTCGGCAAGCTGCCCGACGAACGCGTCGATTCCCCAGTCCCCCGGGTTGGCCCTGACCGCCCTGACATCGGGGTGCTTGAGCGCCACAATGTCCTCGATCAGTTTTTCGAACTCCGCTCGGGCGGTCTCGGCCCCCAAGCGACTCTTGAGGCTCGCCAGGTCGATGGCACCGTTGCCGACGAGCTGCAGCGTGGTGCTACTCGTGCCTGTCGACATGTGATATTCGCTTCCGTTGCGGCCCGAAGGTGTCGGCGTTCTAGATGGTCTGCTGACCCTGCCTCGCGCGTGGCGATCAGACAAGCAAGTTGAGCACGACCATTTCATATCTCGCTTTCGACACGTAGTTGATGCAAACCGCCGATCTAGGCGGGGCCTCCGGGCATGCCTCCGTCGATCTGGGCGCAAAGACGCCTCCAGCTAGCGGGTTGTGCGCGGATCGACGCGGTCTTCTACGTCCTGATCGGGTAGGTCTGGCCGGTGGCGTGGGCTTGGTGGTGGTGGAAGGGGCACAAGAGCACGGCGTCGCGGGTGTT
>NZZG01000027.1 GCA_002698575.1 Pimelobacter sp. | reverse complement strand
GACCCGGATCCGCGAGTAGTGGCGGCGTGATCCGCGTGTGAGACGACGAAGGTGCCCGTCCTGGTTGGAGAATCGAGGTTCTTGAGGCCTTCGAACGTCCAACTGGGAGAGCACCTTGTCGGTGAAGACAATACGTCGTCGTGGCCGGGCCCGGAAGCGTGTGCGGATCGGCGCGCCGGATCCGTCGCTGACCGCGACCTCGGGCATCACTGCGATCGCGGAGTTCGTCGAGGCGCTCGATGTCGTTGGTCGGCTCGACAGCGGGATCGGCTCGCTGAAGAAGCGAGAGCGTGGCGCGTCTGCCGGTGAACTGCTGGTCGGCTTGGCGCAGTCGCAACTGCTCGGTGCTGATGCGCTGGTCTCCTTGGACCGGCAGCGTGCCGACGTGGCCGCCGTCGAGCTGTCGGTGGTGCCGGTGCTGGCGTCCACGACCGCTGCGGGTCTTGCTCGCCGGTTCGGCCCGGAGCAGCTGGCCGGGGTCGAGACCGGGGCCGCCGATCTGGCCGATCGTGGGTTCGGCCTGCTGCCTGCCGACCGGAAGGTGGCGTTGTCGGCGAAGGTGACGCTGGACCTGGACTCCACCGACGTGGAGGTCTACGGGTCGAAGAAGCAGGGCGTGGCCTACAACTACGCCGGGCAACGCGCGGGTCGTCCGCACCTGGCGACCTGGGCCGAGGCCGGATTGACCACCGCGGCGGACCTGTTGGCCGGCAACGACGACGTCCGGCCACGGGCCGCCGACATGCTGCGCCGTGGCTTGGCGGGGATCCCCGAACCGGTGCGGGACACAGCCCGGGCCGGCGACCGGTTGCGGGCCCGCGCGGACGCCGGCTACTTCACCGCCGACCTCGCGGACGCAGCCGTCGAGCAGGGCTGTGACTTCGCGATCGCGGCGAAGCGGAACACCGCGATGTGGCGCGCCTACGCCTCGATCGAGACCGACGGCTGGGTCGATGCGATCGGGATGCCCGGCGCGCAGGTCGCCGCCGTGGACTACGCCCCGGCCGGCTGGCCCGACGGCACCTACACGATCGTGCGCCGGGTTCGTGTCGAGGCCGAGGCGATCTCGGCCGACCCGCGTTCGCGACGTCGGCGCACCATCGACAAGGACCAGCTGGCTCTGGCGTTGGAAGGCACCGCGACTCACGCCTACGCGGTCTCGTTCATCGTGACGAACATTCCGGCCAACGACCGCCCCGGCGACACGACCGGCAACGCCGAGACGATCCTCGAGGTCGAGGCGTGGTTCCGTAGGCGGACCGACATCGAGGACCGGATCCGCGAGGCCAAGCTCGGTGCCGCGCTGCGCAAGCTCCCCTCGGGCGATCAGGCCGTGAACACCGTGTGGATGTGGGCCGCGCTCCTGGCAGGGAACCTCTCGACCCTGCTCCAAGCACTGACGGGGATCGACGAGCACGGACGCGCCCACGCTGCCCGGATGCGTCACGAGCTGCTCTGCGTGCCCGCCCGCCTCGTTCGCCACCAACGACGCCTGATCCTGCGGCTCCCACCGGGCGATCACCTGCTCCCCGTCGTCCTCACCCGGATCCGAGAACTCGGCACCGCGGCCTGAGGCCGCCGTCCCATCCCGACCACCAGGACCCGGAGAAACCGCCACCCGAGCCGACATCGGGAACATCGACGCGCCCATCCGCGGACCCGCCGCCCCGAGTCACTCCGAACACCGATCGAGGTCACGACTCACGCGCTACTCGCGGATCCGGGTCAGAGTCCACCGCGACGTTTCCGGATAACGCGTAGGAGGTCGACTCGGCTGGATCGTAGGCATTGCCTTCTTGCGGCGTCGACAGTCGGACCACCAACTGACCCTCGCTGGCGACCGCGTTGACTCCGATCTGCCCGGCCAGCCCACCCGCCGGAACTACTGACCCAACCGGCGCTGGCGGCGGGGCAGCGACGACCGACCCAGGATTGGCGGTGGAAACCAGTACAGCCGTCGCAACCAGCACGGCGGCAAGCCCGGCGACCTCAGTCCGTGCGGCCCACTTCGATACCGGTCGAGCACGGCGTCGGAGCGCCCACCGGCCCACGAGGGCCAGCACCACGACAAGAACGACAAAGCCCAACTTGAAAAGGAGCGTTCTGCCATAGGTAGTCGTCGTGAGGGCCGAGATCGGCACCAAGAGCAATGCCATGGCAGTTCCGGTGGCCACGACTAGTGCGAAGAGCTTGGCTGCGAGCCGCGCATACGCCGCCATCAGTTCGCGAGGCGCGCCGAGGGTCTCGCGCCACACGATTGCGGCACGCACCACGTAAAGGAGCGCCCCGATCCAGATCCCGGCCACGATGAGGTGGATGGCGGTCAGCACCATCCCCAGGCCAGGGAGTTCGAGGTCGCTGTGGGAGGCGTAGCCCTCGGCGACCGCCACCAGCACGAGCGCGCACCCCGCTCGCAACTGGTGCCCTGATCTCAGCCAGTACCAAGCCATGGCGAAGCCGGCGCCTTCACCGATCACCCGCCATCCGGGCGGCCCGCTGAACAGTGCCTGGAAACCACCCAGCTCGCGAGCCAGGGCCACTCCCGAGAAGAGCACGGACCCCAGTCCGACCAATGCGGCGAACTGTGACCAGGATGGAATGCTCGGCAGATCGGGATGACGGCGACGAATCGGCACGCCGATCTGATGACCCGCGAGCCCGCCTAGGGCAACCGCAAACGCCGCCAACAGCAACCAGCGGGGCAACACCGCCGACCAGTCAGTCGGTTCCCCGCTCGATTGCGAACCACCGCTCGCTAGCGCGATTCCCACAGCGAAGCGAAACTCACCAGCGGAACCGTGCCCGTCGTCACCCGTCACGTCCCAGGCCACCTCGTAGATCCCGGAGCCGAGGTCCTCCCCGATCGCAGTGCTGAGGATGGTGTCCCCCTGCGCGCCCACGGTCGAACCTACGTCGATCCGTTGACCCCGCGAGTCGCTGAGAACGACGGATGCGGAGCCAGCATCCACAGCCTCGCTGAAGACCAGATTGACCGTCTCCGGAGATTCGGAGAGTGCACCGTCGAGGGCCGGGTCGCTGAAGAGCAGGAAGGCGTGCGCACCAGCGGCTGGGGCAAGCGCGAAGAGCAAGGCCCAAGCGGTAAACGCGATGGCGATGCCTCGGCGAATCCCCCGTCCCAACAAGCGACGGTTCACCAGGCAGCCCCCATGATCTACTCTTTCTCCGATGCGCCATAGTAGTGGGGGTGTTCGAGCGTCGGCACACAGGAGGGTCACTAACCAATGAGCCAGTTCGCTCAGGCACTTCAGGACATCGTTCTGAGTGGCCCGCTCGTGCTCGCACTGCTCGTCTCCCTTGTGGCCGGCATCGTCTCCTTCTTCTCACCGTGCTGCCTCCCACTCGTCCCGGGCTATCTGTCGTACGTCGGCGGCTTGGCCGGAGCCGAACACGGCAGCCAATCAGCGCCCGCCCCGCCATCAGTAGGAGGTGGAGGCAGCGACGGATCCGTGGACACAGCCCGACCCCGCACTGAACGTCATGCCCAACGCAGGGTGATGATCGGCGCCAGCCTGTTCGTTCTCGGCTTTGCCGCCGTCTTTACCGCCTACGGGGTCGCTTTCGGCGCTCTTGGTAGCGCTCTCATCGAGTACCAGGACCAGCTGGTGCGCGTGCTCGGCGTCTTTACGATTCTCCTCGGCGTGGTGTTCTCCGGGTTGTTGTGGCGCATCCCAGCCTTCGGCCGCTCCTACCGACTCCCGTATCGCCCACGCATCGGAATTGCCGGCGCTCCATTGCTCGGAATCCTCTTCGGTCTTGGCTGGACGCCGTGTATCGGGCCAACCCTCGCCGCGGTCCTCACGCTCTCGACCAGCAGCGCGAGCGCAAGCAGGGGCGCAGCCCTTGCCTTCGCCTACAGCCTGGGAATCGGCATCCCCTTCCTGGTGGCAGCCCTGGCGACAGACCGAGCGCTCGCTTCGTTCGCCTGGGCCCGGCGACACGCTCGGGCAGTCATGACCACCGGCGGCGCCTTCCTCATCGTGCTGGGAACTCTTCAAGTGACTGGCCTGTGGACCCAGCTGCTGGCGTCCATCCAAGCGATGGTGTCGACCTACAGCACACCGATATGAGGCCCACGCGACCCGGGCAGCGCTTACTCCGGTCCGCATGGCGCCGCTGGAAGCAGTCCTCGACTCTAAGTACTACATTGCATAGTGATCAAAGAATGAAAGGCAGTCTCATGCACCTCACTCGCTGGAGCCGATACGTCGCCGCCTCGGGTCTTGTCCTGGTCGTCTCTGCATGCTCCGGCGACCCTGGCGGGGTTGACCGTTCGTTCGAGCCTGATCACGTACACGAGCTCGCGGTCGAGGCAGATTCAGGTCGACTGCTGATCGCAACACACGACGGACTCTTCGAGCTCACCCGAGACGGCGAACCCTCGGCGGTCAACGACCTGACCACGGACCTCATGGGATTCACCCGCGCACCCACCGGAGACTTCTTCGCCAGCGGCCACCCTGGAGCCGGAGAGGACGGCCCATCCCGGCTCGGTCTCGTCACCTCTACCGACGGCGGCGACTCGTTCGAAGAGGTCTCACTCGGCGGTCAAGCGGATTTTCATGCCTTGGAGGCAACCTCCACATTCGTATACGGAGTCGACGGAGGCACTCGGCTACTGCGCAGCAGCGATGCCGGCGCCACCTGGGAGGAACTCACCCTGCCCCAGCCCGTGGCCGACCTCGCAGCGGATTCAGATTCGGAATCGCTTGTAGTCACCTCCGAACTCGGCCTGCTTCTCAGCAACGATGCCGGTGAAACGTTCACGCAAGTCGATGGGGCGCCGGTTCTTCAGCTTGTCGATTGGGCCGATGACGGCACCCTCACGGGAATCGACCCATCCGGGCAGGTGTACTCGGCGAATGATCCGGGTTCGTGGACCAGCGGGGCCAAGATCGAGCCTGCCCAGGCCATCACCACCGGCCCCGACGGGGTCGTCTACGTCGTCACCACGGGAGAACTGCTGAGAAGCGAAGACGGTGGCGAATCGTTCGCCTCTGTCACGCGCTGGTGACAAGACCAGAGCGGTCAGCCGTCCAGCGTCACCGGTCCGCGAAATGCGAGGTGGCAAGATGACTGACCTAGACAGCCTTCTGTTGGCTGATCCGCGCCCGGAGCGTCGCCCGGGTGAGCTCGGCGCGCGTGAGCTGGCGCGGTGGACCTGGCGGCAGCTGACCTCGATGCGCACCGCCCTGATCCTGTTACTCGTGCTGGCGCTGGCCGCAGTGCCGGGATCGATCATTCCGCAGTCGGGGGTGGACGCCCTGGAGGTGTCGCGGTGGAAGGACCAGCACCCCTCCCTCACTCCGATCTACGAGCGGCTGAGCCTGTTCTCGGTCTACGACTCGGCGTGGTTCTCGGCGATCTACATCCTGCTGATGATCTCCCTGGTCGGGTGCATCATCCCGCGCACGTTCGTCTACCTCCGCAACATCCGGGCCCAACCGCCCGCGGCGCCGCGCAACCTGCTGCGGCTGCCCGACCACGCGTCGTACACGTCACCGCAGGAGGTCGACGAGGTCTTGGCGCAGGCGCGGGTCGTCCTGCGCAGCCGGGGCTACCGGCTCCGCGACGCCGATCCGGACGGCCCAGGCGGGCCGGGCGCCGACTCCCTGAGCGCCGAGCGCGGCTACTTGCGCGAGGTCGGCAACCTGATCTTCCACCTGTCGGTCATCTTCGTCCTGGTCGGCTTCGCGATCGGCTCGCTGCTGGGCTACCAGGGCGGGGTGATCATCCTGCAGGGGACGACCTTCGCCAACACCAGCGCGTCGTACGACGACTTCGACCCGGGCAGCCTGTTCGGCACAGACGACTTCGACCCCTTCCTCATGACGGTCGACGGCTTCGACATCGAGTGGCTCACCGAGGGCTCCGCGGCCGGGACGGCCCGCAAGTTCAACGCCCGGTTGACCTACCAGGAGACCGTGGAGGCACCCGAGGAGACCTACGACCTGCGGGTCAACCACCCCCTCACCATCGGCAACACCGGCATCTTCCTCATCGGCCACGGCTACGCGCCGGTGCTCACCGTGCGCGACGGCGAGGGCAACGTGGCTGCCAGCGGCCCGACGGTCTTCCTTCCTCAGGATCCGACTTTCCTGTCCTTCGGCGTGGTCAAGGCACCCTCGGCCCAGCCCGCACAGATCGGACTCGACGGCCTGTTCTACCCGACGTTCGCACTGATCGACGGCGACCCGGTGACGGTGTGGCCCGACGCCCTCGAGCCGCTCGTGTCGATGCAGGTCTACACCGGCAACCTCGGGCTCGACGACGGCGGCGCCCAGTCGGTCTACGCGCTCGACACCGAACGCGCCGACCAAGTGCTCAAGGCCGACGGGACGCCCTTCCGGCTCGACCTGCGACTGGGCGAGACCCAGACGCTCCCCGACGGGCTGGGCACGGTGTCGTTCGACGGCGTCGAGCCGTGGGTGCGACTCCAGATCAGCCAGACTCCCGGCAAGCTCATCGCGCTCGGCGGCGTCGTGCTGGCCCTCATCGGCCTGCTCGGCTCACTCTTCATCCGTCCACGGCGCATCTGGGTGCGAGCCCGCCAAGACGGGGATGTCACCAAGGTCGAGGTGGCCGCCCTCGACCGCTCAGGAGGCGGCGACGTGGGTGAGGTGCTCGCCTCCGTGGTCGCCGAGCTGCGCGGAGCCAAAGATGCCGAGTCGACGTCACAGTCGGGTACCCGAACACACACACACAACCCCCAACCGAGGAGAAACGATGACTAACGCCGCGTGGGAGTCCCTGAGCAACCAGGCGATCGGTGTAGCTGGGATCTTCTACTTCCTCGCCCTGATGGTGCATCTCGGCGAGTGGGCCTCGCTGCGAGCGCCCAAGGTCGCCAAGGAGAGCATCGCGTCCGGAGGCGGCGGCGTGGCCGTCGCCACGGGAGGCGCTTCACGCGAGACCGACCCCGACGTGCTCGCCGCTCGCAGCCAACGAGTGGACTTCCTAGGGCGCCTCGGCGTGATCCTCACGGTCATCGCGTGCGGGGGGCACTTCGTGTCGCTCGTCGGGCGAGGCCTGGCTGCGGACCCCAACCGGGTCCCGTGGGGCAACATGTACGAGTTCACCGTGTCGGGCAGCTTCTTCGTCGTTCTCATGTACCTCGTCCTGTTCCGCAAGTACGGGTTGGCGTGGATGGCCCCGATCGTCACCGGCTTCGTCGTCTCGGTGCTGATGGTCGCCGTCATCTGGCTGCACTCCGAGGTCGCTCCGTTGACCGAGGCCCTCGACTCCTACTGGCTCGTGATCCACGTCGTCTCGGCCGTCATCGCCACCGGCGCCTTCACCCTCGGCGGCATCGCCTCGGTGATGTACCTCGTCAAGCTGCGCGTCGGCGAGACCACGACCGGCCCGATGTCGCGGGTGCCGTCGCTCGCAGTGCTCGACCGCACGGCGTACCGGGTGCACGCCTTCGCCTTCCCGGTGTGGACCTTCGCGGTCCTCATCACCGGCCCGATCTGGGCCCACGAGGCCTGGTCGCGCTACTGGAACTGGGACCCCAAGGAGGTCTGGGCGTTCATCACCTGGGTCGTGTACGCCGCCTACCTCCACGCCCGGGCGACCGCCGGGTGGAAGGGCCGCAACGCCGCGATCCTCGCCTGCGTCGGAGTCCTGACGCTGTGGTTCAACTTCATCGGCATCAACTACTTCTCGACCTCCTCGCAGCACTCCTACGCCCTCGAGGCGCCGGCTACGCCTGGGCCGGAGACAGGCGGACCGAGCGTCGTCGGAGCACCACTTCGGCTCTGACCTCGGTCCAATGGCTGGAGGCAAATCCGTTGTTGCCGTTCTCGCAATGCTGGGGTCAAACACGGCGCAACCATCGAGTGCCGCCGGCTCGCTTGAGGCTGCCCAGGCGGTCTAGAAGCCCGGGACACCTTCCGAGGCGGACCTCATCCGACTCGGAGTTGCCGCACGGTTACCCGTTGCTCTGTGTACTCGACGTACGGTCTTGTTGAAGCGCGAGCATCTGTTTGATCTCTGCACGTTGAGCAGCGGCAACTGTCAGTGCGAACTTCCTGACCGGCGCCTGTGTGGTCAGGGTCGCGGCAGCTTCGGCCATCACGACCCCAGCCTCGTGGTGACGGATCATCAAGGCTAGAAACAACTCCTCGGCGCTGACGCCTTCCAGGTCGCTGAGCCGTGCAAGATCTTCCGCCGACGCCATTCCGGGCATCCGCCCGTCGGGCGCCAACGTCATGTCGTTGAGAGTCGCACTGTGCTCCCCATCCGACTGTTCCATCGCTTCCATGCTCGGTTCCATCCACGCCATTGGTTCATCGGTACTCGTCTGCGGCAATCCCCAGAGTTCGAGCCACGCGAACATCTGACCGATCTGCTGCTGTTGAGCGGTTGCGATGTCATAGGCGATGGCCCTGATGATTGGATCAGTCGTGCGATCACGCACAAGCAATGCCATTTCGACTGCCTGGGCGTGGTGGACCTGCATGTCACGGGCGAATCCTGCGTCCGCGCTTCCTTCGACCGGAAATGCCGAGTCTGCTTCGTCTGGGTCGTGGGTCGTGACAGTGACCAGTAGCACCGCTGCAAGGGCCGCCACGGCCACAGCCAAGAGGATGGTGGCGCGTCGCCAGTTCGGCACCGTCTCTTCAAGTGCATCGCCACCAGACGTTGCAAGCCCCCGGGACGCTGCGCGCGCCACCCCTAACCCCCGTCGAGCGGGATTGTGCCGTCGGAAGCGCCGTCGCACGAGGCGCCCGGCTCCGGCGCGACACCGCCAAGACGGTACTCGCTGATGAAATCCGAGATGCGCGGGTCACGTGCCGAGTCTGCTTCCATCTGCCTTCCCCACGCGGAGACCACGATGGGCGAGGCCTGATCCGCGTAAGGTGAGAGTACCGCGAACGTGCTGGGGGTGATTGCTTCCAGTGCGACGACTTGTGCGTCCTCGAGTGTCGGAACGTAAGTAATCCATACGGCGCCGTGCTCCATGGAGTGGACTACGTTCTCGTTGGGAATCGGATTCGGGTACGTCCCGCAATTGAGCCAGATCGGATTGTGCGGTCCGCCGACTGGCGGGCTCTGGTCATAGTCGACGGGCGTCGTTACGTGCACGCTGGACAGGTCGTCATACTCAGCGACCTCGAAGGGAAGCGCGCCTTCTCCCGACGTGTCCAGATCCCCGCTGTCGCCGCCTCGCTGGAGAAGCACCACGGTGAGGATGACGGCACCTGCCGTGATGCTCGCAAGCGCGACGAACCCGGCGATCCGCAGACGCTCGCGTCGACGGCCGGCGCGCAATGTTGCTTCCACCAGTCGGTCCCGGCCCACGTTCTCATCGAGCGGTTTGCGACCCGTCATACCCAGTCCTCTGCGTCGTCAGCCCCACGGGCGCATCCATGTTTACTAATGCCGATAGTAACAGGACAGGCTTCCTGTCGGTTGATGTCTGGCCGGAGGTCCACGCACAGTCCCCCTGAGGTCGCTCCACGCGGGCCGATACTACGTGCGTCAGTGCAGCAGGTGATTGAATCGAGGTCAGGGAGGATTCCTCAGCCGACAGTCTTCCTGTCTTACGAGCTGGCTTCGCAGCATTCGAACGCCAAGGCCTCGAGTGCCGGGGCGATGGCCAAACCGAAGGGCGACGCGAGAAAAAATTGTGCTCGCGAACCCGACAACGACACCGCGTGGGGCCCGAGAGCCAAGCCCGACGCGGGTCAGCCGTTTGACCCGAGCCAATGCCTCCCCCTCGGGGACGCGTGATCGTTGTGCACTCAGGTAGGTGGCTACTCGCCGTCCCCCTTGCCCGTGGCACCCTCGGCCGTGAGATTCTCACGGGGCGGCGGTCGTCCGGCCGTCTGTGAAGCCACCTAAACCCCAAAGGAACCTCCGTGTCGAGCCATCGTTTGCTTGCTTCACTCGTCGGCATGTTCTCCCTCGTCCTCGCCGGCTGCGGTGGTGGCGATGGTGAGCCCGGCGGGACTGTTGCCAGCGATCCGCCTCGTCAGTCAACGACCGCGAGCAGTCCCACCGCGGGCCTGGTACCGACCAGCGAGGCAGCCGAGCAGCCCACCAGCGCACCGGTGGACGAGGCGGTGGTAATTGAGGTCGTCGTTGCTGACGGCGCCGTCACACCCGCAGGCGAACGGATCAGCGTCGACCGCGGCGGCGCGGTCGCCCTCGTCGTCACCTCCGACGTGGCGGGCGAGTTTCATGTGCATTCCTCGCCGGAGTCCTACGAAGGTTTCGCGGCCGGTACCAACGCGCCGATCGAGCTGCAGTTCGACCGCCCGGGCCTGATCGAGATCGAGCTGCACGAACCTTTCGAGGGGCCGGTCGTCGAACTCGAGGTCTCGTGAGCGTGGACCTGACCGCTCATGGCCTCGGCGGACAGCAGGACCTCCCGATCTCCCTGGGCCTGGCCGTAGCCGGCGCGGTCGCTGCGCTCATCGTCTCCTTTACAGTTCTCGCACTTGCCTGGCGGCGTCCGCGCTACGCAGCCACCGACGGTCATCCGGTGCCGGCCGCGCTTGACCGCCTCCTCTCCTACCCCGCGTTCCCGATCGCTCTGCGGCTCCTCGGCATGGTCGTCTTTCTATACACCGTGACGGTCGCGGTCTTCGGCGTCGAGCAGATTATCAACCCGTTCTTCGGCATCGTCTACGTCTGGTTGTGGGTCGGCATCGTGCCGATGTCGTTGCTCTTCGGGCCCTTCTACAAGGCGATCAGTCCCGTCCGCACCATTAACATGCTTTTTGCCCGCGCGGCTGGCGGAGTGCCCGACGAGGGCCTGTACCGCTACCCCGAGCGCCTCGGGTACTGGCCCGCCGCGCTCGGCATCTTCGCGTTCGTCTGGCTCGAGCTGGTCTCGCGGTCCTCGACCGAGCTCAGTTCGGTCCGTCTGTGGTTCGCCGTATACGTGGGCGTCATGGTCGTCGGCGGGGCCCTCTTCGGTAGCGGATTCTACGCTCGAGCCGACCCGTTCGAGGTCTACTCCACTCTGGTGGGTAAAGCCTCGGTGTGGGCGGTGCGCGAGGGACGACTGATCGTCACGAGCCCTCTGGCCAACCTCTCGAGCATCGAGCCGCGCCCCGGCCTGATCGGCGTGGTGGGGGTGCTGTTCGGCAGCACCGGCTACGACTCGTTCGGTGACTCACCAACGTACGTGTCGTTTGTGCAGGGCAGTCAGATCAACGGCAACTTGATCAACAACGTAACTCTCGTCGCCTTCTGTCTCGGCGCCATGGCGATTATCGCCCTCGGTTGCGTCCTGACCGGCGTCGGACCTGAGCAACGACGGCGCGACCTTCCCAACGCCTTCGCCCACTCGATCGTGCCCATCGTCGTCGGCTACGTCGTCGCCCACTACCTCAACTACTTCCTCGAGGTCGGGTCGCGGACCATCCAGCAGGCAAGCGACCCATTCAGCGACGGGTCGGACTATCTCGGTACGACGAACTGGAGCGACATCACCTACTTGGCGTACCACCCGACGTTGCTCGCCAACATCAAGGTAGGCGCGGTCGTATTCGGGCACATCACGGCAGCGATCGTCGCCCACGAGCGTGCGCTTCACCTGCTCCCAGTGCGCCATCAACTCACGGGGCAACTACCCCTCTTGCTCGCCATGGTTGGTTTCACCAGCGGCGGACTGCTCCTGCTGTTTTCAAGCTGACGACGGAGCCTGGCTAGATTGCGCCGCTGTCTCGACAGCGGCGGGTTGACCAGCTTGTCTCTGTCTCCACCTGGCACCGTCTACTATGGCGGCCAGTAGAGAGCCTGCGTCGCCGCAACAGGCCCGATTGAGGAGCGTGCATGAGAGTTCAGACCAAGGTGTCGCTGGCCATCGCGCTAGCAATGGTAATAGGAATCGTGTCGTTTCTCGCCCTCAGCGGTGACGACGAGGGCGGCCCTGTGGTCGCGTCAACACCAGAGCAGACGTCGGCGCTGGTCCGCGACGACAGTCACGTGCTGGGCGAGGATGCAGCTGGAGATGTCACATTCGTCGAGTTCCTCGACTTCGAGTGCGAGGCGTGCCGGGCCGCTTTCCCCGTCGTCGAGGATATGCGCAAGCAGTATGCCGGCGACGTGACGTTCGTGATGCGCTACTTCCCGCTGCCGAGTCACTTCAACTCCGAGCGGGCGGCCCGCACGGTAGAGGCTGCCGCGCGCCAGGGCCGGCTCGAGGACATGTACACCATGATGTTCGAGACCCAGGCGAGCTGGGGTGAGAGCCGGGAACCGGCCGACGACCTCTTCCGGACTTATGCCGAGGATCTCGGACTCGACATGGCCCAGTTCGATGCCGACTACGCCGACCCTGAGGTGGCCGCCCGAGTTCAGAGGGACGTCGACGACGGTATCGAGCTGGGCGTCGAGGGCACGCCGACCTTCTTCATCAACGGCGAGCCGTTCCTCCCCGAGACGGTCGGTGACTTCAACGAGGTGCTCGACGCGGCACTGGCCGAGTGAGCGACGCCCGACCGATCGGAGGTCGCGACAGGTCACTCGCGTGGTTGCTGCTGCTGGGCGGCGCAGCAGGCTTCGCTGCCGCCTTTGTGTTGGTGGTCGAGAAGATCGCATTGATCGCGGACCCTGACTATGTCCCGAGCTGCAGCCTGAATCCTGTGCTGAGCTGTGGCTCGATCATGGAAACCGATCAGGCTGAGCTATTCGGCTTCCCGAATCCGCTGATCGGGGTGGCGGCCTTCGCTATCCTCATGACCACCGGGGCGGCTCTCCTCGCAGGCGCGAGCCTGGCCCGCTGGTACTGGATCGCCCTGCAGGTCGGCGCAGTCCTAGGGCTGGCGTTCGTCGGGTGGCTCATCTCGCAGAGCCTATATGTCATCGGCGCTCTCTGCCCCTACTGCATGGTGGTCTGGGCGGTCGTGATTCCGGTGTTCTTCTACGTGACGCTGCGCAACCTTGCGGCCGGGGCATTCGGCGCTGCGGCTGCCTGCTCCGCCGTCGTTCGGGTCACGATCGAGTGGCACGCGGTGATCCTGCTCGTCGCCTTCGGCGTCGTGATCATCCTCATCGGCGTGGAGTTCTGGTCCTACTGGTCGACCTTGATCTGATGGAGGGCATCCAGGAAGCGGTCCTCTCGGGGTCGCTGCTCGTCGCGGCGCCGATCGCCATCGCCGCGGGTCTCCTCTCGTTCTTCACCCCGTGCTCGCTCCCACTGGTGCCGGGCTACCTCTCCTACGTGGCGGGGGTGGCGGGCGAGGACTCCTCGATCACGCGTGAGCTTCGAGGAGAGGCCGCTAGCGGCAGGGCCCGGGCGGTCGCCGGAGCTCTGCTCTTCGTCGCCGGATTCGCCGTCGTCTTCACGAGCTACGGAGCCATCTTCGGCGCCTTCGGCTCGCAACTGGTGCGCTACCAGGACGAGGTAGTCCGAGTCTCCGGCGTCATCACGATCATGCTAGGTCTCGTGTTCGCCGGAGCCGGCCGATGGATCCCCTTCCTGAACCGCACCGCTCAGCCGCGTTTCCGTCCTCGCGTCGGACTCGCCGGGGCTCCACTGCTGGGGGTGGTCTTCGGAATCGGGTGGACACCCTGCATCGGGCCTGCGCTCGCAGCCGTCCTGGCTCTCGCCACCAGCGAGGCCACGGCCGGCCGCGGGGCGCTGCTGTCGCTTGCCTACAGCCTCGGCCTCGGCATCCCGTTCCTGCTGGCTGCATCCTCGCTCAGCCGCACGTTGCGCGCCTTCACCTGGGCCCGCGAGCACGGCCGCACGATCGCCCGGTCCGGCGGGGCCGTACTGATCACGATCGGCACTCTGCAGGTGTCGGGAATCTGGGGCCAGCTGATCGCCCAACTGCAGGTCGTAGTCGGGGGCTGGTCGACTCCCCTATGACCTCGTACCGCACGGGCACGCGGGGACCAACGATGACTTACTATGATTGCTAGTAGTTGCCCGGACGGAGTGGAATGAGCCAGGAAGACCGCACACCGAGTCGCCTGCGCAATCTGGCTCTCGTGCTCCTAACCACGCTGGTCGTCGTGGGCGGTGGCTGGGTTCCCGTCGCGCGCGACGGCCCGCCTCCGACCACCGGGTCACAGACCTCGTCGGCCGGCAGGGTCATCGAGGAGTTCGCACCCGGTGAGCGGATGAGCATCACGAGGTTTCAGGGGAGCTTGCTCAGCGGTGATGCTTTCGACAGCGACGAGTTACTCGGGCAGGTCGCGGTCTACAACGTCTGGGGATCGTGGTGCGGCGCGTGTCGCACCGAAGCTCCTGAACTGGTTCGACTGGCGAACGAGACCCGCGAAAGCGCTACATGCGTCGGCATCAACGTGCGCGACAACGCAGACGCCGCCCGGGCGTTCGAGAGGCAGTTCTCAGTCCCCTATCCCAGCGTGGCGGCCGAGGACAGCGCGGAGGCGCTCCTCGCTTTCGGTGGGGCACTCGCCTCCGCGGCTGTACCCAGCACGGTCGTCCTAGACCGCGCCGGCCGGATCGCAGCGCGCGTGATCGGGCCCCTCACCTACTCCACCATGAGCGCGCTGGTGGAATGCGCCATCGCCGAGGCGCCGAGCCCGGAGTGACCCGTAGAGCCCACGCGGCAGTCGGAGGTCGGCACCGAGCACGCACGCGGTGTTCGGCTTCCGTCGGCGCTGTCGGGCTGCTCGTCCTGGGGATCGCTCTCGCCGCCGGAGTCGCAATCGAGAGGTCCTACTCCTCCCCTCCGGAGCGGACTCTCCCGGCGGACACGCCCGGCGACTACGCGGCACCGACGGTCATCACAGAGCCCCAATCCCCGCGACCGCCCGACTTTCCGGACGTGACAAGCCCAGCTACGACCAAGCCGACATCACCGTCGCCCGAGCGGCCGGAGCGGGAGTTGATCCCGTCGTCGGGTCCTGGGACCTTCGATGTCGTCGACGGCGGCGGATCTTCGGAGGACCCGTCTGCCCTCTCCTACACCGTCGAGATCGAACGTGGGCTGCCATTTTCTCCGCGCTCCACCGCCTCGATTGTGGACGACACACTGCGGGACGACCGAGGATGGATCGCCGTGCGCGGGACGACTTTCCGTCGCGTCGACTCCGGACAAGACCTCCGAATCCTCGTGGCATCTCCCGACACCACCGATCGCCTGTGTGCTCCGCTGGCGACCCGCGGGCGCGTGTCGTGCCGCAACGGCGCCCTGGTGGTGTTGAACGCCCGCCGGTGGGCGTTCGGCGTGCCGCACTATCGCTCGTACTTGACCAGCTACCGCCGCTATCTCGTCAACCACGAAGTAGGGCATGTGCTCGGCGAGGCCCACGTCTCCTGTCCTGGGCCGCGAGAACCCGCGCCGGTGATGCTCCAGCAGACCTACAGCCTCGAGGGATGCCGTCGCAACCCGTGGCCGGAGGTCGCGTGACGCACATGGAGCCAGTGCGCGGTCCGGCTACAAGCCGGCTTCGCAGCAGTCGAACGCCGCGGCCTCGATGGCCGGTGCGAGAGCCAACCCGATCGGCGCAGCGAGCAGGAGGACACTCGCGAGAGCGACCGCCGCCCCCCGTCGCCGGCCGAGGACGAGCCCCGAGGAAGAGAGTCGCCGGACGCGGGCCGCCGCGCTCCCACCGACGTCCGCCGTCGCCCCTTGCCCACCAACGGCCAGCAGAACCAGAGCGCGGGCCATGGCCCGCCGATCACCCATCGCGCGGGCAGCGTCATCAGCCTGCATCTCCACCAGGGTGGTGATCTGGGCACGCGCGTCCTCGAAGACACGGAGCCCCACGAAGGTACGCGCGAGCGCATCGGTCAACGATAAGGCCAGATCATGCCGCGCCCGCAGGTGGGTCCGCTCATGAGCCAGGACCAGCTTGAGCTCGTGAGCGCTCAACAGGCTAAGAGCACCGCTCGTCACCACGACTCGACGGCCCCGTCCTGGCAGGCAGTACACGAGAGGGATACGGTGCTCGATCACCACGTAGCCATCTGGATGACGCTCACCCACCAGGGCCAGCTTGTCGAGTTGCGATCGACGTTCACGGCCTGCCCGAATGACATTGAAGGCCGACAGCGCAACCACCCTGCCCGCCATCGCGGCAGCGGCAAGGAGAGCGACGGCGGCCACCCAGGGACCGCCCGGAGTGTTGTAGTGCGCGTCGAGCTGCAGCGGCGTGATCCGTGCGATCTCGGCGAGGTAGGAGCGAATCGGAAGAAAGGGGATAGCCACCGTCACCGCAACCAGCACGATGGCCGAGGCGATGGCCACAGTCAGCGTCTGCCAGGCCCAGATGCCCCACCGCGGGGACGTCTGAACCCAGGACGCGCGAAGCAGGAACGTACGGCCCGCTGTCGAGGCCAGCGCGATGAAGGCGATCAGAACAAGTGGGGCGCTCACCGATCGCCCTCGTCCAAGTTGGCTAGAGCCGCGCGCAGTTCAGTGATCTCCTCGGTCGACATCTGCCCGACGAAGTGGAGCAGCGCCAACTCGCGGTCGCTGCTCGCCGAGAGCACCTCCTCGAGCAGGCCCGCCGTGTGCTGTTCGCGGGTCATGGTTGCGATATACCGGTAGGCGCGGCCGTCCTTCTCCCGGCGTACGAATCCCTTGCTGTGCAGGTTGTCGAGCACGGTCATGACCGTGGTGTAGGCGATGTCGCGCTCGCGTTCGAGATCCTCGAGGACCATCCGGACCGATGCCGGCAGGTCCCAGTCCCATAGCCGCTCCATGTCAGCGGCTTCGAGTTGGCCGAACTGTTTCATGCTGCGGGGCTCCAACGTCGGTTGTCTGGCAAGCAGACCTGGAGCCTATCGCTCACCACGTCACCTCGTCGCACGCTCGCGTCGGACGATTCTCCACTTGCAGCGTGGCGTGCTCGATCGCGTGGTCGCTGCGCAGGATCCTTTGCGCAGTTTCTAGAACAGTCTGGGATTCCGTGTCCGGGTCGAGCACTAGGTGGGCAGTGGCGACGTTCATCCCTGACGTAAGAGTCCAGGCATGGAGGTCATGGACGTCGGCGACTCCCGGCAGCGCTGCCAACTGTTGCGCTACGGCCTCGATGTCGAGACCCTCCGGCACGTGCTGTCCAAGCACGGCGAGGACCTGTCGTCCCAGCACGATGGCTCGCAGCGCGACGAAGACTCCGATCGCCAGAGCGATCGCTGTGTCCCAGATAGGTTCGGACGTCGCCGCGACCATGATCGCGGCGACGATCACTCCCACGCTCCCCGCCGCATCAGCGATGACCTCGTAGTAGGCGCCCTTGACGTTCAGAGACTCCTGCGCACCGGCACGCAGCAGCACCATCGAGACCAGGTTGATGACCAAGCCAAGGATCCCGACGAGCAGCACGGGGCCGGTGCCGATCTCCGGGCTCTCGCCGAGGCGTCGCACTGCCTCGATCACGACGTAGACCGACACACCAAGCATGATCAGCACAGTCAGCCCAGAGGCGAAGATCTCGGCGCGATAGGAACCGTAGCTGCGTCGACCTGTGGTGTCAGGTCGGGCGGCGAACTTGGTGGCGAGCAGCGCCGATCCGAGGGCGACCACGTCGGCAGCCATGTGGCCGGCGTCAGAGATCAGCGCGAGAGATCCCGAGACCAGACCTACGACGAGTTCGACGACGAAGAACGTGGCGACCATGCCGAAGGAGACCGCCAACCGCCATCGGTGTCGTCCTCCTGCCGATGCCGCACTGTGGCCGTGCCCGTGTCCTGCGCCCATCGCGTACCCCCTGAGTGTCGACGCCTGCTGAGTGTGCGTGCTCGCCCCTCCCTCGACTACGCTCAAGCATAGTAGTTCCACTTGAGGAGATTGCATGGCCACGGTTTTGGTCCACGGTAGGCGTTCCAGGCTTGCGACCGGCGCGGTTTGGTGCGGGCTCGCGATCGGCTTCGTTGTGATGGCACTCGCTGCACCGGCGCAGGCGCACACCGACCTGATCGCCACTGTCCCTGAAGCAGGGAGCCGTGTCGAAGCGCCCCCCGTCGAGGTGAGGCTCACCTTCACGGAGGAGATCAGCACACGCTTGAGCGCCGTATCGTTGGCGATCGACGGCCGCAGCAAGGGGCGTCTCGCCCTCAGCGTTGGTCGCGAAGGCGGCGAGGTCGTCGCAGCAGTCCCTGAGTCAGTATTGACGCCGTCGGCGGCCAGCGAGCAATGGGTGGTCAACTACCGTGTCACGTCGTCGGACGGCCACCCGATCGCCGGGTCAACGCAGTTCGAGGTCGCGGGCGGCGTGCCAGCGCCGACGACACCCCCTGCTCCTGCGGAAGGCAGCCCGTCTGAGCCTTCGAATACCAGGCCCTCAGCGCCTGTCGACGCTGTGCCGGAGTCCACCCAGGAAGAACCCGCCACGCTGTCCAGCGACGGGGGTTCCACGTGGTTCGTGCCCGCTGGCGTCTTCCTGCTCCTGGGGCTGTTGGTGATCGTGGGGCTCCGACGACTGGGGCGCTCGGAATGAAGCGGATGGCGCTGGGCACCACCATCGTGCTGGTGCCGTCTGCGACCGCGGCCTCACTGCTCTGGGCTACCGGCGGCCTGGCGCCCCTTGGCGTGCCAGGGCTGCCCGAGGCCGGAGCGTTCACCCGGGTCGGGCTACCTCTCGTGCAGGGCCTCCGGGACCTATCCGCCGCCGTCACGCTCGGCCTCCTCGTCGTGGCGGCCTTCTGCGCACCCGCCGACCAGATCGACCGTCCCGACGAGCTGACCGGCGCGCGGCGTCGGATGGTCGCCCAGGCGACGATCACTGCTGTTGTGTGGGCCGTGACCAGCATCGCCATGGTCGCGTTGACCTACTCGGATGCGTCAGGCGCCCGGGTCGACGCACCAGGTTTCGTCGAGCAGGCCGTCTTCTTCGGTACCGACTTCGAGCTTGGTCGCTACCTGTTGGCGGGAGCAGGTCTCGCGTCCCTGGTGGCCATGGGTGGTCTCCTGGTCCGGACTGCAACGGGAATCGGCGTCCTGGTGCTCATCTCGCTGGCCGGGCTGTGGTCGATGTCGCTCACCGGCCACGCTGCCGGGACCCTCCTTCACGACATCGCCGTCGATCTTCAGTTTCTCCACCTTGTAGCGGTGTCGGCGTGGGTCGGCGGGCTGCTTGCGCTGGTCATGTCGCGACGAGCCCTCGGTACACATCTCGCGGTCGCGGTGCGCCATTACTCCAAGCTGGCGGGATGGTGCCTCGTGGTCGTGGCATCGTCCGGGCTCTTCGGTGCGGCGATCCGGGTTCAGGAGATCTCTGGCATCTGGTCGACGTACGGCGCGATGCTGGTCCTCAAGTCCTCTGCTCTTCTCGTGGTGGGCGGGCTCGGCTGGTGGCAGCGCCATCGCTTGGTGAACCTGCTCGCCGAGGGCGGCAGGAATGCATTCCTGCGACTCGCGATCATCGAAGCAGCCGTCCTGGCGGGCGCGACGGGCGCTGGCGTTGCTCTGAGTCGCACCAATCCCGAGGCTGCTCTCGCGGTCACCGAGCCGTACACCGCCGCTGAGACGTTGATCGGAAGCGCCCTTCCACCTGAGCTCGGCGCGGCCGAGTGGTTCACCCAATGGAGCCTCGACACGCTCTGGTTGCTGATCGCGCTGTTCATGATCGGCCTTTACCTCCTCGCCGTTCGTCGGATGCGTAAACGTGGTGACACCTGGCCGATCGTGCGGACCGCAGCCTGGCTGGTCGGTTGGCTGCTGCTGATCTGGGCGACGAACGGAGCGCCGGGGGCTTACGGCCGCGTCCTCTTCAGCATGCACATGGTGCAGCACATGACGGTTGCTACCGCGGTGCCGGCGTTCCTCGTGCTCGGAGCTCCGATAACCTTGGCGCTCCGCACGCTGCGCCGCCGCGATGACGGATCGGCCGGACCACGAGAATGGCTCCAGCGCGTCGTCCTGTCGTTGCCTGCGCAGATTCTGGGCACCCCCATCGTCGCCGCCGGCCTCTTCATCGTCAGTCTCGTGGTCTTCTACTACTCTTCCCTCCTTCAGCTCTCGCTCGAGTCTCACACTGCCCACGTACTGATGGTGGGTCACTTCCTGCTCTCCGGGTATCTCTTCGCCAACTCCCTCATCGGCATCGACCCCGGTCCGGAGCGTCCTCCATATCCACTTCGTGCGCTCATCATCATGGTGACCTTCGGCTTTCACGCCTTGTTCTCGGTGTCGCTGATGGCGAGCAACCAGGTGCTCGCGGAAGATTGGTTCGTCGCCCTCGGTCGGTCGTGGGGTCGAGATCCGTTGGCCGACCAAGAGTTCGGCGCCGCAATCGGTTGGGCCCTAGGCGACTACCCGCTGGCGATCATGGCCGGCGCGCTGATCGTCCTGTGGGTGCATGCCGACCGCAGGGAGCGGCGCCGCTTCGACCGATCCGAGACACGCACGAACGGTGAACAGCTCGCGGCATACAACGAGAAGCTGCGCAAGCTTGCAGAGGCGAACGAAAGCCGCTCAAAGTCGTGAATCTTGTGCGAGGGCATCGTGACCTAGCGCGACCTCAAGGGCGGGTGCGCGATCGTCTGTGAGGTCCCGGGCAGCAACGAGGAACGCCCCCGCTCCTCCCAGCACGACCAGCACCGTCATAGGACCTTGCCAGCGAACGGCGGGTGTCAGCCCGGACTCGAGCGGCGCGTCAGTTCGGCGTACGTCGGGTGAGGAAGCAGCGAGGATTGCACGGACTCAACCGTCGCGTCCGATGACGGCGGTGAGACCGTTCAGAGCGGCCACGACCACGGTGCGGCCGCTCACGACCGCACGGATACGAGTGATTCTCAGCTGTTGCTCGAGTCGCGAGGTGCCGAAGAAGGTCGCGTTGCTCGCCTGTACGACGACGACCTGCGCACCGTCTTGAACCTGGCGCACCACCACGGCATCGTAGGCAATGTCGAAGCAGATCGCGTTGGCCACAATCACGCCGCCGATCTCCATCGGCCCTTGGTCGGACCCGGGGAGCACGTCGCGCCGGATGGACCTGAACTGTTCCCACCAACCCTCGATCACTGGACGCCACGGGAGATACTCGCCGAACGGCACCGAGTGCTCCTTGATGTACTCCTGGTCGACGCGGCCGTCCGTCGTATAGAGCAGCGAGCACGGCGTCGAGGATCATGAAGTCGAAGCACCCCGCGAGGAAGGCCCCAGCCCCCGTGGAGATCCACACGCGGCGGACTGGCCGTGACGTCGAACGACGGATCGCGCCCAGGAAGACCAAGCCGTCGACGGCTGCAGTGAACCCTTACCCTGGCCCTTCTCCGCCCGTCGCGATGAGAGTCCGGTTCGGTCCCAACCTCACTCGGCTGCCTGCCGCTCCGCATTCGCGATCCTGGCGAGAGTTGTCGGGTGGGTGCTGAACCAGAACTGGGACCACGCTGGCGGTGTGAGGTCCGCGGCAGAGCGCCGCGCCAGCTCCTGTTGCAGCGCGATGAATGCGGCAGGGCTACTGACCTGGAGGGCCTCGACGTCGGCGCGAGCCTCGATCCGCTGGCTGATGGCTGCCTCCACCGGACTCACAAGTGCGCTCGCCACGGCGACCAGCGCCAGCACACGCGGAACAGCGCGCGCGTCGGCGAGTCCATTTCCCTGCGGACGTCGACGCAGGACCAGTCCAAGCAGTCCTGTGGCGAGCAGGAGGCCTGCAGCACCGGAGGAGGTCCCGATCAGCACGTCCGGGTTCTTGGCATGGGCGAGCTCGTGAGCCACGACCGACAGAGTCTCCGGCTCCCCGAGGTCATCGACGAGGTTGTCATAGACGACCACTCGCCGGGTTGGGCCGAACCCGGACACGTAGGCGTTGATCGTGGTGGTTCGCCGCGATGCGTCGGCGACCAGCACGTCGTCGACATTGACGTCCATGCGGTCAGCCAGTTGGAGGACCTCGGTGCGCAGCGGCCCTTCGGGCAGCGAGGAGAACGAGTTGAACAGAGGCTCGACGACGACGGGGTACAGGAGGGAGCCCACACCCACCGACAGCGCGAGGACGCCGCCAGCTACTGCGGGCCACGCTCGGCGCCATCTGCGCGCCGCACCGACCACGACGAGGAGACCGAAAGAGGCCACCGCCATCTCCACCAGCTCCGATACGACGACGTCGACCGCGAACCCGCCCCACGATCCCCGCGCAAGCTCGAAATCCAGTCGATGCCGGCGCATGGCGATGGCGAACGGCAGTGTCACCACCCGGCCAACTACCGCGATCGTGATCACGGCCAGCGGCACTCGCGTCCACCATGGCCCACGCAGACGGTCCATCAGCGCCGCGCCGAGGCGCGTAAAACCGAGCAGGGCCACGAACACGAGGGACACCGCAAGTGAGGACAGCTGCCAGACACGAGCCTCGCGAGCAAACTCCTCGCCGCGGTCGATGTCACCTTCTGAGAAGTAGCGGCTCGGTTCCGGGAGTGACTGAGTGCCGCCAGGCACCGGGTGCCACGGGACGAAACCGACGAGGATCACGCACAACCAAAGCGCGCCGACAATTGCCACGACCCACGAGGTTCGATACTGGGTCATCACGTCGCCAGCTTCGGGAGCCGCCGGATCGGCGCGCACGAGCGCCGGCCATGATCGTCACTCACACCCCGGCGTAGGAGTGCAGCCCCGGGATCCACATGTTGACGCCAAAGAAGTTGAGGATGAACGCCGTGTAGCTGGCGATGGCGAACCATGACGCCTTGCTCCCCCGCCAGTTCGGGGTCGCCTGGACGTGCAGGTAGGCCGCGTAGAGCACCCAGGTGATGAACGGCCCAGGGCTCCTTGGGGTCCCAGCCCCAGTGGTGACCCCACGAGTTTTCAGCCCAGGTGACGGCGAAGGTCCAGATAGAGAAGGCGAACATGTGAGCTGTGTGGCTGACGCGGCTCAGGGTTTCGGCCAACGGAAGGGTGGCCGCGTAGCCGCGTCGCGTCCCACCCGGCACGGTCCTTCGGTCGGCGCGGCTGCGAACTAGTAGGAGTACAGCCGCGACGACACCTACGGTGAAGACACCGCCCGACGTCATTGCTGCAGCCGCGTGGATGACCAGCCAGTAGGAGTTGAGGACCGGCGCGAGCAAATCGACAGGGGTGTAGAGCAGGGTCACCGCCAGACCCAGCGCCAGCACGATCCAGACCTCGAGTTCGCGGGCGGGTTGTCTGGTCAAGAAGACGAGGAAAGCTGCTCCAGCTGCCACTCCCGCGACCAGCACGAACTCGTACATGTTTCCCCAGGTCGCGCGTTGGCCCGCAAAACCACGGGCGGCGACGGCGCCGAAGTTCAGCAGAAGCCCCAAGTTGGTCACGCTGATCGCGGTCGCCCTGAGACGCCGCGTGCGGTAGGGCCGGTCTGACCCCTCGTCGTGGCGTGTGGTGGGCACCGCATCCCCTGGCGCACGGAACGACACGAGCACGCTCCGCAAGGCCGTGGTCCCAGGCGAGGCACGCCGCGCAGCCTCGGCGGCGTAGACCAGCATCGCGATGACGAAGACAGCGATGGCCGCGTAGACCAGTTGGTCGCACAGTGCTGCCGAGGTGGACGTGCTCATACGACGGTCTCCTCGGTTTGATGACGGTTCGTGGCATAAGAACGGGCTTCGGGTGGCGCGTCGAGGGGTAAGCGCGGACTAGGAGCACGCCACAAGCCTCTGACCTGCGCAATCAGGCCGATTCACACGGTGAAGACGAACTCGGCAAGATCCTCGACCTAGGCTACGGGCTCGCGATCGCCGTAGATCATGAGCGCGGGCTGGTGGATGACCGGTTGACATCGGCGAGCCTGTGCCAGGCGCGGTCAAAGTTCCGAGACCAGTTGATGCCGCCGGTGAACCCGGACTGCTCGAAGTTGAATGACTAGACAGCCAGGTCACTTTCGCTCATCGGTGGCTCACCGAGGGGCGTCACCGCTCGGGCGAAATCAATCATCGCCTTCCCCGGCTGAGGCTCCTTGGAGGGAGGTCTCGTCCTTCCGGCACAGATTGCGAAGGGAGTGGGCCGGGTTCTCATCGAGCCTGTCCAAGTCCGAATCCCGGACATTGAGCTGGCATCGCTGCACGTCGGGCCATCGCTAGAACAGGACACCTATCTGTTATCGCGCCTGCCGCGCCAGGGCAGGAGGACGCGGTCGGAGTCGCGGCTCCCCACCTCGCCATGGCACCGCAAGACGGGCAGCTGCGGACCTCGATCGAGGTCAATGTTGCACCTTGGCGATGGCTCTGAAGACAGCCGGACGGCGCATAAGTGCCTCGCAATGCTGCCCGCACTGGGCATTCCCGAGTGCCAGACGCGGGCGGTGGACTGTCACACTTGTCGATGTCCGCCCGCTTCCGCGTCCAGGAGATCCCGACCAAGATGGAATGTGATCGTCCCAGGACCACGTCACTCTCAACGGACCGCGTGGCCTGGAACAGCCCGGGCAGCAGGCAACGCCCCGGCCGGCCTCGATGACAGCGCCCGGTCGCAAGAATCCCCGTGAGGCCGCCGTCGAGGTGGATACGGGACTAGGGTCTCGGACTGCCGCAGCCCTCGTGTTCGGGTCCTCGGCCGCCGTGCTGGTTGTGGAGATCGTTGCTCTGAGGCTGTTGGCTCCGCACTACGGTCTGACCCTGGAGACAAGCACGCTTGTGATCGGCGTTGCCCTGACCGCTATTGCGGTGGGCTCTTGGGCGGGAGGGCATGCGGCAGACCTCGTGCCCGCTCGACGGTTGATCGGGCCGTTGCTCGGGATCTCCGGTGTGGCAGTGGCTTCGACACCTTTCCTGGTTCGGGGCGCTGCGGCCACCGGCGAGGCCGGTCTCCTCCTGCTCGCGGCCACACTCACCCTCCTCGTGCCGGGGGCACTGCTATCGGCTGTCACTCCGGTCGCCACCAAGCTGCGTCTCACCAGCCTTCGCGAGACAGGCACAGTGGTCGGGCGTCTCTCGGCCATCGGCACGGTCGGCGCGATCGCGGGCACCGTGGTGACCGGATTCGTGCTCATCTCCCGTGTGTCCGTTACAGGGATCTTGGTCGGGCTAGGCATCGCCCTCGTTCTGGCGTCGGTCCTGGTGCAAGCGTTGGGCGGCGGTGGCCGCAGGGGTGGGATGCGGGCCGCTGGGGTCGTCGTCCTCGCCGGTGCGGCTTCGGTGGTGGTCCCCGGCGGTTGCGACGTGGAGACGAACTACCACTGCCTGGCGGTGCAGGTTGATCCCAAGCGCGACACCGGGCGGATCTTGCTCCTCGATGGGGTGCGACATTCCTACGTCGACCTCGAGGACCCGACGTACCTCGACTTCACGTATTCGCAGGCGATGGCATCGGTCATCGAGACCGCCTTCGCGCCGAGTGAACCAGTCACGGCCTACCATCTCGGAGGCGGAGGGCTGACGATTCCGCGCTACCTCGACGAGGTGCGGCCGGGCTCAAGCAGTCTGGTATCTGAGATCGACGCCGGAGTAGTCCAAGTGGACACCGAGCGGCTCGGTCTGGATCTGGGCGACGGCATCGACGTCCGGGTTGGCGACGGCCGGCTCATGCTCGACGACCTCGAAACCGCCAAGTTCGACATTGTCGTCGGGGACGCATTCGGGGGTGTCAGCGTGCCGTGGCACCTCACCACGATCGAGGCCGTTAGGGCTATCCGGCGCGTGCTCAATGCTGACGGCATCTACCTGATGAACATCATCGACCACGGTCGGCTCGCCTTCGTTCGAGCAGCCATTGCTACGGCCGCGACTGAGTTCGATCACGTCACTCTGCTCGCTGCTCCAGCCGCTCTCGCTGGGGAGGACGGTGGCAACTTCGTCCTCGTCGCTTCCGCGGCCCCTGTTGACAGCGAGACGCTGACTGAGCGACTGACCGCCAGGGGGACAGGATGGGACCACTTGACAGGTGCAGAGTTGCGCGCCTGGATCGGCGACGCGCCCGTACTCACTGACGATTTCGCACCTGTCGACCAGCTCCTCACTCCCTACGGCAACTGAGCGCTCGCGCTTCTTCAATGACAGCTTCGTGGCTGATGACTGCGTCGATATCGGGGGTGAGTCCATCTCGGCCGTACTCGAGAGTCATGGCGGCGCCCCCAACGAGATAGATGCTCGCTTTGACGTCGCGCACCTTCAGCCGCTCGTGCAGTTCGGCGAGGAGAGACCGCATCCGCTCAGCGTCAAGCTCTAGCAGTACTGGCCCACGGTTCACGCGGTGATCAGATCCTTGGCAGCGATGAAGATGTTGCGCTCTGCGAGCCAGTCAGGAGTCTGCTGCTTGATCTCTGCCTCGGTGAGCCGCGGCGTGTCGAGGACCCATTCCTCATCCAGACGTTCCACATCGGTCCACTTGGGGGCTGTAAGGCCGGCGTTGTTGAACTCATGGCCGACGAATGCGGCGCTCAACGCCTTCCAACGTGGTTCAACTGCAGGAGGCTGCGCCTCCCAGGCTGCGGCGAGCTCACGGTGCCGCGCAAGGATGTCGTGGAGTCGGTCTCGCAGTTCCAGGGCCAGAGCGTATGTCCAGTCCTCATCTCCCCTCTTCGCGGCACGACGCAGCGCGTCGATGGCATCGATCGAACTGGGGATCTTGTCCCGGCGAGCCTCAGACAGTGCCGCTGCGATTCGTTCTGCTCGCAGCAGGAATGCCGCAGATGGAGCGGTCTGCCCCGACCGGTAGGCCGAAAATCTGGATGGAGACGTTCCCAGGGCGTGCGCGAATCGCCTCAACGAGAGCCCACTTGTGGCGAGCGCGTCGGTCAGACGTTCAATGACCGCCTGAGTGTCTTGATCCATCACCCTCTCGAGGGTGCCAAGTGTTACCTAATAAGGCAACACCTGACTGTGCGTTGCTGGGCGGCAACCAGCCGGCCACGCCGTCAGCAGCCGCTGATCAGCCGACGGCGCTCTCGGTCGTCCTTGCTATGCGTCTGACTTAAATCGGCATCTGGGCAGAGAATCAGCCCACAGTTTGGCGGCGTGCCTGAGCGACTTGGAGGTCGTTGCAGGT
>NZZG01000026.1 GCA_002698575.1 Pimelobacter sp. | reverse complement strand
GGGAGAGGCTCGCAGTCAACGGATGCCGCAGGCACCGCGCAGCGGTCGAGCGCAGCGAGATCCTTGACGGCGAGACCCGGTCGACTACGCGTGCGGGCGCCCCACCGACCACGAAGAACCCGAAGGAGGGCCGACCACGCGGGCGCGCAGCAGGCGTGAATCGGTGGATCAGACTCAGATCGCGCCGGCCTCCGGGGCGTCCGTGTACGGGTACTCCGCCATGAAGCTCTCCAGGGCGGCGCCACTCGTCTCCGAGCAGTACTGGGTGACCCCGGTGGACTGAGTCTCGTCGCCCTTCCAGTGCGTGAAGGCGACGTGCTGACCGTCGGGGAAGGCCGCCCCGTCCTCGTCGTCGGAGGTCCACGGCGCGGCGATGAACTTCAGCCGGAAGTTGGTGTCGTCGAGGTCGAACTTCTTGGCGATCGCCCGGATCTGGCTCATCTGAGAGGCGTCGTCGGCCACGGTCTCGTCGTACCAGAGGATCGTGTAGCCGTGCTCGAGGTTGTGCACCAGCGCCTCGAGCGGCGGGCGGTCGTCGGCGTCGTAGAACTTGTCCGTGAAGGGCGCCGGGGCGACCCCGGCGACGTTCCAGTGCGGTCCGAAGGCCGGCGGGGCGAAGTCGTAGGTCACCTCTTGGCCCTGCGGCACGTGGTTGTTGACGTCGGTCGCGGTCTCCGTCGTGATGTCCTGGCACACCGAGGCCGCGGCGCCCACCTCCGCGATCTCGACGCCGGCGTACTCGCTCTCGTCGAAGGCGCTCTTGATCGGCTGGTAGGCCGCGGCGCCGATGAGGCCGAGGCCGATGAGCACGGCGATCCCGACGATGAGGTTGCTCTGACGCTTCTCCGCGCTGCGCTGCTTCTTCATCGCTGAGTCGATCAGCGCCTGACGCTCGCTCTTGGCGGACTTGGACGACTTGGCCACAGCCGGGATACCTCGGTTCGATGGGGCGGGAATCGCGGGAAGTCTACGGACTCACCGGGCGGAACCGGAGGTCGGTGTCCCGCGCCGGATCGTTCGGTGTCGTCGAGGATGCTCCGCGCTCCCAACCGCAGGCGAAGAGGAGCACGTCGAACACGGCCTCCGATCCGGCACCGGCGGGGCAGACGACCTCGCCGTCGCCGGTGAGCGCGGCGTCGAGCCCGGTGGCCTCGCGCACGGCGACGCAGAGCTCGGCGGCGCTCAGCGGTGCACCGAAGGGGGTGCGGTCGGCGGTCCGGCCCCGGACGGCGCGCAGCACGGCCTCGCGGGCCCCGAAGCCGAACAGGTCGCCACCCTCGGCCCGGACCAGGGTGGCGGCGCCCGGCCCGTCCTCGTCCGCGTCCAGGACCAGGTCGGCGCGCCCTCGGACGACGGCGAAGGGCCGGGCGCCGAGCTTGCCCTGGGCGAGCTCGGCGAGGCCGGCGATCTCGTCGGCCACCGCCGGCGCCGTGACGGCCAGCTCGTTGCCGTGCCCGTCCCGCTGCCCGGCGAAGTCCTCGGCCACCAGGAGGCCGGCGGCCCCGATGGCGATGTCGGTCTGCCCCTCGCGCCAGGCCCGCCCCGCGGTGTCGGTGACGACGACGCCGAGCACGACGCCGGTGCGCTCCTGCAGATCGGCGCGCAGCCGACGGGCCGAGGCGTCGGGGTCGACGGGCAGCAGGACCGAGGCGCCCTGCTCGACGTTCGAGTTGTCGATGCCCGCGGCGGCCAGGGTCAGGCCGTGGTGGGTCCGCACGATCGTGGTGGGGCCGCGCCGGGCGACGACGCGGGCGGTGGCCTCGGCGAGGTGCTGCTCGCGGGAACCGGTGACGACGCGCCCCTCCGCCTTGCTCACCACCTTGCTGGTCACGACCACGACGTCGCCGTCCTCCAGGCCGTCTGGACCGAGCAGCTCCAGCAGGGCGCCCGCGAGGTCGGTGCCCTCCACGACCTCGGGAGCACCGTCGGGAGCCAGGGCGCTGACCCGTCGGTGGCTCACGCCGTCGCGCCCGGGGGCGAGGACACCAGCCGGATCGCCGCCGCGGCCATCTTGGCGGTCGCCGCGTGGTCGGTCATCATCAACGGCACGGCGGCGCACGCGATCCCGGCCGCCTCGACGTCGGCCACCTGGTCGGCGTCCCGTTCGTCGACCAACCAGGCGTCCAGCACGCCCCCGGGGGCGGACCTGGCGCCGAAGTGGCGTGCGACGGCGCCGGCGCCGACCTCGACCCCGATCGAGGTCAGCATCTGCTGGGCCATCCCTCGCACGTGGGTGCCACCGACGATGGGGGAGAGCCCGACGACCGGCGCGTCGGTGTCGTGCAGCGCCTCCCGCACGCCCGGCACACCGATGATCGTGCCCACGGACACGACGGGGTTGGACGGCGGCAGCACGACCAGGTCGGCCTCGGTGATCGCCTCGACGACGCCGGGGCCGGGCGTCGCGGCCTCCAGGCCCACGAACACCACGGTCTCGGCGGGCACCTCGGCGCGCAGCCGCACCCAGTACTCCTGGAAGTGCACCACGCGGCGCCCACTGGGGGAGTCGGGGTCGGCGATCGCCACGTGGGTCTCGACACGGTCGTCGGTCATCGGCAGCAGCCGCACGCCCGGCTGCCAGCGACGACACAGGGCCTCGGTCACCTCGGAGAGGGGATAGCCCGCCTCGAGCATCTGGGTGCGGACCAGGTGGGTGGCCAGGTCGCGGTCGCCGAGACCGAACCAGGTCGGCTCCACGCCGTACGCCGCCAGCTCGTCCTTGACGCTCCACGACTCCTCGCGCCGACCCCAGCCGCGCTCGGGGTCGATCCCGTCACCCAGGGTGTACATGACCGTGTCGAGGTCCGGACAGATCTTGAGCCCGTGCATCCACAGGTCGTCGGCGGTGTTGGCGATCGCGGTGATCGTGGCGTCGGGCGCGACACCCGGGAGGGTTCCCTCGGCGAGGCCGTGGCGCAGTCCCTGCAGGAAGCGCGCCCCGCCCATGCCGCCGCACAGCACGGTGATGTTCTTCATGGTGCCTACTCTGCCGCGTCGCCCGCCGGCGGATCCGGCGGGCCCGGCGGGCACGACCGGGCGACCGTGGTCTCCGTGATCAGCGCCATAGCAGATGCAGGGCTTGACTTACCGGTACGACAGGCATGTAATTCTCACAGTGTTGTTCACGGCAATGCTTGGGTCGAGAGGCAGATAACCATGAGGGAACTCTTTCTCCTGGAGCCGGAGACGGACGAAGCGGGATGGCAGGAGCGCGCGCTGTGCGCTCAGACCGACCCCGAGGCGTTCTTCCCCGAGAAGGGTGGGTCGACGCGTGAGGCCAAGAAGGTCTGCCTCACGTGCGAGGTGCGCGACGAGTGCCTCGAGTCGGCCCTGATGAACGACGAGCGGTTCGGCATCTGGGGCGGACTCTCCGAGCGAGAGCGTCGCAAGCTGAAGAAGCGCGCTGTCTGAGCCGGACGTCAGACACCGCACGCACAGCAGGGAGGCCCCGGTCGACGATGACCGGGGTCCTGTGCTTTTTGGGTGCTTGCCCCGACGTTCTAGTGTGCGCTGGTGTCTTCCCCCGCTCTCGCCACCGCCCGGGTGGCCGTGCTGATCGTCAGCCACGACGGCGCCCGTTGGCTTCCGGGGGTGCTGGAGGGCTTGGCCGAGCAGGAGCTGGACGGGCGCGTCATCGCCGTCGACACCGGCAGCCTCGACGGGAGCGCCGCGTTGCTGGCGCCGGTGGCCGACGTCGTGACGGCGTCGTCCTCGACGTCCTACCCGGCAGCGGTGAGGATGGGGCTGGAACGTCTGGAGGCGCTCGAAGCCCTCGGCCCGCACGGATCGGCTCCAGGTGGCGACGCCGCGCACGACTGGGTCTGGTTGCTGCACGACGACTCCCGCCCGGCGCCCGGGGCCCTGGCGGCGCTCCTGGCCGCGGCCCGCGACCGACCCGACGTCGACGTGCTGGGACCCAAGCTGCGCGAGTGGCCGTCCCTGGCCCGCCTGCTGGAGCTCGGCGTGACGATCTCCGGGACCGGCCGGCGCGAGACCGGCCTGGAGCGCGGCGAGTACGACCAGGGCCAGCACGACGACCAGCGAGAGGTGCTGGCCGTCAACACCGCCGGCATGCTGGTCCGACGCCGGGTGCTCGAGGAGCTGGGCGGCTTCGACGAGCACCTCCCCGTCTTCGGCAACGACCTCGACTTCGGCTGGCGCGCGGCGAGCGCCGGGCACACCACGCTGGTCGTGCCCGAGGCTGTCGTCTTCCACGCCGAAGCCGCCCACCGCGGCCTGCGCCGGACCTCGCTGACCGGCCGCCACACGCACTACCAGGAGCGGCGTGCGGCGCTCTACACGCTGCTGGTCAACTCCTCGGCGCGCGCCCTGCCGTGGCGGGTGGTCCGCCTGGTCCTCGGCACGCTGCTCCGGATGATCGGCTTCCTGGCGCTGCGCTCGGTGGGCGAGGCCCTCGACGACCTCGCGGCCCTGCTCTCGGTCCTCTCGCGGCCCGGCACGATCGTCGCGGCGCGTCGTGATCGCCGTACGGCCGCGGTCGCCACGCACGACCCCGGACGCGCGCGCGCCCTGCTGGCGCCCGCCTGGGTGCCCTACCGACACGGCCTCGACTTCGTCGGGGACCTCGCGGCCGCCGTGACCAACCAGGCCGCGGACGTCGCGGAGCGGCGGCGGATCGACGCGGCCCAGCGCGATCCGTCGTCCTCGGCCGCGCGCCGGCTGCGGGCCGAGCGTGACCTCGACGAGGACGAGGAGCTTGCCGACACCGGCCTGGTGGCCCGCTACCTCAGCGACCCGATCGCGCTGGTCCTCACCGCGGTCGTCGTGGTGGCACTCGTCGGCACTCGTACGGCGTGGGGCACCGTCGTGGGGGGTGCCCTCGCTCCGGTCCCCTCGGGCGCCGGAGCCTGGTGGTCGTTGGCGCTCGACGCGTGGCACCCGCTCGGTTTCGGCACCGACGTCCCTGCTCCGCCGTACGTCGTCGTGCTGGCGCTGCTCGCGAGCGTCCTCGGCACGACCGCGACGGTGAGCCTGCTCATGCTCGGTGCGGTGCCGTTCGGACTGTGGGGCGCGTGGCGCTTCCTGCGTGTCGCCGGCCGACTCGTGAGCCCGCTCGGGGCGCCGCGGTGGCTGCTGGTGGTCGCCGCGTCGACGTACGCCCTGGTGCCGATCACGTCGGGAGCCTGGGGGACCGGTCGCCTGGGTCTGGTCGTCACGGCGGCCCTGGTGCCGTGGGTGGCGCACGCCGCACTGGGCTTCGCCGACCCCGAGCCCGAGCGACGGTGGCGAGCCGCCTGGCGGACGGGCCTGCTGCTCGCTCTCGCGGCCGCCTTCTCGCCCGTGGCGTGGTGGCTCGCGACGAGCGTGACCGCGGTGGTCCTGGTCCTCGGGCTGCTGGTCGTCCGCTCGGCACTGCTCCGTCGTGACGTGATCGGGCCGCCTCTGGCATCGCTCGCGGCTCCGGCGGCGCTGCTGGCTCCCTGGTGGGTGGGTGCCCTGCGCAGCGGTGCCGCCGGCCTGCTCGTGGCCGAGTCGGGGCGCCAACCCGGGGCCCATGTCGGCACCCTCGACGTACTGTCCGGCCGGCTGGAGGGGGGCGCTCCGGTGTGGTCGGGCGTGCTGCTCCTGGTGCTCGCGGCGCTCGCGCTCGTGCCCAGGGCGACCAGGATCCCGGTCGCCCTGTGCTGGCTGGTCGTGCTCGTCAGCGTCGTGCTCGCCGCCGTGCTCTCCGGGCTCTCCCTCGACCTCGTGGCCCTCTCCGGTCCGGCCGGGCTCGGCACCGTCGTCGTGGTGGTCCAGGCCGCCCTGGTCACCGCCGCGTTGCTCGGTGCGCAAGGCCTGGTCCGGGACCGGGCCCCGGCCGAGCGCGGTGCGCGCACGCGGGTCGCGCTGCGCGCCGCGGGCCTGGTCGCGGCCGGTGCTGCGGTTCTCGTGCCGGCCGCCGGGCTGGTGTGGACCGTGGACGGGGACGACCTGCTCGGCTCGGAGCCGGCCAAGGTCGTGCCGGCCTACATGCTGCAGAGCTCGGTGACCGGCCCCGAGCACGGCATCCTCGTCGTGCGCGGCACCCTGGCGGGGGGACTGAGTTACACCGTGCGCCGCGACGACGGGGTCACCCTCGGCGAGGACGAGGTCCTGGCCTTCACGCCCACCGACGCGGCCGCCCAGGAGGCCGTGGCCACCGTGCTGGCGCGACCGACGAGCACGGCCGTGAGCGCCCTGGGAGACCTCGGTCTCGAGTGGATCCTGATCACGGCCCCCGCGGACGGCAGCGTGGCGGCATCGCTCGATGCGACCACCGGTCTGGTGCAGGCGAGCACCGACCCCGGCACCCGCGCCTGGAGGGTCGACCGACCGATGGACCCCGCAGCCGTGGACGGCCCCGGGTCCGCCGTCCACGTCGCGCTGCTCGTCGTGCAGGGGTTGTCGCTCCTGCTCGTGCTGGTCCTGTGTGCCCCCACCCTGCGCGGGGGGAGGGAGTCATGAGCCACGAGTCCGGGCGCGTACGACGCCTCGCGAGCAGATCGGTGTCCTGGCGTCGGCCGGACCGGCTGACCGTGGCCGCCGTGGTGGTGCCGGTCCTCGCCCTGGCCGCCGCCCTGCTCGTGAGCACCGAGCAGGAGTCCGGTCAGCGGGTGGCGCCCGAGGAGACCCCGCTGACGCGCGCCACACTGGTCTGTCCTCCCGGCGGCGACGAGGTCGACCTCGCCTCGGTCTCGGGCGTCGTCGGTGACCTCGACGTCCGTGCCGGTGAGGACCGCGCCGACGTCGAGGTAGCGCCGGACCGGACGACCTCGTTGGAGCTGGGACCTCGGGCCGCGATCATCACCGGCCGCGACGACCTCGCCCCTGGCCTGGTGGCGAGCCGGTACCAACGCCCCTGGGAGTCGATGGACTGCCGCGCACCGGTCGTGGACCAGTGGTTCACCGGCGTCGGTGCCGGGGCCAAGCACCGGTCGTCGCTCCAGCTCGTCAACCCCGACGGGGGACGCGCCGTCGTCGACATCGAGGTCCTCGGTCGTCGCGGACCCGTTCCGGCGCCGGCGCTGCGGGGTCTGGCGATCACGGGCGGCGAGACCCGGCGCTTCGACCTGGCCGAGGTGATCCCGCGCCGCGACGACCTCGCGCTGCACGTGACGACGCTGCGTGGTCGCATCTCGGCCAGCGTCCTGGACACCTTCCAGGAGCTCGGCCGTGGATCGGGTGGGCGTGACGGGCTCGCGTCCCAGGACCAGCCGAGCGTCTCCAACCTGCTGCTGGGCCTGCCTCAGGGGCGCGGGCAGCGCACGCTGATCATCGCGAACCCCGGTGACGACGAGGGTCGGGCGACGGTACGGCTGGTGACCGAGGACTCCGTCTTCACCCCGGCCGCGGCCAAGGAGGTGCGGCTGCCCCCGCAAAGCGTCGTCCGGGTCGGGCTCGCGCCGCTGCTCAAGGGCGCTCGTGGCGACGACCAGTCGCGGCCACTCGGCGTGCAGGTGGACTCGTCGGTCGAAGCGACCGTCGGGCTGGTGATGTTCGTGCGCGGCGACCTGGTGCACAGCGTGCCGACCCCGCCGGTGAGCGTGGCCAGCACGGTGGCGCTGCCGAAGGCGGACAAGGAGCTGGTGCTCGGTGGTGCTTCCGCCCAGGGCGTGGCGACCGTGACGGTGTGGGACCGCAAGGGCGAGCAGCTCTCCTCGGAGCGGGTCGAGGTGACCCGCGACCGCGGCTACCGGATGTCCCTGCCCCGCACGGCGCGGCTGTTGACGCTGACCCCCGAGAGGACCGACATCGAAGGAGTCGTCCTGCTGTCGGGAGACGGTGCCACCCTGGTCGGCATCCGGGAGCCGGTCCTGACGGGTCTCGAGCCCTTCGTCGAGCCGGGGCTGCCATGAGCGGCGCGCGGGAGCACGAGCTCCTCTTCGTGGCCGGTGTCGCACGCTCCGGGACGACGGCGCTGCGCCGCATCCTCGGCAACCACCCCGACATCGCCGTCGGCATGGAGCGCTACAAGCGCCTGTGGGGCGAGCGGATCGGTGAGCTCGGTCCGGAGCACTTCGAGCGGGACCGCTTCTTCGACTACGGCGACGGACTGACGAACATCACTCCCGACGTGCCCTGGGCCCAGGAACGCCTCGCCGACCTCGAGGCCAAGTGGGACACCGCGCGGTACCGCGGCGACAAGATGACCACCATCAGGGCGCGCCGGCTCTGGCAGCGCTTCCCCGAGGCGCGCTTCGTCTTCATCGTGCGGGACATCTCCCTGGTCGCCAGTTCGTGGGAGCGCCGCGCCGCCGACGCCTCGGACACCGGGTGGCGCGAGGGCGCCGGCGCCGACCGGGCCGTCGGCGCCTGGAACACCGCCGTACGTCGCGTGCTCGATGCTGTCTCGGACCGACCGGACCGGGCGATCGCGCTCGACTACACGCGCTTCTTCGGGGAGCCCTCCGGTGCCGGTCTGGCTGCTGTCATGGCCTTCCTGGAGCTGGACGCCCCGCCGATCCAGGCCGACTGGCAGGCCGCCCACGACCAGTACGTCGAGTCCGTCGCCGGCCGCGACCGCACCCTGCCGCCCGAGACCGCCGCCTACATCGCCGAGCACGCCGACCTGGGCGCGTGGCGGCGGCTGGGGGATCTGACCGTCTGACGTTGCCGGTGACGCTGGTGTCGGAGGGTGCGGGCTGGTGCGGCCGTCGTCACGTCTGCTCATGGCCGATGAGCGACCGGCTAGTCGAGGTTGCGGTGTCGCCACCAGCCAGCGCCCTTCGGGGCGAAGGGCGAGGGCGTCGTAGCAGTCGCGAAACGTTCATCCAGCGCTTGCACGCGACGAGCGACGCGGACTCCTCTCCTGCCGCCCCGGCGGATCAGTGCCTCCAGTTGGTCGCGAGCATCGAGACCGTCGTCGCCATCGCATTGAGGGCAGCCGGTCAGATGAGACGCGGCCCCGCTCTCGGCGCGCTCGACCAGGAGCTCCCAGTCGTCAAGGAGATTCTCCGTCCAGACGCCGTTCGTTCGTCTGGCCGCGCGAGGACGGGCTGGCATTCCGCGTGAATCTGATCGAGTCATCTGTAGCGCCGTGACGTGGCGCGCGCCGGTGAGCTGAACGGCAGAAGCGTATCGCTCGGCGGAGGGCCAGCGTGCCGACACGCATGCTCATGCCGATGAGCGCGACTTCCTACAGATCGAGAAGATAGAGACTGAGAGTCACCGGCGATCCATCGGCATGCTTGTCCGTTGATGAGGCGAAGTCGCGGATGTAGGTGAATCCTGACTTCTCTGCCACGCGCACGGACCGCGAGTTTTCCGGCTCCACGCGGATGGCGGCGCGGCGCCCCACGTGACGTTCGCGTAGCACGTCGCAGACCAGTCGAACCGCGTCGGCAGCCACGCCCTGACCCCGAGCCCACGGGTGCACCGAGTAGGACAGGATGACGTCCTCCGGCTCGATGCCATCGTTGTTGTCCGGGTCGTAGTCGATATAGCCGCAGAGTCGCCCCTGCATCCACACACCGAAGGGTCGCTTCCCGGCGCCGGACTCGGCCTCGTTGGCAAGCCACTCGAAGTATTCGATGGTGCCTTCGACGTCGCCGTAGCCTCCTGTGAGCCACCGGACCGTAAGGTCGTCCTCGCCAGCGCAGTGCGCGGCTGCATCGGCGGTGCTGAACGGAGCGATCTCGACGGTCATCCGACGGAGCGTAGGTAGCAGCCGGCCGCCCGTCCAGGCGATTGCGCCGGCGCACTCGTCTGCCGCGATCCGCGCGGACGTGCCGATGGACGGATGACGTGTCCGGACGCTCTCGTAACCTGTGCCCCGTGAGTGAAACAGCATGTCTCGTGGTCGTTTCAGGTCTGCCCGGCAGCGGCAAGACGACGCACGCCAAGAGGTTGCAGGTCGAGAGGCCGGGGGTCAGGTTCTGCCCGGATGAGTGGATGACCGCGCTAGGAGCGAACTTGTGGAATGGCGAACTTCGCGCCCGCGTGGAAGGGCTGCAGTGGGCCATGGCCCTTGACGTGCTCCGCGCCGGGGGCACGGCCATCGTTGAGTGGGGGACGTGGAGTCGCGACGAACGCGAATGTCTGAGGGCAGAAGCCGCGGCGCTGGGAGCACGCACCGAACTACTATTCCTCGACGTCCCTGCCGATGTGCTGTGGGCTCGCATCGAGGAGCGGGGTATGGAGGACCCTCCAATGAAGCACGCGGATGTCGTCGCGATGCATGAGTTCATTCAGAGCCAACGGCCGGACGAAGCGGAGCGCAGCGCCTTCGACAAGGTCCTGTAGTTCATCTCGTCACTCCGCCGCGCACTGTTCCTCAATCACAAACGCCCGGATCTGCCGCCATCCGAGCGCTCCGACGCGCGGGGCGGTTAGGTCCACGCCCGCACGCATGCCGTTGGCCCCGCCGGGGTGGGCGGGGTGGCGGAGCTCGGTGTTCAGGGTTCGCTGTCGGGTGGGGCCTGGTGGATCTGGGTGGTGAGGGGGATGCGTCCGTGTCGTCGTGCGCGGGTGACGCGGAACCTTGCACCTGATGGGCTGGTCCAGTCGTAGACGCCGGGTTGGGGGGTCTCGTAGGTCCAGGGGGAGAAGGTCTTGGTGCGGTGGTGGCGCCGGCAGAGGAGGGCGAGGTTACTGGTCGTGGTCTTTCCGTCGGCGGTGGGGTCCTGGTGGTGGTAGGGGATGCGGTGGTCAAGGTCGCAGTGGCGGGCGGGTCGGGTGCAGTGGGGGAAGACGCAGCACTGGTCACGCAGCCGGACTTGTTCGGTGAGCTTGACGGTGGGGGTGTAGGCGTCGGTGGTGATCTCGGCGTTGAGATCGATGACGGGCTTGATGGTGACGGTGTTGCCGACGGTCTCGCACCAGGCACGGATCTGCTCGATCAGGACGTCGTTGCAGCCGGGGTTGTCGATGCTGGCGTGGGGGCTGTCGGGGTCGAGGTGGGCGTAGATCGTGACCCCACGACCCCCGGTGGTGCCTGAGGTGAGGTCGTCACCGTCCTCCCCGGCCTCGTCGGCCTGGAGGTCGAGGGCGAGCTGGGTGCGGGCCATGTCGCCGACGGCCATCGCCCGCCTGGCGTCGAGCGACTCCTCACACCCGAGGTCACTCAAGCTCTGGGCACCGTTCTTCACGGCCTGTTCGAGGTCCAATGCGTCCTCGAGGGCGAGACTCCCGTCGACCTGGACGACACCGTCGGTCGACGCCTCGTCGAGGTGGACGTCGAAGGACCGGTCCTCGGTTGCTTTCTTGGCGCGGCGTTCGGCTTCGTCGGGGTCGTGGAGGTCGATGCCGATGGTCACGGTGCGGTCGATCTGGGCGTAGGTGCAGGAGTGCAGGACGGGGGCGAGCATCTGGTCGATGTAGGAGGCGGCCTCGAAGGTGAGGTTCATGGTGAGCTCGGCGAGGCGGAAGGCCTTCCACTTCGGCACCTGCAG
>NZZG01000025.1 GCA_002698575.1 Pimelobacter sp. | reverse complement strand
GACCGCGACGATCGAGGAGTGGCTGATGGCCGCCGAGTACATCGCCCAGCGCGGCAACCTCGACGTCGTGCTGTGCGAGCGCGGCATCCGGACCTTCGAGCCGGCCACCCGCAACACCCTGGACGTCTCCGCGGTGCCGGTCGTGCAGGCCACCAGCCACCTGCCGATCATCATCGACCCGTCCCACGCCGCAGGCCGCAAGGACCTCGTCGTCCCCCTCTCGCGTGCCGGCATCGCCGTGGGCGCCGACGGCGTCATCGTCGACGTCCACCCCGACCCCGAGACCGCGCTGTGCGACGGTCCGCAGGCCCTGCTCGGTGCCGACCTGCGCGAGCTCGCCCAGGCCGTACGACGCCTCCCCGAGGCGGTCGGTCGGGCCCAGGCGCACGACTTCGTCGGGCGCGGCTGACCCGGGAGGCGCTGGTCCACGGGCGGCGCACGCCCCGCGAGCTGGTCGGCGCCCTTCCAGGGTGACCTACCCTGGTCCGATGTCGGCGCCGCAACCGAGCGCTGCGGAGGAGGACGTCGCAGATGGATCCGGTGGATCGAGGGACCGGTGGTGAGACCGGCCCCGGCCCTCCGCGCTGCGTGTCCTGCGGCCACACCCTCGGGATCGGCCGGTTCTGCGTCAACTGCGGCCACCCCAAGGACGCTCCCGTCGGTGGCCCCATCGCTGGGCCCATCGCTGGGCCCAGCGATGGGCCCATCGCTGGGCCCATCGATGAGCCCGTCGACAGCACGGCCGAGCGCACCGCCGTGGGTCCGATCCCGCCACCGCCGGTCCACGAGGCGCCCCGTCCGGCGCGCTTCCCGCTCTTCGCCGACGAGCCGGCTGGGCGCGGATCGGCGGAGGGCTGGGCTGCGGATGCCGGTCGACCGACGGCGCCGACCCCGACGGCCGTCCCGCCGGCTGCGTCGGGGCACCGACGACCGCGTTCGACGGCCCCCTGGTGGGCCCTGGGAGTCGTCGCCGCCATCCTGCTGTTCGGGGGCGGCGGGGTGCTGCTCGTGACCAGCTCGCTGGGCGACGACGAGACCGCCCGCGACCCGGCGACCGCTCCCGCGCCGACGCCCTCGCCCAGCACCGGGGAGTCCGAGGATCCGGAACCTGCACCCGCGCCGTCGCCCGCGCCCACCGAGCCCGGCGACACCTCCACCCCTGGTGACGACGAGCCCGTCGACCTCGCCAGCAGCGCCGAGGCCACGCCTCCCGAGACCGCCGCCCCCAGCCGCGACGTCAGCGGCAACGCCGTGCGCTACGAGGCGTTCAACATGCTCGACGGCGAGCCAGACACCGCCTGGCGGATGCCGGGCGACGCCTCGGGTCGCGAGATCGTCTTCCGCCTCGACTCCTCCGCGACGTTGGTCGGTGTCGGCCTGATCAACGGCTACGCCAAGGTCGAGCCGGGCTACGACGGCTACGCGGCCAACCGCCGGATCAAGGCCGTCGAGTGGGTCTTCCCGGACGGCACGGTCGTGCCGCAGAAGCTCGACGAGGACCTGGGGCTGCAGGGCGTCGAGGTCGACGGGATCGAGGCCGACACCGTGACCCTGCGCATCCTGAAGGTCTCCCAGCCCGCCAAGGGCCCCGCGGGTCGCGACTACACCGCGATCAGCGACGTCGCCCTGGTCGGCACCACCGCGTGACCGGGTCCTGGGGAGCCCTGGGGCGTCTGTCCCCGCAGCGACGCCGGTTCTGGGTGGCGGTCGTCGGCCTGGCCCTGGTCGTCGTGCTCGTCCCCGTCACCCGAGCCGTCGTGGCCCGGGTGAGGCCCGCCGAACCCGTCGCGCAGGACGAGCCGGGACCGGTGCTGCTCGTGCCGGGGTACGGCGGCTCGACCGCATCCTTGGAGACCCTCGAGCTCGCCCTGACCCGCGACGGGCGGGACGTGACGATCGTGACGCCCGACGACGGCACCGGCGACCTGCGGGAGCAGGCCCAGGGGCTCGCCGCGAGCATCGACGACGTCCTGGAGCGCAGCGGTGCCGACTCGGTCGACCTGGTGGGGTACTCCGCGGGCGGCGTCGTGGTGCGGTGGTACGTCTCCGAGCTCGGCGGGGACGACGTCGTACGCCGGGTGGTCACCCTCGGCTCCCCTCACCACGGCACCGACCTGGCCGCCCTGGCCGCCGGTGTCGCCGGAGGTGCGTGCCCGGTCGCCTGCCGCCAGCTGGCGCCCGACAGCGACCTGCTCCTCACCCTCGACCGTGGTGACGAGACGCCTGACGGACCCGCCTACACCGCCATCTGGACCGAGGACGACCAGACCGTCGTCCCGGCCGACTCCGGCTCTCTGGAGGGCGCGCTCTCCTACGCCGTGCAGGACGTGTGTCCGGACCTGACGGTGAGCCACTCCGACCTGCCGCGGGCGGGCGTGGTGCTCGTGATGGTGCAGGCCGCGCTCGGCGTCGGGCCACCGCGGGTACCGGGGGCTCGGGTGTGCGGGTAGCTAGTCCGTGACGTCCTTGGTCGCGAAGTTGGCCCACGCAGCGGCGAAGAACACCGCGACGTAGGCCACCTGCAGGATCACCCCGGCCTGGAGGTCGCGCCACAGGATCGGGTCGCGGAAGAGGTCCACGAACGCCAGCCAGTAGCGGGTGGGCAGGTAGTCGCGGATCGCCTCGGACGCGTCCAGGGTGAGCAGCAGCGAGGAGCCGACGAAGATCGACATGGTACCCAGCGCCGCGCCGAGCGAGGACGAGGCGACGGTGGAGAGGAACAGCGCGATCGCCGCCACCCCCAGCATGCAGAGCATCGCGTACCCCAGCGCCAGGAACGTCCGGCCGACCAGCTCCGGCGTCGACAGCGACGTGCCCGAGACGCTGGTGGAGCCCACCACCTGGACGCTCTGGTCACCCAGCAGCGCGACGCCCACGACGTACGCCGTCGCCGCCACGACCAGGACCGTCAGCACGACGAACGCCATCGCGGCCACGAGCTTGGCCACGAGGAGCCGGAGCCGCCCGACCGGCCGGACGAGCACGTAGCGCAGCGTCCCTGCGGCCGCCTCACCGGCGATCGCCTCCCCCGCGGTGACCGAGACCGCGATCGGGAGGAACAGCGGCAGCACGATGGCGAGCGCCGCGAGCGGGAAGAGGGTGCCGTCGGTGAGCACGGCCGAGAGGAACGCCGGTCCCTCACCGGGGCGCGGACCCAGGTCGGTCACGGCGAGGAGCACCCCGACCAACGTCGGCAGGGCGTCGATCAGCGCGATCGTGGTCCACGTGCGCCGGCTGCGCAGCAGCTTGCTCAGCTCGACGCGGATCACGAGGCGTCCTGGACGGCGCGCGGGGGGCGGGCGAACGTGTCGTTGCCCGCCGAGGTGGCGGCGAGCACCACGTCCTCCAGGGAGCGGCGCTCCACGCTCAGCTCGTCGACACCGATCCCGGCACGCACCAGCTCGGCGTTCAGCTCCGCCGCGTCCGCAGCCCGTACGGCGAGCCGCCGGCCGTCGTGCTGCTCGACGCTGCGTCCGAGCCGGTCGAGCTGGGCGATGGCGGCGTCCGGGTCCGGGGTGCCGAGCAGGATCCGCCCGGTCGGGGCACGCAGGACGGCGAGCTCCTCCTGCACCACCATCCGGCCCCGGTCGAGCACGCCGACCCGGGTGCACAGCTGCTCGATCTCGGCGAGCAGGTGGCTGGAGACGAAGACCGTCGTGCCGTCGGCGTTGAGCTCGAGCAGCAGCGCACGGATGTCGCGGATGCCCTGCGGGTCCAGGCCGTTGGTCGGCTCGTCGAGCACGAGCAGGCGCGGCTTGCGCAGCAGGGCAGCGGCGAGGCCGAGGCGCTGTCGCATCCCCAGGGAGTAGTTCTTCACCGGACGCTCGTCGACTCCCCCGAGCCCCACCCGGTCGAGGGTCTCCTCGACCCTGTCCTTGCGCCCGGTGCGGCGACTGCGCGGAGCCATCGCGTCGAACAGCGTCAGGTTGGCGCGCCCCGACAGGTGCGCGTAGGCGGCCGGCCCCTCGATCATCGAGCCCACGTGCGGGAGCACCTCGCGCCCCGAGCGTGGCATCGGCCGGCCGAGGACCTCGATCTCACCCGAGGTGGCCAGGACCAGCCCCAGCAGCATCCGCACGGTGGTGGTCTTGCCCGAGCCGTTGGCACCCAGGAACCCGTAGACGTCTCCCTCGCGCACGTCCAGGCTCAGGTCGGAGACCGCCTCGAAACGGCCGAAGTACTTCGTCAGACCCTGGGTCCGGATCGCCGTGTCGCGGCTCATTCGAACCGCCCGCGCAGCCGCACCCCGGCGACGATGTCCTCGGCGGCTCGCAGGAGTGTCTCGTCGGTCACCGTGCCGGCCAGCACGTAGCTGAAGCCCTCGCTGGTGAGGAAGACGCTCACCGGTCCGACGGCCAGCAGCGTCCCGGTGTCGGTGGCGACCGCCGCGGGGCTTCCGAGCAACGACTCGCGCAGGTCGTCGGCATCGCCCTCCCTCAGGGGCACGGCGATCAGGCGGGTGACCCCGGTGCCGTAGACGCCGACCGCGCCGGTGCCCGCCGTACGACGCTCGAGGCCGGCGACGCGCCTCGGCACCCGGAAGGGCGCGTACTGGTTGGCGGCGTCGGCCAGGTCGACGGTGTCGTCGAAGTCCCGCTCGACCTGCCCCGACCAGGTGTCGGCGACCTGGTCCGGCTCGGGGCCGGCAGCGGAGAACTCCTCGAACACGGTAGTCAGCACCGGCGCGCTCGAGCCGGCGTAGACCTCGACGCGCAGGGCGAGGCCGGTCTCCTCGTCGGCCCACAGGTCGACGTGGTCGATCGTCGTCTGCCCCGATGCGGGCTCGAGCCGCAGTCCAGGAGCGGAGACCCCCGCGATCCGGCGCGCCGGCAACCGGGAGACCTCGTCGGCGTCGGCACCGTCGGTCGTGATCCGACCCATCGACGGCGGCACCAGGTCGGAGGTCCGGGGCAGCCGGATGTCCGGGTCGCGGCTGGTGACCGCGCGCGCTCGCTCGTAGTCGTAGGACGTCGTCCGCTCGCCGTCGTGGACCAGGTCCTCCTCCCCGCTGAGCAGCAGGCGATTGACCCTCCAGGCGTCCTCGTCCTGCCACCACACGCGCAGCCGCAGCCGGTCGCCGAACAGCTCGGCCAGGTCGCTGAAGTCGTCGCCCACCGCGAGCTGCACGGCGCCGTCGGTCTCGACGTACCCGCTGTAGGCCTGGTCCCCCGATGCCTGGACGCGGCTGAGCAGCTCCGCGGCGGTGACGTCGCTGGCCGAGGCCGGCACGAGGCGGGGCAGCAGGGGCGCGGCGACGACGACCGCCGCCACCACGGCCACCACGCACCAGCGGCGCAGGGACGTCATGAGGAGTGACGGTACGCGGGGGGCCCTGAAGGTCCCCGGGTCGACGTCGTCACATGCGTCACACGCGTCAAGCTTCCTGGGGTTTTCCTGACGTTCCGGGGGGTTGCAACCCCCCGGAACGTCAGGAATCCCCGGTGCACCGGGGATTCCTGCTCCGGCGACCCACCTACAGCCGGGCGAGCACCGCAGCCGCCCGCTCGACGTCGGACCGGGAGACGCCGAGATGGGTGACGAGCCGCACCGTGGTGGGCCCCACGGTCGCGACGCGCACCCCCTGCTCGGCCGCTCGGGTGACGTACGACGCGGCGTCGCTCGCGTCGCGTCGGGGGACGACGACGATGTTGGTCTCGACCTCGGCCGGGTCGACGCCACAGGCCTCGGCCAGGAGCCGGGCGTGGGCGTGGTCCTCGGCGAGGCGCTCGACGTGGTGGTCCACCGCGTGCTGGGCGGCCGCGGCCAGGATGCCCACCTGCCGCATCCCCCCGCCCATCCGCTTGCGCCAGGTGCGGGCCTCCTCGACCACCTCGCCGCTCCCGACCAGCATCGAGCCGACGGGCGCGCCGAGCCCCTTGGAGAAGCACACGGAGATCACGTCCGCGCACGCGCCGTACTCGGCCAGCGGCGTCCCGGTGGCGACGTGGGCGTTCCACAGCCGCGCGCCGTCGAGGTGGACCCGCGCGCCGACACCGACGGCGTACTCCTTGAGGTCGCGCAGGTCGGCGAGCGGCAGCACCGCGCCGCCGGCGAAGTTGTGGGTGTTCTCGACCGAGATGGCCGCGGTGCGCACGAAGAACGGTCCCATGTCGGGGGCGAAGAGCGACCGGATCGCGGGGAGGTCGACCTGTCCGCGCGGGTGGATCCAGGTGCGCATCGTGACACCGCTGTAGGCGCCGTGCGCGCCCAGCTCGGCGCGGGCGATGTGGGCGCGGGACTCGCACAGCACCTCCTCGCCCGGTGCGACGAGCGCTCGCACGCCCAGCACGTTGGACATCGAGCCGGTCGGCATGAAGAGCGCCGCCTCGTGGCCGAGCAGTCCGGCGACGTGCTCCTCGAGCCCGGCGACGGTGGGGTCCTCGCCGTACACGTCGTCGCCGACCTCGGCGGACGCCATCGCCGCCCGCATCGCCTCGGTCGGCCTGGTGAGGGTGTCGGAGCGGAGGTCGATCATCGGGTGTCCTTGAGGTTGTCGGTCGGCTCGCCGGTGTCTCGAGACGCGTCGCGCTGCTCAACTTGTGCGCGACGTCAGGTCCGCCTGAACAGGCTCAGGCGGACCTGGCGCGCAACATCTCGGCGACGAGGAAGGCAAGCTCGAGCGACTGCACCCGGTTGAGCCGAGGGTCGCAGACGGACTCGTAGCGGTTGCCCAGGTCGATCTCGAGCAGCTCCTCACCACCACCGACGCACTCGGTCACGTCGTCGCCGGTGAGCTCGACGTGCACGCCGCCGGGCCAGGTGCCGAGCTCGTGGTGGACGTCGAAGAAGCCCTGGACCTCCTCGATCACGTCGTCGAAGCGGCGGGGCTTGTAGCCCGAGCTCGCCTCGAAGGTGTTGCCGTGCATCGGGTCGCAGACCCAGGCGACCTGCAGCCCGGCAGCGGTGACCTTCTCGACCAGCGGCGGCAGGCCGTCGCGGATCCTGCCGGCACCGAAGCGGGTGATGAAGGTCAGGCGCCCGGCCTCGTTGTCGGGGTTGAGCCGCCCCGCGAGCGCGATCGCGTCGTCGGCCGTCGTGGTGGGCCCGAGCTTGACCCCGATCGGGTTGCGCACGTGGCTGAGCAGCTCGACGTGGGCGCCGGTGAGCTGGCGGGTACGCTCACCGATCCACACGAAGTGCCCGGACAGGTCGTAGTGCTGCTGGGTGCGGGAGTCGAGCCGGCTCATCGCGTGCTCGTACTCGAGCACCAGCGCCTCGTGGGAGATGTGGAAGTCGACGTGGTGGAACTCGTCGGGGTCCGCCCCGATGGCCTCCATGAACGCCATCGCCCGGTCGATCTCGTGGGCCATCGCCTCGTAGCGCTGGCCGGCGGAGGACTCGGCAACGAAGTCGGTGTTCCAGGCGTGCACCTGGCGCAGGTCGGCGTACCCACCGGCGATGAACGCCCGGATCATGCTCAGCGTCGCGGCCGAGGTGCGGTGCACCTCGAGCAGGCGCGCCGGGTCGGGCACCCGGGACGAAGCGGTGAACTCGAAGCCGTTGACCGCATCACCCCGGTACGCCGGCAGCGTCACGCCCGCGCGCGTCTCCTCGTCGGAGGAGCGCGGCTTGGCGTACTGCCCGGCCAGCCGGCCCAGCTTGACCACCGGGACCGAGGCGGCGTACGTCAGCACCACCGCCATCTGCAGCAGGACCCGGAGTTTGTTGCGGGTGTTGTCCGCGGTGACGCCCGCGAAGGTCTCGGCGCAGTCGCCGCCCTGCAGCAGGAACGCCTCGCCCCGTGCTACGGCGGCCAGCCTGCTGGTCAGCTCGTCGCACTCGGCGGCGAAGACGAGAGGGCGCGCCGCCCGGAGCCGGTCGACGGTGGAGTCGACGAGGGCGCGATCGGGATACGTCGGCTGCTGGGCCGGGTTGAGCGCGTGCAGGCTCGCGAGATCGGGGAACGACACCCCGACAGCCTATGCGGGCTCCCCGCAGCCACCCGACTCGCCGTCGCGCAGCGGCACGAGCCGGCGGCCACGGTCGGGCTCCGGGCTCAGCCCTCGAGGTGCTCGATGTCGCGGAACCCGGTCTTCTTGGCCCGCACGCCCCGGTTGGTGAGCCACGTCAGCGCCCAGAGCACGACGCCGATCACGAGCAGCCCGGCCGCGATGCGGTACTGGATGTAGTCGGACGAGTTGCGCGCCCACGGCCCGACCAGGGCCGCCGAGAGGATCGCACCCAGCACCGGGATCGCGGTGGGCGCGCGGAACCCGCGGCCGGTGTCGTCGCGGCGGAGCACCAGGCAGGAGACGTTGACGATCGCGAACACGCCGAGCAGCAGCAGCCCGGTGGTGCCGGAGAGCGCCGACACGATGTCGGACTCGGACTGCGTCCGCACGTAGACGATGAGACCCATGGCCAGCACCGTGGTGAACGCGATGGCCGTCCAGGGAGACCTGCGCCCCGGCAGCACCTTGCCGAGCACCGGCGGAAGCACCACCTGGCGGGCCATGCCGTAGACGAGCCGACTGGCCATCAACATGTTGATCAGCGCCGTGTTGCCGACCGCGAAGACGGTCAGGAACGGGAAGATGTCGTCGATCGGTATCCCGGGTGCGCCGACCTTGACGACGTCGAGCAGGATCCCGGCGTCGGGGTTCGACGGGCTCGTCAGGTCCCCCTCGGGGATCACCATGATCACCGCCACGGCGACCAGCATGTAGAGCAACGCGCACACGCCCAGGGCGGTGAACATGATCCGGGGGAAGGTGCGCTCGGGCTCCTTGGTCTCCTCGACCATGTTGACCGAGTCCTCGAAGCCCACCATCGCGAAGAAGGCGATGGTGGTGGCCACGGTGACCCCCAGGTAGAGGCTCTTGTCCTCGCTGGTCTCGAAGGCGACCAGACGCGCCGGGTCGCCGTTCCCGGTGCCGATCGCCCAGAAGCCGATCAGGATCACCAGGCTCAGCGCCAGCAGCGAGATGCTGGTCAGCACCACGTTGAACTTGACGCTCTCCCCCACCCCGCGCAGGTTCACCGCCGCGAGGACGCCCATGAAGACGAGCGCGGCGACCAACGAGGCGGTCTCGCCCGTGGGCACCCCGTCGACCAGCTCGTCCAGGCCGATCAGGAAGTTCGAGGCCAGCAGGCTGGAGGACGTCGAGGCGCTGGTGATCCCGGAGCAGGCGACGGTGAAGGCCACCAGGAACGTCACGAAGTGGATCCCGAACGCCTTGTGCACGTAGAGCGCGGCGCCGGCCGCCTCGGGATACTTCGTCACCAGCTCCAGGTAGGAGAACGCCGTCATCGTGGCGATGGCGAAGGCCAGCAGGAACGGCAGCCACGCCAGGCCACCGACCTCGCCGGCGACCTTTCCGGTCACCGCGAAGATCCCGGCGCCGATGATGTCGCCGACGATGAAGAGCAGCAGCAGTCGGGGGCCCATCACCCGGGTGAGCCCGGGCTCGGACCTGTCGTCGTCGGTCCCGGCCCCGGCGGGTCCGGGGCCCGTCGTACGGCTCGCGTCGTTGCTCATGTCCGAGATCTCCTCGTGCGTCAGGGGTGGCCCCACCCCATACCCATCCCGAGCGATCTCGCAGCATCCCGTCGGGCGAGTTGCGCGGAGCGGCGCCCCGTGCTTCTCTGTGAGACATTATTGTCTCAGATTGGACGCGAACGTCTCATGGTGACCACCGAGGAGATCCTCGCCGCTGCGCAGCGCCACCTCAACGTCGACCCCCGCGCCTCGATGGCGGTCCTCGCCTCGGCCGCCGGTGTCGGCCGGGCCACGCTGCACCGGCACTTCGCCTCGCGCGACGCCCTCCTGCACGAGCTCGGCACCCGCTCGCTCGACCGGTGGGAGGCCAGCCTCGACGCGGCGGACCCGGAGTCCGTCGAGGGCGCCGCCGACTCCGGCGACGCCGCCCGGATCACCGCCTGCCTGCAGGAGATGTTCGCCCGCTTCCTCGCCGACTCCGACGACTTCGGGTTCGCCCTCACCGACTCCTACCTCACGAGCGCCGACGACCTGCTGGCGCGCTCGGACGCGCTCGTGGACCGCGAGACCCACCTGTACGCCGCGGCGCAGCGCGCCGGTGTGCTGCGCGACGACGTGCCGACGCGGTGGCTGGGCCACGCCGTCTACGGCCTGCTCGTCGCGGCGCGCGACGCCATCCGCGACGGTGACGTGGCACGCCGCGACCTCGACGCCCTGGTGATGTCGACCTTCCTGGACGGAGCGGGCCCGCGATGACCACGCACCTCGACCCACTGCTCGGATCGGCGGGCGCGTCGCGCCCTGCGACGGCACCTGACCCGCGCCGGTGGGCCGGCCTCGCCGTGCTCACCGCCAGCCTGCTCGTCGTCGTGATGGACATGACGATCCTCAACGTCGCGCTGCCCGACCTCACCGCGGACCTGCGCCCCGGCGCCGTGGCCCAGCTGTGGATCGTCGACTCCTACGCCCTGGTCCTGGCCGGCCTGCTGGTGCCCCTGAGCGCCCTGGCCGATCGCTGGGGACGGCGTCGGATGCTGCTGAGCGGCTTCACGATCTTCGCCGTGGTGTCGCTGCTGGTGCTCGTGGCCGACACCGCCGCCCACGTCATCGCGCTGCGCGCGGCCCTGGGCGTGGGCGGGGCGATGATCATGCCGGCCACCCTGTCGCTGATCCGCACCCTGTTCACCGACCCGCGCGAACGAGCGACCGCCCTCGGGCTGTGGGCAGCCATGGCCGCCGTGGGCGGCGCCGTCGGGCCGATCGTCGGCGGAGCCCTGCTCGAGCGCTTCAGCTGGCACGCCGCCTTCCTGTTCAACGTGCCGGTGATGGCGGTGGCGATCGTCGCCGGCGCCGCGTTCCTGCCGGAGAGCAGGTCGAGCCGGCCCGGCCGCCTCGACCCCGTCGGCGTCGCGCTGTCGGTCTCCGGGATGGTCGCGCTCGTGTACGCCGTCAAGCACCTCGGTCACGACGGCCTCACCGCCCTCGGCGTGAGCACCGCCGTCGCCGGCGCCGCGCTCCTCACCGTCTTCGCACGGCGTTGCCTGCGCCGCGACCACCCGATGCTCGAGGTGCGCCTGTTCGCCAGCCGTCCGTTCACCGCCGGCATCGTGACCGCGCTGGCCACCAGCGCCGCCATGATCGCCCTGCTGCTCGTCGGGTCGCAGTGGCTGCAGCTCGTGCAGGGGTGGTCGCCGCTGCGCAGCGGGGCGGCCCTGCTCCCGCTTGCCGTCGGCGGTCTCGTCGGGTCACCGCTCGCGCCCAGCCTCGCCGCGCGCATCGGGGCGCGCAGGGTCCTCGTCGGAGGCCTGGCCGCCGGCGGTCTCGGCTTCCTCGTGCTGGGCCTGCTCCCGGCTCCGCTGACCTACCCCGGTGTCGCGCTCGCCCTGCTGCTCGTCGGCTCCGGCACGGCGTCGCTCGGCGTCGCCTCGGCAGTGGTGATGGGAGCCAGCACCACCGACCAGGCCGGCAGTGCCGCGGCGATGGAGGAGACGTCGTACGAGATCGGTGGCGTGCTCGGTGTC
>NZZG01000024.1 GCA_002698575.1 Pimelobacter sp. | reverse complement strand
TGAGCCTGATGCGGATCTTCTGTCCCGCCATAGGTCTCTCTCGTCCTTACTCGTTAGAACTCGTCGGTACGTCGGTACCGCGTGCGTGTCCGGTGCGTCCTCGGGTTTGAGTCGGCTCCGCCTGCTACCCGCCACTCCCACCCCCGCGGTCGGGCGTGTCGCGCACATTTCTCGCGACACGATCTCGTCCGATCCTTCTGGACGAGATCCTGCGGGTTGTTGAGTGGCGCCCGACGGTTCGTCAGGCTGATCGGGTCTCCGGTGCGGTGCGACTCAGATCGGGACCTGGTGCGCCGCGTCAGACTGCTCGCGCGCCGTGAGGCGCCGAACGGGGAGACACGATTCAGAAGTCAAGATCTGCCGCACCCCGGCAACCCAGCCGGGGCAACCCGGATATCTTGGCAGAGATGAAGCCCCCGATCAAAATCGGGGTCTAGGGTCACCGCATGCAGATCGACGTGCCCGCCGAGAAGGACCCCATCATGTACGTCTGGGGGGAGATGGTGCCCGGGATCGGCCCCGCGGCCGCCACCTTCGCCCAGAGCGTCTACGACCACGGGACCCTGGGTCTGCGCGAGTTCGAGGCCGCCCGGTTGCGGATCGCCCAGATCAACGGCTGCGTCTTCTGCCAGGACTGGCGCACCGAGCGCGACGGGGTCACCGTCGAGGACGACTTCGCCGACTCCGTCACCGAGTGGCGGCTCACGCGGGCCTTCGACGAGCGGACCCGACTGGCCGCGGAGTACGCCGAGAGGTACGCCCTGGACCACCACGGCCTCGACGCGTCCTTCTGGACGCGGATGAAGGAGCACTACAGCGACCGCGAGATCGTCGAGCTGTCGATGTGCCTGGGGTCGTGGATCGCGTTCGGGCGGCTCAACCGGGTCCTGGGCCTCGACACCGCGTGCGTGCTGCCCAGCCATCTGTCGAGCCGTTGACCACCCGAGCTCCCACCAGGAGTGTGCGGCAGCCGGTGACGGGGCACCTGAGAGACTGACCCGGGGTCCAGCAGGGCCCGCAGCGCCACGAGGGAGCGACGTACGCCATGCCGGAGAACTCCGACCAGCCCGACCCCTGGGGCGCCTCGTACCCACCTCCGGGCGCTCCCAGCTCGCCGCCGCCCCCGGGCTCCTCCCCGCCACCGCCCGACGGCCCGACCGGCACCCCACCCGGCACTCCCAACGGCACCGGCTACCCGGCGTACACCGGAGCCCCGCCGCCACCCGACCCGCGATGGGTCGCCCCCGGCATGCTCGGCGCCGCGCACAAGCCGGGCGCGATGGCGTTGCGTCCCCTGGCGCTGGGCGACATCTACGACGCGGCGTTCCGCATCATCCGGTTCAACCCCAGGGCCACCGTCGGCTCCGCCGTGCTGGTCGCCGCCGTGGCGATGGCCTTCCCCCTGCTGCTGACCGCCATCCTGACCTTCACCACCGGGCTGACCTACGACGCCACCGCCTCCTCGACGACCGGCGAGGTCGAGGACGTCGCCGGCCTCGTCGCCTCCTTCGGGGCGCTGGCCCTCGGCGGAGTCCTGCAGGCCGTCGGGCTGATCTTCGTGACCGGGATGGTCGCGCACGTGGCCCACGCCGCCGCGATCGGTCGCAAGCTCACCCTCGGCCAGGCCTGGGCCGCGACCTCCGGCAAGCGATGGCGGCTCGTCGGGCTCTCGGTGCTGCTCGGCCTGCTCATCACCGTCGGCATCACGCTCTACGTCGTGCTGTGGATCGTGGTGGTCGTCACCGCTCCCGCGGCGCTGGTCGTCGTGTGGGGACTGGTCTCCGTGCCGGCCTTCGTCGCCGGTCTGTGGTGGTTCTGGATCCGGGTCTACTACCTGCCCGTGCCCGCCCTCATGCTGGAGGACGTGGGGGTGACCGGCGCGATCGCCCGCGGCTACCGGCTGACGGCCAAGCAGTTCTGGCGCACCTTCGGCATCGCCCTGCTGACCGTGGTGGTGGTCAACATCGCCGGCAGCATCCTGTCGTTCCCGATCAGCTTCATCGGCCAGCTCGGGGTGCTGGCCGTCGACGAGAGCAACGCCCTGCTGCTGCTGGTCGCCAGCCAGGGACTCGCCACGGTGATCTCCACGGCGTTCGTGGCACCGTTCACCGCGGCGGTGGCGTCGCTGCAGTACCTCGACCAGCGGATCCGCAAGGAGGCCTACGACGTCGACCTGATGCGTCAGGCCGGGGTGCTCGAGTAGTGGTGTCCTGCGTGCCCCGGGTCCTCGGGGAGCTGTCGGACCCGCCGCTGACGCCCAGCCCCGACGACGCCCGGGGAGCCCTGCGCCGCGAGCTGGTCGATCCGCAGTACTACGACCAGGACGTCGTGCAGAGGATCCTCGACTGGATCCAGCGACGCATCGACGGCACCGTCGCCTCCGCGTCGGCGGTCCCGGCGCTGGCCTGGCTGGCCGCCACCCTCATCGCTGTCGCCCTGGGCGGCGCGCTGATCCTGCTGCTCTCCCGCGCCCGGACCACCGCACGCCGCCGCTCGGAGCACGGAGCGGTGCTCTCCGAGGCGGGCGAGAGCGCCGCGGAGATCCGCACCCGTGCCGAGGCGGCCCTGGCCGAGAGCCGCTTCGGCGACGCCGTGCTCGACGGCTTCCGGGCGATGGCGGTGCAGCAGGTCGAGCGCGGTCGCCTCGACAACGCGCCGGGCAGCACCGCCCGCGAGGTCGGCGCCGCCCTCGGCCAGGAGTACCCGGAGCATCGCGACCCGCTGGCGCAGGGCGCCCGCCTCTTCGACGCCGTGATGTACGGCGACCGGCCGGCCACGCGCGCCGAGGCCGAGGCCGTGCTCGGCATCGACGTCCTCCTGCGGAGCCGACGATGACGACGCTCCCCGCGTCCACGGGGGCGTCGGCCCCTGCGGAGGCCGGTCCGCCGACGGGCTGGCGCCGGCACCGCTCGACCCTGCTGATCGTCGGCGCCCTGCTCGCGGCGCTGGCCCTGGTCGTCCTCACCCAGGGGCCCGTCACCCGGGCGGCCGACCTCGACCCCGACAACCCCGGTCCCGACGGCGCCCAGGCCGTCGCCCGGGTGCTCGTCGACCAGGGTGTCGACGTGGAGGTCGTCCGCTCCGCCTCCGCTCTCGCCTCCACCGTCCTGGACCCGGACACGCTGGTGGTCGTCACCTCCTCCTCCGACCTCGGCACCAGCACCACGACCGCGCTGCTCGACCAGGTCGCCGGTGCCCGCGCCGGCCTGGTCGTGGTGGACCCGGGCACGCGACTGCTGGACGCGCTCGGCATCGACGGCGACCCGTCGCGCGTCGAGGTGGGCGACGGGGTTCTGGGCGCCTGCGACGACACGGCGTACGACGACCTGGTGCTCGTCGTCGACAGCGCCGACGCGGTGCCCCTGGCCGGCTGCTTCGCGAACGTCCTCGCAGCGCAGGGCGGCATCGGTGGGGACCTCACCCTCCTCGGTGCCGGTGAGCTGTTGAGCAACGACCAGGTCCTGCGCGGCGACAACGCAGCGATCGCATTGCGGCTGCTGGGCGGGCGCGAGCGTCTGGTCTGGTACGTCGCGTCGCCGGACGACCTCGTCGCAGACGACGGCGTCAGCATCACGTCCCTGCTGCCCGACTGGATCTTCCCGGGCCTCGCGATCGTGCTGCTCAGCACGGTGCTGCTCGTGCTGTGGCGCGGTCGCAGGCTCGGCCCGCTCGCCAGCGAACCCCTGCCGGTCGTCGTCAAGGCGATCGAGACCACCCGCAGCCGGGGTCGGCTCTACCGGAGGTCCGGCGACCTCGCCCACGCCGCCGAGGCGTTGCGCACCGCCACCCGGTCCCGGGCCGGCGCTCGGCTGCGTCTCGGCGCCCACGCCGCCGACGCCGTGGTCGTCGGCGCCGTCGCCCGTCACCTCGGGCGTCCCGAGCCGGAGATCGCCGCCCTGATCGGGGCCGAGGCGCACGCGCCGGGCTCCGATCGCGACCTGATTGTCCTGGCCAACGACCTGGCCGCTCTCGAGGAAGAGGTACGTCGCTCATGACCGTCCACCCCGACCGGCCTGCGGGCCCACCACCACCGCCACCCCCGCCGTCCGGAGGAGGCCACGGCGATCCCCGGGAGCGCCTCGCCGCGGTGCGCCAGGAGGTCGCCAAGGCCGTGGTCGGCCAGGATGCCGCGGTCTCGGGGCTGCTCGTGGCGCTGCTGTGCGGTGGCCACGTGCTGATGGAGGGCGTCCCCGGCACCGCGAAGACGCTGCTCGTGCGGACCCTGGCCGCATCCCTGTCGGTCGAGACCCGTCGCGTGCAGTTCACCCCGGACCTGATGCCCGGTGACATCACCGGGTCGATGGTCATCGACGCGCACGCGTCGGGGCAGGGCGAGCTCAGCTTCCGCGAGGGTCCGGTCTTCACCAACCTGCTGCTGGCCGACGAGATCAACCGCACGCCTCCCAAGACGCAGTCGGCGTTGCTGGAGGCGATGGAGGAGGGCCAGGTCTCCGCCGACGGCGTCACCCGGCGGCTGCCGACCCCCTTCCTGGTCGCCGCCACCCAGAACCCGGTGGAGTTCGACGGCACCTACCCCCTGCCGGAGGCGCAGCTGGACCGGTTCCTGCTCAAGGTGGTGCTGCCGATCCCCGAACGGGACGCGGAGCTGGAGATCCTCACCCGGCACGCCGGGGGCTTCGATCCTCGTGACGTGGCCGGAGCCGGCGTACGACCCGTGGCGGACGCCGACGACATCGCGGCCGGACGGCGCGCCGTGGCCGGCGTCCAGGTCTCCAGCGAGGTCGCCGCCTACATCGTCGACATCGCCCGGGCCACCCGCGTCTCGCCGTCGCTGTCCCTGGGGGTCAGCCCCCGGGGTGCCACGGCGTTGCTGCGGGCGGCCCGCGCCTGGGCCTGGCTCGGCGGACGTGACTTCGTCACCCCCGACGACGTCAAGGCCCTGGCCCACGCCACGCTGGTCCACCGACTCGGGCTGCGACCCGAGGCGGAGCTCGAGGGCGTCGACGTCGCCCAGGTGCTCGCCTCGGCGGTCGGCTCGGTGCCCGTGCCCCGCTGACCGCGCACCGAACACCCCTGAGGACGAGGACCTGATGGCGCTCACCGGACGCGTACCCCTGCTCGGCCTGCTCGGCCTGGTGGCGGTGGTCCTGCGCCCCTCGGCGAGCACGGTGTGGTGCTGGCTGCTCCTGGTGGCCATCCTGGTGGCGGTGGACGTGCTGCTGGCCCCGCGTCCGCGCGACCTCGACGTCGTACGGCGCCCGACGGGGTCGGTGCGCACGGGCGAGACAGCCCAGTCCGTGCTCGTGGTCGAGAACACCCGTCGACGCCGGGTGCGCGGCGTGCTGCGCGACGCCTGGCAACCCAGCGCCGGGGCCACCGACAACCGGCACCCGCTGCGCCTCGCCGGCCACGGCCGGGCGCTCCTCGAGACCCCGCTGCGACCCAGCCGGCGCGGCGACCTGCGTGCCGTGGGCGTGACGGTCCGGCTGCTCGGACCGCTCGGTCTCGCGGCACGACAACGCACGGTCCAGGTCGGCGGCACGGTGCGCTCGCTGCCGCCGTTCGCCTCGCGCAAGCACCTGCCCTCACGCCTGGCCCGTCTGCGCGACCTCGACGGACGCGCTGCCGTCCGGGTCCGGGGCCAGGGCACCGAGTTCGACTCGCTGCGGGAGTACGTGCGCGGCGACGACGTGCGCTCCATCGACTGGCGCGCCTCCTCACGCACCTCCAGCGTGGTGGTGCGCACCTGGCAGCCGGAGCGGGACCGCCGCGTGGTGCTGGTCCTGGACACCTCTCGCACCTCGGCCGGTCGCGTGGACGACGTCCCCCGTCTCGACTCGGCCATGGACGCAGCACTGCTCCTGGCCGCGCTCGCATCGCGAGCGGGCGACAGGATCGACTTCGTCGCCGGCGACCGCCGGGTGCGGGCCCGGCTCCGCTCGAGCGGCGCCCGCGACCTGACCGGTCGGCTCCAGGACGTGATGGCCGAGATCGACCCGGTGATCGCCGAGGCCGACTGGACCGCTCTCGTCGGAGCGGTCCAGGGGCTCGGCCGCCAGCGCGCCCTGGTCGTGCTGCTCACTCCTGTCGAGCCGGCCTCCATCGAGGAGGGCCTGCTGGCAGTGCTCCCCACCCTGACCCGCCACCACCGCGTGGTGATCGCGTCGGTCAAGGACCCCGAGCTGGAGCGGATGGCTGCTCAGCGTGCCACGATCGCCGAGGCCTACGACGCCGCCGCGGCCGAGCGCGAGCTGCGACGTCGTACCCGCACGGCCGAGGTGCTCGGACGGCTGGGCGTCAGCGTGATCGACGCCGACGCCGAGCGGCTGCCGCCGGCCCTGGCCGACCACTACCTCGCGCTCAAGGCGCAGGGCCTGCTCTGAGGCCCAGCCCAGCCCAGCACCTGCGCCGCTCGTCTCCTGCGTCCTACGGTGGGCACATGTACCTGGAGAACCTCGTCTTCGACGCCGTCGACCCGCAGCGACTCGGTCGCTTCTGGGAGGCCGTGGTCGGGGGCGAACGGCTGACCGACGAGCCCGAGGGTTTCGAGACCCGGCTCGCGATCGCCGCCGGTGCGGCGCTCGACCTGTGCTTCCAACGCGTCGCCACGGCCCCGCCGGAGCAGGCCGGGCCCGTGCGGTTCCACCTGGACCTCCAGGGCGGGGCGCACCAGGCCGAGGTGGTCGAGCGTCTGGTCGGGCTCGGCGCGCACCACGTCGACATCGGTCAGCGCGAGGGCGTCGGCGTGCCGTGGGTGGTGCTCGCCGACCCGGAGGGCAACGCCTTCTGCGTGATGGAGGAGCGGGCGGCGTACGCCGTCTCCGGTCCCGTCGCGGCGCTGCCGCTCGCCTCGGCCGCGCCCGACCGGGACGTCGTGCTCTGGTCGTGGCTCAGCGGGTGGCGCGAGGTCCCCGGCCCCGCGCCTCGGTGCCTGCGGCACCCGTCGGGGAGCGGGCCGCTGCTGGAGCTGCTCCCGGAGGCGGTGCCCAAGGGGCCCGCCAAGAACCGTCTCCACCTCGACGTTCGGCTCGAGGCCGGCGACGACCCCGACCTCGTGGCTGCCGGGATCGCGGAGCGCGGCGGTCGGGAGGTCCATCGGCCGGAGTGGGGAGACCTGCCCTGGCGGCTCTACGAGGACCCCTCGGGCAACGACTTCTGCGTGCTCCCCGCCCGAGCGGGCTGACGATCAGGCCTGGGTCGCGACGGAGTCCTCGAGCAGGTCGGCGGACAGGTCACCGGTGTGCCCCCGCTGCACGGCGCGTCGCCCCAGCACGAAGACGTAGGCGAAGAAGACGGACTCGGCCAGGACCCCGATCCCGACGCGCGCCCAGGTCGGCAGCGACGACGGCGTCACGAAGCCCTCGATGACGCCGCTGATCGCCAGCACGACGACCAGTCCGAGCGCCACCGTGACCGCGGTGCGGCCCTCGCGCGCCAGGGAGCTGCTGCGGCTCAGCCCGCCCGGCTCGATCCACGACCAGAAGAGTCGGATCCCCACTCCCCCGGCGACGAAGACCGCCGTCAGCTCGAGGAGCCCGTGGGGCAGGATCAGGCCCCAGAAGAGCTCGCCGCGGTCGTTGCGGATCATCACCGAGCCGATGACGGCGAGGTTGAGGATGTTGGTGAACAGCACCGCGACGACCGGGAGGCCGAGGATTCCCAGGGCGATCGCCTGCGCGCTCACCCACGCGTTGTTGATCCACACCTGGGCGGCGAAGTGGCTGGCGGCGTACTCGCTGTAGTAGCCCTCGAAGTCGTTGTTGACCAGCTGGTCGACCTCGTCGGGCGAGAGCAGGCTCTGCTCGACGGTCGGGTGCCCGAGCAGCCAGAGCATGATCACCCCGGTGACCACCACGTTGGCGGCCAGGCAGCCCAGCCACCACCAGCGGAGTCGGTAGAGCGCCGCGGGGAAGCGTTCGGTGAAGAAGGTCAGCACGCCGCGCCACGAGGTGACGCGCGTGCCGACCAGTCGGATCCTCGCCCGGGCGAGCACGGAGGACAGGTGGGCGATCAGCGCACCGTCCGGCGCGGAGGTCCGGATCACCGAGAGGTGCGTGGCGACCTGTTGGTAGCGCTCGACGAGCTCGTCGCTCTCGGCCCCCGTGAGCCTGCCGCGGCCGGTCAGCTCGTCCAGGCGGGCCCAGTCGTGTCCGTGCGTGAGCACGTACGCGTCGAGGTCCACCGCCACAGCGTAGTGGCGCCCCGGAGACGCGACGCGCTACTAGGCTGTGCCGGTGGCCGGCCAGGAGTTCGCGATGCTCACCAGCGACGACCTCGTCACCGGCGAGGCGGTCGCCCTGGACCTGCCTCCCGCCGGACTGGCGATCCGCATCGCCTCGGGCTTGATCGACCTCGTCGTCGCCCTGGTCCTGCTCATCGTGCTGGCCCTGGTCTTCGGGATCGCCACGACGAACGTCGACGGCGCGATCGCGACCATCGCGGTGATCGCGGTGACCGTCCTGGTCTTCGTCGCCTTCCCCACGACCATCGAGACCCTGACCCGCGGTCGCTCCCTCGGCAAGCTGGCCACCGGTCTGCGTACCGTGCGCGACGACGCCGGGCCGATCTCCTTCCACCATGCGCTGATCCGTGCGCTCATCGGCTTCGTGGAGATCTACCTCTTCTCGGGGGTGCCCGCGTTCTTCTCGATGCTGCTCAGTGATCGGGGCAAGCGCCTGGCCGACTACGCGGCCGGGACCTACGTCGTGCGCTCGCGCGTGGGGCTGAGCCTGCCGGCACCGACCCCGATGCCCCCGCACCTCGCCTCGTGGGCGGCCGGGGCCGACGTGGCCTCGCTGCCGACGGGGCTGGCCCTCGGGGTGCGCCAGTTCCTCGGGCGGGCCCGCGACCTCGACCCCGTCACCCGGCAGGCGGTCGGCGCCCGCCTGGCCGAGCAGGTCTCGGCCTACGTCGCGCCTCCCCCGCCGGCCGGCACCCCGCCGTACGACGTCCTGGCCGCCGTGGTGGCGACGCGCCGCGAGCGCGACCTGGAGCGGCTGCGGCGCGAGCAGTCCTCCCGTCGGCGGCTCACCGCCGGCGGCTGAGCAGCAGCCCGGTCATCACGAGGCGGCGCGGACGTAGCGCAGGTCGATCGGCTCGCGACCGGCCGCCAGCCCTCGGCGCTCGAAGCGGGTGACGGGCCGGTCGGCCCAGCGCTCCACGCGGCCGCCGCTGAGCGTGGGCTCCGCGTCGAGGACCTCGAGCATCACGTCGGCGTACGCGGCCCAGTCGGTGGCCAGGCGCCACACGCCTCCCGGGCGCAGCAGGCCCGCGAGCAACGTCGCGTTGGCCGGCGTCACGAGCCGACGCTTGTGGTGACGGGCCTTGTGCCAGGGGTCGGGGAAGAACGTCCAGAGCTCGGTCAGGCTCCCGGCGGGCAGCAGGTGCTCGGCGGTCCAGACCGCGTCCACCGAGCACAGCCGCACGTTGCCGACGCCGGCCTCGGCCAGCCGGTGCAGGGTCTCGGCGACACCGGGTCGCCAGACCTCGAGCGCCAGGATGTTGCACTCCGGCCGGGCTGCCGCGAGGGCCGCGGTCGCCTCCCCGACGCCGGAGCCGATCTCGACGATCAACGGCGCCTCGCGGGCGAACGCCTCGGCGAAGGCGAAGCCGGGGGCGTCGACCGCCTCGTCGGGGATCACCCACGCGTCGTGGTGCGCCTCCCAGGCCCGCGCCTGGCGCGGCGTGAACCTGCTGCCACGGCGAGAGTAGGTGAGGACCTCGCGCAGCCGGCGACCGTCCTCGGTGACCTTCTGGTGGGGTCGCGCGGGGGCGGAGTCGTTCGCGTGGTTCACGGCGCCGTGGACAGGATCCCGACGGCGAGCACCAGGACGAGGAAGAAGATGATCAGCCCGACGACGAGCAGGATCGTGAAGATGATGCCGAGGATCCAGCCGATCGTGACCTGCTGCAGGCCGCCGATGCGGCCCTGCGAGGCCTCGATCTCCTTCTTGGCCTTGGACCCGAGGTACCACGCGACCGGGGAGACGACGCTGAAGAAGACGCCGACGATCCCGAGCACCAGCACGGTGGTCGCCTGGTGATGGTCGGGGACCGGCTGGTAGCCGCCGTACGCCGGGGC
>NZZG01000023.1 GCA_002698575.1 Pimelobacter sp. | reverse complement strand
CGCTTCACCTCGAAGGTGGCGGAGTTGTCGGCGACGAACTGGAAGCGACTCACCAGCGCGTCTCCCCGGCGAAATTGGCCGCCCGTTGGAGAATCTCCCGCTCGGTGGACAGCTTCGCCGTCTCGACCTCAAGCTCACGGACCCGGGCTTCGAGCCGTGCAATCTTCTGCTCCGGCGGCTCGTCCCCGGGCGGCTCAGAGGAGGTCGTCTTGGACAGCGGGCTGGTGGTCAGCGTCCCGTCGGCAGCGGTCTTCTTGCCGGACCCGTACGCCTCGAGCCAGTGCCGCAGCGTGCCCCGCACGATGCCCAGGTCCTCAGCGACACCGCGACCGTGGCCCCCGGCGTGGACTCGTACAAGTCGACGGCCTGACGACGGAACTTCTCGGAGTAGTTCTTCCTGACCATAGTTCCCGGACCATCTCGCTTCCCAGCAGCAGCTGCTGGATTCAGCGTGTCCAAGAACCGGGGTCAGGCCCCCACCGAGGACCACCTCAAAGCCCACCACCCCGCGGGGCTCTGTCCGGTTGCGGGTCGAAACGTGAGGCGAACTCCGCGATCTCCCGGGAACTCACGACGTGACTCTCGGTCCGGAAGACGGCCCCGCCGACCACATCCTCGTAGAACATGCCTAGTCGTCCAGGAGATCGTGTGCCAGAGAGTTGAGGAGGCTTTCCGTGGTCCCGCCCGCGATGGTCCAGCCGCGCGTCTCCCGTGCCACCCGCTCCACCGGGAACTCGCGGCCACGGGCGATGCCGCGCCAGCCGAATGCCTGAATCGCCTGCTGCGTGATGGCGACGGCGACCTCGGACGCCGCCAGCTTGGCCATGGTGGCGTGACTCGCCGAGGGCAGCCCGTCCTCGTCCACGGCTCGCGCCGCTCGGTAGGTCAGGAGCCGCGCCTGCTCGAGGTCGAGGGCCAGCCGCGCCCAGGTCCAGCGCACGCCTTGGTGGTCTGCCAGCCGCTGGCCGCCCTGCTCTCGTGTTCTCAGATGATCCACCACACGATCCATGGCCCCCTGGGCCGTGCCGATGCACATGGCCGCAATGCCCAGGCGCATCGCTCCGTACTGGCGCAGGATCTCCTTCAGCCCGGCCGATGACATCGGATCGCCCGGGATCAGTACGTGGTCTCGCGGTACCCACGCGTCTTCGAACTGAATGGCAGCTTCGGGAAGCGCGTTGCCTCCCATCTTGCGATAGGTCCGCTCGACGCTCAGGCCTCGGGTGCCGGCCGGCACCAGCACGGCGCCAAGGCCACGACTGCCCTCACCATCGAACCTGCCCACCACCAGGTGTGCGGCCGCCAGCGCACCGCCTGTGACAAAGCACTTCCTCCCTTCGACGCGGATGCCCCCGGCATGCTGGTCGAAGCGGGTGCAGATGTCGCCCAGCGCCGTTCCCGCTGATTCCTCGGTGATCGCGATCGAGATCAGGGCCGTGCCGGCCGCCACCGGGGGCAGCCATCGCGACGCCAGTTCGCTGGCGCCGAACTTCGCCAGGAAGTAGGCCGGACCGTTCAGGGCCAGATGTACAGCCTCGGCCACCACGAACGACCGCATCGCCAGTTGCTCGACCAGCAAGATGGCATCCATCCTGCTGCCATCGCGTCCAGCGTGCCGGGCGGGAAATGTCAGTGCGAGTGCCCCGGAACTCTCGGCCAACTGCTCCAGCACCGACCACGGAAAGGTGCCCGTCTCCTCCCACTCATCGTCGGAGGGTGGCAGCCCGGCCGCCAGGTCGGCACTCCAGTCACGGATGGAGCACTCGTGCTGGTCGAAGCCGTACTGACTGGCCAGATCTGAAGACATCATCCGTGATCGTTTCGTGAGCGCGGGCGCTGGGCCGACTCGTTCACGCTCCGGCCCTCGGAAGGTCTCGCACCAAGGGCGTATCGGTGCCAACGGCCCCCCAGGCTGGTGGCTCCACCCGGCGATCCCAACGGGTCATCGCGTCCGGGAGTGGTTCCCGGAAGAACTGGGCGTTGTCGTCTAGCATATGGGGTGTGTGGATCGTCGCCGAAGCGGCCGAAGACCTCATACACGTCCCGTTCTGTTCCTTGCTGCATGCTCCGCGCCCCTGGATCCTCGCCGCTAATCGATTGATTGATCATCTAGACGGGATTGCCTTCTTGTCAAGTGTGCTAGAAATCGATAGATCGATCGGTATCATCGTCGACAGTCCCCCAGGCAAGCAATCTGCGCCGCCGACTCGAACCTGAGGAGTTCTCGTGGACGAAACGGTCGCAGCCGACTCCGGGAGTGGTCGGCCGCCAGTGCTCGTGAGCACCGAGGCGCGCGTGCATTTCGATCAGGTCGATGCGTTCGGCATTGTGTACTTCGCCAGGTACTGGGACTGGTACCACCACGCGTTCGAGCAGCTGCTGAGCGATCTGGGTCACGCGCTCCCGGATTTGCTTCGCGAGGGTTTGGGTTTCCCAGCGGTGCACGCCGACATCGACTACCGCGGGATGCTGTACCTGGGAGATCTCGTGCGATGTCACCTGACGATCACCCGCGTCGGTCGCAGGTCGATCACGCTCGCGGGCACGTTCGTCGACGACGCCGGACGGCAGCTGGCCGAGGCGACAACCGTCCATGTGGCGGTCCTGAAGGACGGATCCTCAGCGGAACTGCCCCAGTGGCTCCGCCAGGCCGCTCCGTGACGTCACTCGTGCACGGCAACGCCCAGCTTCACCGTCGCCGATCCGACGTCACGCCCCGCCTCATCGCGGACGTCGGTTCGGAACCGCGCTGAGTCCGGACCCGCCACACCGTCAACCCCGCCGCTGCCCACCAGCGAGTTCCCCAAGGTGAAGGAGGCAGTCTGGCTCGTCTCGAGTCGGGTGGGCACGAGCAGGCCGACAGTACGTCGGACGGGCTCGTGCAAGAGGGCGACGACGACGGCACCGTGCCCGAGGACGGCATCGAAGCCGGCAGAGCGCGCGACGTCGTCGTCGAGGTGCAAAGGGTCAGGGTTGTCCGTCGCCACCGACAGCCGGGCCATCGATAGTCGGGTCATCTCCGGCGTACGGTGTTCCGGCAGGGCCTTGCCATCGATCTCGCGCAGCGAAGGGGGAGCCAGGTACGCAAACGGCTCCGCGTCATGGAACCGGGGTTCGGTAGGCACCGTGGGGTCAGGAACCCCCTCTCGAACCTCCGTGAAGAGCACCTCGCATCGGCAGACCGGCCGCCCTGCCATGGTGAAGTCAGTGCGGATGCGCGCGAACTGGCGGACTCCGCCTCGTCGATTGACTCGCTCCCACGTCGCCACCACCCGTGCGCGTGCGTGGAGTTCGTCCTCCTCAGTGACCGGCACGCCCGCCCAGTCCACGTCGATACCCAGGTTCAGCGTGCGACCCCAGGTGAAGCCCAGTCCCTCGACCAGGTCGTCGCCCGAGACAGCCAGGTGAAAGCCGAGCATGGCCGGAAGCACGAGGCGCCCGGTGAATCCTTGCTCGCGCGCAGCCTGCGAATGGAGCAGCAGCGGATCTTCCAGACCCAGCGCGCGCGCGAAGGACACGGAGCTGAGCCTCTCCCCGACCAAGAACTCCTTGCTGGGGAACGCCCTTCCCTGGGTAGTAACGTCCATCGATCCTCATACTCCTTCACAGTTCCTCGTTGCCTGAGACTCACACCGTCGACTGCGCGCCGACTCCGGACCAGCACGCCCAGGTGGCGCCGCCGACGTCGATGCGGCGGCTACCGCGCACCTTCGCGTCGCAGGATGCCAACCGCGCATGCATTGGTCTCCAGCTCCAAGACGGTTCCACCCATCGTCAGGAACATGCCGACACCGGGATCCGAGAGTTGACGGTCGCCGGCCTCCCCCCGCAACTGCCGCAGCACCTCGGCCACTTCGCCCAGGCCGGTCGCCCGGGAGGATGCCCTCGCGAGAGCAAGCCCCCGCTGGGATTGAGCGCCGGACCATCCCCGCGCCCGGCGAAGTCGCCGGCCATCAGACGGGAGGCGGCCAGCCCCGGCTCGGCAAGACCCAGTGCCTCGAGGTTGGTCAGAGCCGCCGGCGCGAACGCGTCTGGCAGCTCGACCACCCCGATATCCGCTGGCCGCACGCCCGCGTCGGCGGCCGCGTCCTCTGAGACTCTCGTCACGACGCTCTCACCCGTGAACCGGTCCTTTGTCATCCCGGACTGCAGGCTCAAGCCAACTACCTCGACGGGCACGTGCGCCGTCCTCGCCAGCACGCGCTCTGAGACCACCACGGCGGCCGCCGCACCGTCGGCGTTCGGGCTGCAGCCAACCTCCATCACGCACCTCCTGCATCGTCCAATGGGCTTCGCCAAACCGATCCGCACCAGCGTCGCCAAGGCGGATGCGCGCGCCTAGTTTCCTATAGATCGGTCAATCTATCAAGGAGCTGCGCAGGTGGTGCAAATCATTGGCACCGGGGTCACACGCTTCGCCAAGCGACCGCACACCTCGCTGCGCAAGCTCGCCGCGGAGGCCGTGACCGAGGCGCTAGACGGTATGACGTGACCCCGTCGCAGTGACGGGGTTGCGGGCCGAGGCCTCACTCACAACATTCGTGGGTTACCAAGCAGGGGCCGCCTGCTCGGCCTATCCGACATTTGTGGGAGGCCCCGGTGTTCACAGAGCGTACGAGTGTTGGGCTTGACGTGCACGCACGATCGGTCGCGGCAGCAGCGATCGACGGCGTCACGGGCGAGCTCGTCCAGGCCAAGCCGACCCCGTCACACGAACACATTCGTGCCTGGCTGCTCGATGTCTACCAGGCCCGGTGGCGGTGACCTACGAGGCGGGTCCGACCGGGTCGGGCTGTCACGGTCGTTGAACGCGGCCGGGATCCGCTGCGTGGTCGTGGCGCCGTCGAAGCTGCAGCGGCCCGTGGGTGATCGCGTGAAGACCGACGCAAAGGACGCAGTCCATCTGGCCCGGCTGCTGCGGCTGGACGAGATCACCGCGGTGACGGTGCCCACGGTCGAGCAGAAGGCCGCCCGGGATCTCGTGCGCGCACGGGAGGACGCTCGAGGTGACCTGATGCGAGCAAGGCACCGGTTGTCAAAGCTCGCGCGCGTGACGGTCAAGGCCCACCACAACGGCGCCCTGAATCCGAAGGCGCAGTACGGCGGGTCACGTACCCTCGAAGAGGTGCTCGCCGACGTCATGATTAGTGCGCCCCTGACGCGCATGATGTGCTCGCCCATAGGCGACGGGGCGGCCGCGCTCGTCCTGGCGAGCGACCGGCGAGCTCGATCGCTGGGGGCCAACGCGCCGGTCAGGATCCGCACATCGGTACTTGAGTCCGGTTTCTCGCCAGACAGCCGGGTCCCCGCTGCCATGCGGTCGGCACGCCTGGCCTACGAAGAGGCGGGCATTGGCCCCGGCGAACTGGATGTCGTCGAGCTACACGACGCAGCGGCCTCCTCCGAGTTGATGCGCTACGAGTCGCTCACGCTGTGCCGGCCCGGCGAGGGAGCCGGCATCCGCACGGGTGCGACCGCGCTCGGTGGGACCATTCCGGTCAACCCGGGAGGTGGGCTGCTGGCTCGCGGACACCCGATCGGAGCCACCGGCTGCGCCCAACTTGTCGAGCTGTGCGACCAACTGCGTGGGCGAGCGGGACGACGTCAGGTCGCCGGGGTCCGCGTCGGGCTAGGGATGCGCTGATCTTTTGGGGAGTCCGGGGCGTCGCCTGGCCGGGCGGCGGTGATCGCGAAATACTGGGGCATGGACAGCGACCAGCCCAGCTTCACCGACGTCGAGTACGGCAACCGTCGACGGGTCTCGCGCCGCGAGCAGTTCCTCGAAACGATGAACGCCACGATCCCGTGAACCGGTGGGTTGGGCTGATCGAGCCGCACTACTACGCCGACCGGCCGGGCAAGCGGGGCCGCAAGGCCAAGCCGGTCGAGCTGATGCTGCGGATGTACCTGCTGCAGGTGTGGTTCTCACTCTCGGACGAGGGCGTCGAAGACGCGATCTACGACTCGTATGCGATGCGCAGGTTCATGGGGCTGAACTTCGCGCTCGAGCAGGTCCCGGACGCGACCACCCTGCTGCACTTTCGCCACCTCCTCGAGAAGCACAAGCTCGGAGAGAAGCTGTTCGAGGCGCAGAACGACATCTTCGAGGCCGAGGGCTGGATCATGCGTGGGGGTTCGATCGTGGACGCCACGATCATCGCCGCACCGTCCTCAACGAAGAACGCCACCGGCACCCGTGACCCGCAGATGCACCAGACCAAGAAGGGCAACCAGTGGTACTTCGGCATGAAGGCCCACGCGGGGGTCGATGCCGGCACCGGGTACGTCCACTCGCTGAGCGACCGCGGCGAACGTTCATGATCTGGATGAGGCGGCCAAACTGGTGCGTGAGGACGACGAGGTCGTCTACACCGACGCCGGCTACCAAGGTGCGCCCAAGCGGCCCGAGATCGCAGACGATGAGCACCTGGCGAAGATCGAGTGGCGGATCGCGGCCCGCAAGGGTGTGTTGAAGACCATGGCTGAACCGGACCGGGCGGCACAGTCACGTCAGGCAGCGGTGCGCGCGAAGGTCGAGCATCCGTTCCTCATCGTCAAGCGTGACTTCGGCTTCACCAAGACCCGCTACCGCGGGATCGCGAAGAACCTCAACCACCTCAACGTGCAGTTCGCTTCGGCGAACTGGCTGATGCGGGCCCGTGCCGTCGCCCTGATGGGGTGACGGCCAGGCGTCAGCCTGCCCGAAGACCGCCGAGGAGGCCCGAACCAGGGCCTCGGGGGCGTGCTGAGGGACTCCGGGAGACACCTCCCCGCCCCCGACGCCCCGTACTCGACCTCTCACGGGTGAACTGGCCTGTAGATCAGCGGTTCCCCAACCGCCGTACCGGCACCCGCTTCCCCACTCTCGGCGGGCGCAGCCGTCGCGGCCAGCGCCGTAGCGCCGTCCTCGTCGCCCGTCTGGGCGTCCTGGTCGTTCTCGGCCAGCCGCCGCAGCCGCGTCGCCTCTCGTACGCCGATCTGGTCGCCGCACCACTCGACGGCCTCGCGCAGTGTCACGCCCTCGACCGTCGTCATCTCGCGCAGCGCGGCCCCAGCCCGCTTCTCTGCCTCGGCCACCGCAGCGTCCCGCTCACCGACCGCAGTCATCACCTGCACCGCGAGATCTTCCAGCCGCTTGGCGCGCTCCAAGAGCGCAGCCCTCCGTTTCGACGTGACACTCCGCGCGTCACGTCGCGCCTTCTGGCGCAACGTCTGCTGACTCATCCGGTCATCCCTCACTCGTGTCGACATGGACTCTTACAGTCACCTAGGACACAACCCGGACCCCGAGCGATCACCACCGCAGAAGAACCTTCCCACGCCCTCCCTAGACCGCACCCGACCAGCAGCCTCAGACCGACACCGCTGAGCCCCTCCCGAGCGCCCCAGCGTCCCCCCTCGAACTCAGTCGCACACCAACCTCCACACACCTAGTGCATTCCCGGTTTGCCGAATAGAAAGAACAGACGAAATTTCGCGGCGAAATTGATCGTTCCGAGGCCCCGATCGGACGTAGGTGCCCGTGACGATGAGCCTCCACAAGCTGACGGCCGGGTCGGGGTACGACTACCTGACCCGCCAGGTCGCAGCGATGGACGCCACCGACAAGGGTCACGTCGGGCTCGCGAGCTACTACACCGAGAAGGGCGAGACTCCCGGCGTGTGGGTCGGGTCCGGCATGGCGGGCATCGAGGGCCTGAACGCCGGCGACATCGTGACCGCCGACCACATGTCGGCACTGTTCGGCGCCGGCCACCACCCCCTCGCAGACCAGCGGATCAAGGAGCTGGATCTGCGGGTCGGTCGCGCCGACGTCGCGAGCCCGACCGAGGCCGACTACAAGGCGGCCGCTCGTCTCGGTACCCCGTACAAGGTCTACGAGAACGACGTCAGCGCCTTCCGGGTCGAGGTCGCCAAGCGCCTCGCGGCCGTCAACGAGGCCGCCGGGCTGCCGGGCGACTGGCCGGTCCCCGCGCAGGAGCGGGCACGGATTCGCACCGAGGTCGGGCGTGACTTCTTCCGGGCCGAGCACGGCCGCGAGCCTGCCGACGCGCGCGAGCTCGCCGCCACGATCGCCAAGCACTCCCGGCCCAAGACCAACGCCGTGGCCGGATACGACCTCACCTTCTCGCCGGTGAAGAGCGTCTCCACGCTGTGGGCACTGGCCGACCCCAAGACCGCCGCGGTCATCGAGCGCGCCCACCAGGCGGCGATCAAGGACGCGCTGCACTTCATCGAGACCAAGGCGCTGTTCACCCGCCAGGGCACCAACGGGATCCGCCAGGTCAACGTCCGCGGCCTGCTGGCCACGGCGTTCACCCACCGCGACTCCCGCGCCGGCGACCCGGATCTGCACACCCACGTCGCGGTCGCGAACAAGGTCCAGACCCTCGACGGGAAGTGGCTGGCGATCGACGGCCGGCTGCTCTACAAGGCCAAGGTCTCTGCCTCGGAGACCTACAACACTGCACTTGAGCGGCACCTGGGCGACGCGCTGGGGGTGCGGTTCGCGGAGCGCCCGAATCCCGACGCCCGGAAGCGGCCGGTGCGCGAGATCGTCGGCGTCGACCCCGACCTCAACCACCGCTTCTCCAAGCGCCGCGTCAGCGTCGAGGCCCGCCGCAAGGTGCTGGCCGCCGAGTTCCAGGCATCCCACGGCCGCCCGCCGACACCGATCGAGACGCTGCAGCTGGCCCAGCGGGCCACGCTGGAGACCCGCGAAGCCAAGCACGAGCCGAGCTCGCTGGCCGAGCAGCGGGAGGCCTGGAACCGCGAGGCGGTCGAGGTCCTCGGCTCACCGCGAGACCTCCAGCAGATGCTCCACGGCGCACTCAACCCGACCGCCGCCGCGACCGCCCCGGTCGCCGACGCGGCGTGGTTCGCCAAGATCAGCGATCGGATTGTGACGACGATGGAAGGCGGCCGCGCCACCTGGCAGTACTGGCACGTCTACGCCGAGGCCCAGCGCCAGGTGCGGGCCGCCAACGTGCCCACCGACCAGGTCAGCACCGTCGTCGGCCTGCTGGTCAGCGAGGTCCTTGACGGCCGCTCGATCAGCATCACTCGCCCCTTCGACGAGATCTCCGAGCCGCCCGAGTTGCGCAAGCTGGACGGGTCCTCGGTCTACACCGTCGGCGGCGTCCACCTGTTCACCTCGAGCAAGGTCCTGGCCGCCGAAGAGCGCCTGGTGGAGGCCGCCGGCCGCCGCGACGGCTACGCGGTCGACGAGCAGAACGTCGCACTGGCTCTCCTGGAGTCCGAGGCCAACGGGGTCACCCTCAACGCCGGACAGGCCACCTTGGTCAAGGAGATGGCCACCTCCGGCGCGCGGCTGCAGCTGGCCATCGCGCCCGCCGGCTCGGGCAAGACCACCGCGATGCGGGCGCTCGCCCAGGCCTGGACCGACGGCGGCGGCAGCGTGATCGGCCTCGCCCCCTCAGCCGCGGCCGCGGACGCCCTACGCCAGTCCATGGGCTCCCAGATCGACACCCAGACCGACACCCTCGCCAAACTCACCCACTCCTTGATCACCGGCGATGCGCCCGACTGGGTCGCCGGCATTGGCCCCCAGACGCTCGTGGTGATCGACGAGGCCGGCATGGCCGACACGCTCTCTCTGGACATCGCCGTGCAACACGTCCTCGAGCGCGGCGGCAGCGTCCGCCTGATCGGCGACGACCAGCAGCTCGCCGCGATCGGCGCCGGCGGCGTGCTGCGCGACATCCGCGCCACCCACGGCGCGCTGCAGCTGACCGAGCTCGTGCGGTTCACCGACCCGGCCGAAGGCGCCGCCTCGCTGGCGCTGCGCGAGGGCAAGGGCGAGGCCCTGGGCTTCTACCTCGACCGCGACCGGGTGCACGTGGGAGACCTGGCCACGATGACCGAGGACGTGTTCGCGGCCTGGCAGGCCGACCGTGCAGCAGGGCTGGACGCCATCATGCTCGCCCCGACCCGCGAGCTGGTGAGCGAGCTCAACCAGCAGGCCCGCGCCCACCGACTCGAGGGGGCCGACCCCGCGAGGCCCGGCCTGGCCCGGCGCCTGGCCGACGGCAACGAGGCCAGCATTGGCGAGTTGATCATCACCCGCACCAACGACCGCAAGCTGCGCACCTCGGCCACCGACTGGGTCAAGAACGGCGATCGGTGGACCGTCGTGGGCCTCCACGAGGGCGGCGACCTGACCGTGCAGCACACCCAGCACGGCCGTACCGTCCGCCTCCCCCAGGAGTACGTCGAGGCCTCCACCGAGCTCGGCTACGCCTGCACCGTGCACACCGCCCAGGGCGTCACCGCCGACACCATGCACGGGCTGGCCACCGGCACCGAGTCGCGCCAGCAGCTCTACACGATGCTCACCCGGGGCAAGAGCGGCAACCACGTCTATCTCGAGGTCGTCGGGGACGGCGACCCGCATTCGGTGATCCACCCGACCCTGGTCCGCCCGCTGACCCCGACCGACATCCTCGAGTCGATGCTGGCCCGCGACGACGCCCAGCGGTCCGCGACCAGCCTCATGCGCGAGCAGGCCGACCCCGCTACCCGGCTCGGTGAGGCAGCCCAGCGCTACCTCGACAGCCTCTACGTCGCGGCCGAGAACGTCGTCGGTCCCGATGTCGTCGAGGCCCTGGACAGCACCGTCGACCAGCTGCTTCCCGGCCTGGCCGATGAGGCTGCCTGGCCCACGCTGCGCGCCCATCTGCTGCTGCTTGGCGCCGCGGGTGAGAGCCCCGTGGAGGCGATGCGCGCGGCCGCGAGCGACCGAGAACTGGTCTCGGCCGAGGACCGCGCCGCGGTGCTCGACTGGCGGCTGGACGCCTCCGGCATGCGCAACGCCGGCACCGGCCCACTGCCCTGGATGCCCGGCGTACCGGAGCGACTGGCCGACGACCCGCACTGGGGTGCCTACCTCGACCAGCGCGCGCACCTGGTCGACCAGCTCGCCGACGAGGTCCGCCGCCGGGCCGCGGCACAGACGTCGCTGCCGACCTGGGCGCAGAACGGGATCCGACCCGACACCGACACGGTGGCCGACGTCGAGGTCTGGCG
>NZZG01000022.1 GCA_002698575.1 Pimelobacter sp. | reverse complement strand
GTTCGGCGGCAGCTCGACCTACATCCCGCTCAAGGTCAACCAGGCCGGCATCATCCCGGTCATCTTCGCCAGCTCCCTGCTCTACCTGCCCGCCATGGCGGTGCAGTTCAACCAGGAGAGCACCTCGGGATGGGTCACCTGGGTCAGCCGCTACTTCGTCACCGGCGACCACCCGCTCTACATGGCGGCCTACTTCGGCCTCATCGTCTTCTTCACCTACTTCTACGTGTCGATCACCTTCAACCCGCACGAGGTGGCCGACAACATGAAGAAGTACGGCGGCTTCATCCCCGGGATCCGGGCGGGCAAGCCGACCGAGGACTACCTGTCCTACGTCCTGTCCCGCATCACGCTGCCCGGCGCTCTCTACCTGGGTCTCATCGCCCTGATCCCGCTGATCGCTCTGGTTCTCATCGACGCCAACCAGAACTTCCCCTTCGGCGGCACCTCGATCCTGATCATGGTCGGCGTCGCCCTGGACACGGTCAAGCAGATCGAGAGCCAGCTCCAGCAGCGCAACTACGAAGGGTTCCTGCGCTGATATGCGTCTGATTCTGATGGGTCCGCCCGGAGCTGGTAAGGGCACCCAGGCGACGTTCGTCGCCCAGCACTTCGGTATTCCCGCCATCTCGACCGGCGACATCTTCCGCGCCAACGTGGGCCAGGGCACGCCCCTGGGCCTGGAGGCGCAGAAGTACATGGACGCCGGGGAGTACGTCCCCGACGAGGTGACCAACAAGATGGTGCGCAACCGGATCGACGAGCCGGATGCCAAGCCGGGCTTCCTGCTCGACGGCTACCCGCGCACCACGGCCCAGGTCGCCGAGCTGGACGGGATGATCTCGTTCACCGGCCACCGGCTCGACGCGGCGGTCGTGCTCACGGTCAACGCCGAGGAGCTGGTGCAGCGCCTGCTGCAGCGCGCCGAGAAGGACGGCCGGACCGACGACACCGAGGACGTCATCCGACGCCGTCAAGAGGTGTACGCCGAGCAGACCGAGCCCCTGATCGAGGTCTACCGCTCCCGCGGCGTGCTCGTCGAGGTCGACGGCATGGGCGAGGTCGACGAGGTCACGGCCCGTATCTTCGCTGCCCTGGACGACCTCCCGCAGTCCTGATGGGGCGACCTGATGGGGTGGCGTGACCGCGGCATCCAGGTCAAGACGCCCGAGCAGGTCGAGGGCATGCGCGTCGCCGGCCTGGTGGTCGGACGCACCCTGGAGATGCTGCGCGACGTCGCGCGCCCGGGGCTGACGACCGGTGAGCTGGACCAGAAGGCGGAGCACCACATCCGACAGCTCGGGGCGACCCCGTCCTTCCTGGGCTACCACGGCTTCTCCGGATCGATCTGCGTCTCGGTCAACGACCAGGTCGTCCACGGCGTCCCCGGGCCTCGGGTGCTCGCCGAGGGCGACGTCGTCTCGATCGACTGCGGTGCCATCGTCGCGGGGTGGCACGGCGACGCGGCGACCACGCTCGCCCTCGGCGAGGTGAGCGACGAGGTACGCGCGCTGATCCGGGTGACCGAGGAGGCCATGTGGCGCGGGATCGCGGCTGCCAAGACCTCGGGACGGGTCAGCGACATCTCCTTCGCCGTCGAGCAGCACGTCCGCGCCCACGGCTCGTACGGGATCCTCGAGGACTACACCGGCCACGGCATCGGCACCGAGATGCACCAGCCGCCGGACGTGCCCAACTACGGCAGGGCCGGACGAGGCCCGCGCCTGGTCCCGGGCCTGGCCCTGGCGGTGGAGCCGATGGTGACGCTCGGCAGCCCTGAGACCGACATCCTCGAGGACGACTGGACCGTGGTGACGACCGACGGCTCCTGGGCCGCGCACAGCGAACACACCTTCACGCTGACCGACGAGGGCTCCTGGGTGCTCACCGCCCTGGACGGCGGCAAGGCCGAGCTCGCCGCACTCGGCGTGCCGTACGGCGGCGACTGAACCCGACGCCTGACGCCGACGGCCCGAGCGTGGTGTCCGGGGCCCGACCACGTCGATGCGGTGGGCACGGGGCCGCGTGGCAGACTCCGACCCCGTGGACGTCTCCCTTCTCGAATGGACCATCACGATCGCCGTCACGGTCGGCGTCCTGCTCTTCGACGTCGTGGTGATCGCGCGCAACCCGCACGAGCCGTCGATGAAGGAGTGCGCCGTCGCGCTCTCGATCTACGTCGGAGCGGCGATCGCCTTCGGGTGCTGGATCTTCCTCTTCCACGGTTCCGCTGACGGCCACAACTTCGGTGTCGAGTTCTTCGCGGGCTGGCTGACCGAGTACAGCCTCTCGATCGACAACCTCTTCGTCTTCATCATCCTGATGAACGCCCTCGCCGTGCCGCGGCACCTCCAGCAGGAGGCGTTGATGGTGGGCATCATCCTGGCGCTGGTCTTCCGGGCGATCTTCATCGCCGCCGGCTACACGCTGATCGAGAACTTCAGCTGGGTCTTCTACATCTTCGGCGCGTTCCTCGTCTACACCGCCTACACGTTGGTCAAGAGCTACCGCGACCACGACGACGAGGAGCATCCCGAGGAGAACGCCGTCGTCCTCTTCGCGCGGCGCCGGCTCAACGTCGGGGAGGAGTTCCAGGGTCTCAAGCTCTGGTACCGGCTCGAGGGCATCCGGTTCGTCTCGCCGATGCTGATCGTGATCATCGCGCTCGGCACGACCGACATCCTCTTCGCGCTCGACTCCATCCCGGCGATCTTCGGCATCACCCAGGAGCCGTACCTGGTCTTCACCGCCAACGTGTTCGCACTGATGGGCCTGCGTCAGCTCTACTTCCTGCTCGGGGGCCTCCTGCAGCGACTGGTCTACCTGTCGCTGGGGCTCTCCTTCATCCTCGCCTTCATCGGCGTCAAGCTCGTCCTGCACGCCCTGCACGAGAACGAGCTGCCGTTCCTCAACGGCGGCGAGCACATCACCGCCGTGCCCGAGATCAGCTCCCTGGTCAGCCTGGGCGTCATCGTGCTGACCCTGGTGGTCACCGCCGTGGCCAGCCTGGCCAAGGACAGGCGCGACACCGAGCGCGACGAGGCCGAGGTCTGAGGGTTCAGGCGCGGGCGGTCGTCGCGCGGGCGGCGTTGGGCCACACGACGTACCGGTAGGCGGCGAAGTTGGCCACGAAGCTGACGCCGATCGAGACCACCTTGACGCCGAGCAGGACCAGGGTCGAGTCGGGGTCGAGCCCGGCGCCCTCACCGGCGGCCAGGAGCAGGTGGATCACCGCGGGCTGGAGCAGCCACATCACCGCGCCGGTGGTGGCCAGGAAGAGCGCGGCGTGGCGCAGCGTCAGCCGTCCCGCCCTGAAGGTGAACAGCCCGTTGACCACGAAGCTGAACGTCATGCCCGCGCTGGTGGAGACGAAGTTGGCCGCGATGATGCCGAGGTGGCCGTGGAGCAGCAGGAAGAGCCCGAGGTCGAGCAGGGTGTTGACGACCCCCACGGCGGCGAAGCGGCCGACCGTCGTACGGCGGCTCGTCGTCGCTGTGCCGCTCAGGAGGCACCGTCCCGGGAACCGCGGGCGGCCAGCGCGAGGGAGTACAACGGCCGGTCCTGGGTCTCGACGTAGACCCGGCCCAGGTAGGACCCGATCACGCCCATCATGATCAGCTGCAGGCCGCTGAGCAGGAACATGCCGACGCCGAGGAACGCCCAGCCGGGCACGGACTGCTCGGGCGAGAAGATCCGCACCCCCGCCACGTAGAGGGCCAGCAGGATGGACAGGGCGGAGATCACGAAACCCAGCCGCGAGATCCAGCGCAGCGGAGCGGTCGAGAAGCCGACGATGCCGCTGGCGGCGAAGGAGATCATCTTGCGCAGCGGGTAGCCGCTCTCCCCGGCGAACCGCTCGTCGCGGTCGAACAGCAGCGCCTCCTGGCGGAACCCGACGTGCGCGACGATGCCGCGCAGGAAGCGGTCGTGCTCGCGGTAGCGCGAGACCTCGCGGACGACCTTGGCGTCCATCAGCCGGAAGTCGCCGACGTTGCGGGGGATCTCGATCGAGGCCATCCGGTCGAGCACCCAGTAGAAGCCGTAGGCACTCGCCCGCTTGAACGCCGAGTCCCGGCGGCTGCGCCGCTGGGCGAAGACGACGTCGACGTCGTCCTGCCACAGGTCGATCATCTCAAGGCTGACCCGGGGCGGGTCCTGTAGGTCGGTGTCCATCACGATCACGGCGGCCGAGTCCGCGCAGGCGTCGAGGCCGGCGGTGACGGCGATCTGGTGGCCGAAGTTGCGCGAGAAGCTGAGGACCGTGACGCGGTCGTCGTTCGCCCGGAGGTCGAGGAGCCGCGCCAGGGAGTCGTCGCGGCTGCCGTCGTCGACGTAGACGAACTCGAAGTCGAAGCCGCCGCGCTGCGACGTCGCCTCGATGAGCGCCGCGTGGAAGGCGCCGATGTTCTCCTCCTCGTTGTACACCGGGAGGACGTAGCTGATCGTGCGTCGCGGCGCGATGATCTCGTCGGTCTCAGACATGGGCATCGCTCTCGTAGTCCTCCGTCAGGCCGTGCGGCGTCTTCTCCCAGCGGTGTGGGTCCCTGACCAATTGGTACAGGGCCCTCCAGGCAGCGACGCTGTGCAGCAGCCAGTAGACAGGTGTGAAGATCGCGAAGGCGCCGATGCGCCAGTTGTAGCGCCAGGTCGCGGCTATCGCTGCGGAGACGATCATCATCGCATTGCCGAACAGGAACGTCGCGATGCTCGTCCCGACCACCCACGCGGGGAGGTCGAGGCCGATGAACTGCACGCCGACGTAGGTGGCCGCGGTGAACCCCAGCGCCAGGGGATAGGCGAGGAACGCCAGAGGGGTGGCCATGATCAGGCCGACCATCCCGACCACACCGCGGACGCCGACCTGGCGGGCGAAGCGCAACGGGTGACGCGTGTTGACCGCGGAGGTGACGAGGTAGCCCTTGATCCACCTGGTCCGCTGCCGGATCCACGCGCCCGTGCGGGAGCAGGCCTCCTCGCCGGTGCCCGACTCGATGACGGCCACGCGGAAGCCCTGCACGGAGGCGCGCAGGCCGGCGTCCGCGTCCTCGGTGACGTTGTAGGGGTCCCAGGCGCCCATCGCCTGCAGTGCGGAGACACGGAAGTGGTTGGAGGTGCCACCGAGGGGCAGTGGCAGGCCGGCCGCGTCCATCCCGGGGAGCATCGCCTCGAACCAGTGGGCGTACTCGATCGCGAACATCCGGGTCAGGACGTTGTAGTCGGCGTTGTAGTAGTACAGCGAGGCCTGGACCACGGCGAGCGGGTTCTTGGTGCTCAGACCCTCCGCGCGCTCCAGGTCGTCGCGGTCGAAGGCCGCGACGGCCTGGCGCAGCTGGTCGGGGTCGGGCCGGTCCTCGGCGTCGAAGATGACCGCGAACTCGCCGCGTGCCAGCGCGAGGCCGTAGTTGCACGCTCGGGGCTTGGTCTGCGGCTTGCCGGGCGGCACGACGACGAGCCGGACGTACTCCGGCGGCTTCATCGCCCGAGCGACGGCGATGGTCTCCTCGTCGTCGGCCTCGAGCAGCAGCATCACGTCGAGCTTGGACTTGGGGTAGTCGAGGGAGCCGATGTTCTCGACGACCTTGGCGACCACGTTGGCCTCGTTGTAGACCGGGATCAGGATCGTGTATGTCGGCAGGTCGGCGTCGGCGCGACGCTGCCGCCAGATCGGCGGCAGGCCACGGCGTCGTCGCTCGCGCACCTCGGCGTGCCGCAGCCGGGACTCGTGAGCGCGCCGCCACGGCACGAGCACGGCCGCGAGCGTCTTGAAGATGATCGCCGCCGAGAAGACGATGTTGGCCCCGGCGAGGACGACCACGAAGCCGGTGCGCGGGGAGAGCAGGATGCCGACGAGCACCAGCAGCACCACGACCACGGGGCTCCACCGCTGCCAGCGGGTCAGGCCCTCCAGTGCCGAGGAGAGCGGCCGCTCGGTGGCGAGGCGGTCCTGCGAGTCGAAGAGCAGGGTGTTGCGGTGGGCAGCCTCGATCGCCCGCCAGAGGTCCCAGGACGTGGTCACGCGGAAGCTCAGCTCGGCGGGGCCGCAGAGCTCGAGGACGCGCTCCTCGACCGCGCGGGTCGGAGCCACGGTGGTGGCGACGACCAGCCGCTCGCCCTCTCGCTTCCAGGGCACCCAGCCCTCGCGCAGGGCGACGGGGTAGCTGACGGCCTGCACCAGGTCGTGGTCCGGTGGCTCGGCGATCAGGTCGACGCGAGGGGCTCCCCACTGCTCGGCCAGGGCGTCGAAGAGCTCGCGCCGTCCGATCGCCCCGCCCAGCACCAGCTGGTGGCCGAGGTGGCCTCCCTCGGTGCGCTGGCGCAGCAGGGCTGCCTCGAGCTGGTCCTCGGTGATCAGCCCGGACGACAGCAGGCTCTGTCCGATCTCCAGCGGCGCCCTCACGACGTGCTCCCCGGCTGCTCCACGAACGCCGGGTCCTCCGGGTCGGAGACCCGCCGGTAGACCCCCAGGTCGGATATGGCGTAGACGAGGCGGTAGTCGGTGGCGAACTGCGGGTCCTCGGCCAGCTCCTCGGTCACCATGTCCAGCGCCGAGCGGGTCGCGTAGTTGGTCACCTGGACGCGGTGCATCACCACCCAGCGAGCGTACTCCTGGGGCTCGGCCAGGGCCTGGTCGAAGAGCTCGCCCGTCGCACGGTTGTAGTACTCCCCGATGGGCACCCCGATGACCGGGGCGACGGCGAGCTTGTCGGCGCTCTCGTCCATCAGGATGCCGCCGCCGTCGTAGTGGTCGTGCAACCAGGTGGCCATCTCCTTGACGGGCGCGAAGGCGACCCGGCCGCTGTGCGCCTCCTCGATGACGGTCATCCGCTCGCCCGGGTCGCCGGCCCACCAGAGGTTCTGACCGATGAGCAGGGCGGCCACCGCCAGGACCGTCGGCCACACGGTGATCCCGCGGGCGAGGCCTCTCGCCTCGTGCACCAGCGCGGCGATGAGCAGCGCGACCCAGGGGACGGCGGAGAGCACGTAGCGGTTGTTGTAGGCGCCGGTGGGGAGCGAGACGTCGTTGACCATGATGTGCTGGCCGGAGGTGAGGCTGAAGAGCAGGAACGCGCTCGAGGTGCCTGCCAGCCAGATGAGCAGGGCGCGGTCGGACAGGCCCCACCTCGCGGTGGTCACGAGCAGGCCGAGGCCGGCCAGGACCAGGGGCACGAGCCCCGCCGTCTCGAGCAGCGCCCACCCGAAGATCTCGAACGACAGCCCCGGGTTGCCCTTGGTGGTCAGCTGGCCCTGCTGGATGAACACCTCGGTGAACGCGGCCGCCGAGTAGTTGCCGGTGAGGAACTCCAGGGGGTTGCCGTACCAGGCCGCGTTGTAGGCCAGCCACCAGCAGATCGATGCGAACGGCACGGCGGCGAAGGACAGCACGCACACCAGCGCGCGGCGCAGCGTCTCGCCCCGTCGTTTGACGACGATCGCCACGAAGATGCTGCCGCTGATCACCAGCGCCCACGCCTCGTAGCGGGTCAGCACACCGGCTCCGGCCGGGATGCCGGCGAAGACCGCGAGCTCCCCGCCGCTGAGCCGGCGCGGGCTGAACGCCCAGCCGGCCAGGCCGGCCAGGCACGCCAGGATGGCCGCGATGAGCACCGGCTCGGTCAGGGCGGTGGTGAAGGCGTAGAGCAGGCTCGGGTTCGCCAGCAGGACGGCCAGGCCGACGAGCCGGGCAGGACCCCCGAAGCCCAGGCGCGCCATCGTGCGGAACAGGGCGGTGGCGGCGATGCCGAGGCACAGCGTCCCCAGGATGCATGCGGCCACACCGGTGCGGAAGAGGAAGAGGTTCTGCACCAGCGGGAGGAGCAGGAGGTGGGGGAGCGGCAGCCACACGGTGCCGAGCTGTTGCAGTCCGGGGGCCTTGCTGTCCAGGATCCGCCCGGAGATCGTGAGGTGGGCCATGGCGTCGCCGTAGTCCAGGTTCGACCCGGTGCGCACGGTGTAGATCGACGCCACGGTGCCGACGACGCAGCCGAGCAGGAAGACCGTCAGGCTGCCGGGCACACGGCGACCTCGCGGCGGGCCACCGAAGGCCGCCCAGGCTCGGCGCGCCCGGCCCGGCCCGCCCGAGCGTGGCCGGTCGCCACGTCGGGCGGTCCCGGGGTCGTCCGACCCCGAGATCCGCGGTGCTGCGAGGTCGACGGCCATCAGGTGGTGCGGTCGTCGTCCGGGTCGTCCGGGTCGCCGCCGTCGTGGTCGTCGTCGTCGAACGCCTTGGGCGGGGCATCGGCGCGGACCTGGGCGTCGACCAGCTGGCGCACCTCGCGGTCACGTCGGTTGGTCCGCCACACCTGGTAGCCCAGCAGCAGCGCCAGGACGACGAAGCCGCCGACCAGCCACCAGATGAAGGACCGACGCTCGTCGATCACCTCCTGCTGCGGCACCACGGCGTTCGAGCTGATCGTGAAGGGTCGTCGCTGACCCGCCGAGACCAGCAGGTCGTCGGTGAGACGGTTCCACCCGCGGGTGGCGACGTACGTCGCCGCCGAGCGGCGTGCGGTGCTCAGGTCGGCGCCGGTGGGGCCCCACGAGCCGAGCATCAGGACGTCGCGTCCGCTGCCGCTGATCGCCTGGAAGGCGGCGTAGGGCTGGTCGGTGCCGACCCGGAAGCTGGCCTCGGCGTAGTCGACCAGACGCATGCCGTCCAGACGCAGCGGCGCCTTCAGGTCGGTGGCGTCGCTCTCGGAGGCACCGACGAGGAGACCGCTGAGGTTGCTGTCCAGGAACTCGTCGGCATCCACGAGGCTGACCTCGAGCGGAGCCGACGCGGCCCGCTGCAGGGCCGAGACGAGGAACGCGGCGTCGACCGCCGCGGTGACGCGGTCCGGACCGCCGGGTCGCAGCGCGACAGGCAGCTCGCCGCCGAGCACCTGGGGGAAGGTCTGGAAGCCGCTGACCAGCCCGGTCCCGCGCGTCGCGGTGATCGTCGAGCTCCGTCCGTCGAAGTAGACCTCGATCGGCAGGGTCTCGGGCCCCGAGCAGCTGTCGGACCGGGCGGTGGTCAGGGTGAACTCGAGACCGTTGTCGGAGTTGATCAGGCTGGCGTCGGCCGTGGCGTCGATGCTCAGCTCGGGTCCGCCGCTCAGCACCTGCGAGTCGAGCAGGTAGCCGTTGAGGTAGGTGTTGAGCTGGGCCTTCGTGCCCTCCGGCAGGGCGGTGTGGGTGCCGGTGACGTGGAGGTCGAAGGAGTCCACGGGGCCGCCGAAGGCGTCCTGACGAACGCCGACGTACTGCGTGGCGGTGCCGGGCCCGGTGAGCTGGACCGTCGGCGAGCCGAGGTCGGCCAGGGACTGCTGCATCGTGGCGTCGCGGACCTTGAGCGTCTCGGTCAGCCCGGTGCTGGTGCCGCCGGTGGCGAGCTCGAGCTGGTCGGAGCCCAGGGCCTGGGCCGCACCGGCCAGCTCCGAGCCGGAACCGGTGAGGATCAGGGTGGTGAGGCCGAAGCGGTTGACAATCTTCGTCTCCACCGGACCCGAGCCCGGGACGATGCGCACGACGCGCTGGGTCACGTCGGTGCGCGGGAGCACCGCGGCGGCGGGGTTGAGGGCGACCGGCGTGGTGTCGTCGTAGTTGGCGCTGAGCGCCGCCACCGCGGTGAGACCCGCGGCGAGGAACTCGTCGGAGGCGCTGCTGGGCACGACGACGTCGATGCGCGAGGCCGCGGCAGGGAAGAAGGCGGCCAGGGACCCGGGAGGGGTCGGGGTGCCGGAGTAGCGCAACCTCAGGTCGCTGTAGACGACGTCGGCGGTGGCATCGGGGTCGGGGCACCGGCCGGTCTCGGTGTAGGTCAGCCGGACGGCGAGGCTGTTGTTGGCATCGAGGTCGCCGGCGCGCACGGGCACCAGGAAGGCGGGAGCCGAGCTGGCGGGCACGTCGCGCACGACGCGGTTGCCCACGGCGAACTGCAGTCGGCCGGTGACGCCCGGTGCCACCTCGAGCCGACCGCGGATCCCGGTGGGCGTGGCGCCGACCGGGACGGGCACGTTCAGCGTGACGCTGTTCTGCACGCGGGTGGTCAACGACCCGGCCGCATCGATGTCGTCCGCCCGAGCCGCGGTGGCGAGCGCCGGCACGAGCAGCGTCCCGATCACCGCCGCGAGCAGGAGCAGTGCCGTCGGTCGTCGTGATGCGTGATTGGTCGCAGGCCTCGTTCGCACGCGAACACCCCCCAGTGTCGTGGCTTGAGGTACCAGCATGGGGGAGCGGGCGAGGGCATGCAAGTGCGGGCGCGACAACGGGTGCCCTGGCGGTGTGGTGCCGGGCACATCAGGGGGAGTCGAGCTGGTAGTGCGAAGATCATGCCATGGCCGCACGCTTTGTCGACGTACATCCGGAGAATCCGCAGCCCCGCCGGGTTCAGCAGATCGTCGAGGCGTTGCGCGACGACGCCCTGATCGCCTATCCGACCGACTCCGGCTACGCGCTGGGCTCGCGCGTGGGCAACCGGGAGGGACGCGACCGGATCCTGCGCATCCGCGGCCTCGACGATCGCCACCACTTCACCCTGGTCTGCAAGGACTTCGCCCAGCTCGGGTCGCTCGTGCACGTGGACAACGCGGCGTTCCGCGCCATCCGGGCGGCCACGCCCGGGCCGTACACGTTCATCCTGACGGCCATGCCCGAGGTGCCCAAGAGGCTGCTGCACCCGAAGAAGAAGACGGTCGGGGTGCGGATCCCCGAGCACCCGTTCGTGCGTGCGCTGCTGGAGGAGCTCGGTGAGCCGCTGCTGAGCAGCTCCCTGATCATGCCGGAGGAGACCGAGCCCCGCACCGTGGGCTGGGAGATCAAGGAGGACCTCGATCACGACCTGGACGTCGTCGTGGAGGCCGGGGAGACCACCGCGGAGCCGACCACCGTCGTGGACTTCTCCACCGGGGTGCCGGAGGTGCTCAGGCGCGGAGCCGGCGACCCGGATCGGTTCGAGTGAGCAGCTCGCGCTGCACCTTGACCCGGACCCGGACGACGAGGACGGCCAGGGCGAGCAGGTAGCCGATCACCAGGGCGAGGCTGTGGTGGGACAGACCCGAGACGATGGCCTGGACCAGGCCGTCCTCGGCGCGGGCGACCGCCTCGGCGCGGGTGATGGCCAGCAAGGTGACCGTCACCAGCATCAGGATCGGTGGGAGCACTCCGACGGTGAAGAAGTCGCGGGGGTGCACCGCGAGGGCCAGGGCCAGGCAGAGCACGACGAAGGCCAGGTCGAAGAGCAGCCCGATCCGACCGCCGAGGACCAGGTCGAGCGCCGCCGCCGTGAGGGCGAGCGCCACCCCGAGCGCGGCCAGCTCGCGACCGGACTCGTGACCTTCTTCCCACACCGTGCGGGAGGCGGGCAGGCTCACCGGGCCACCGTACGTGCGCTCGGTGGCTCGTCGGTGTCGCCGCGCCGGTCGACGGCGTGGAGCTCGACGGGACGGGGTGAGTCGAGGGTGTCGTCGGTGACGCCCAGGTCGGAGAACCGACGCGCCCCCACGAGGACCCGCGACTCCAGCGACCCGACCGCCGAGTTGAAGTGTCCGACCGCGGCATTGAGGGAGCGCCCGACCTGGTCGAGGTGCGTGCTGAACGTGCCGAGGCGGTGGTGCAGCTCTCGGCCGAGCCGGTGGATCTCGGCCGCCTGGAGCGTCAGCGTCTCGTGGCTCCAGCCGTGCGCGACGGTGCGGAGCAGGGCGATCAGGGTCGTGGGCGTGGCCAGGACCACCTGACGCGCCGCGGCGTGCTCGATGAGGGCAGGATCGGCCTCCAGGGCGGCCGAGAGGAACGACTCCGCCGGCACGAAGAGCACCACGAACTCGGGAGTCTCGCTCAGCGAGCGCCAGTAGGCCTTCGACCCGAGGGCGTCGACGTGGGTGCGCAGCTGCCGCGCGTGTCGGGCGAGGTGGTGCTCGCGCTCCTCCTCGTCGTCGGTGCCGGTGGCGTCGAGGTAGGCGTCGAGGGGGACCTTGGCGTCGAGCACGACGTGACGGCCTCCGGACAGGTGGACGACGAGGTCGGGACGCAGCGCGCCGTCGTCCAGCTGGACCTGCTCGTGGAAGTCGCAGCGCTCCACGAGGCCGGCCAGCTCCACGGCCCGCCGCAGGTGCAGCTCGCCCCAGCGTCCGCGGACCTGGGGGCGCCGCAGGGCCGTCGACAGGCTCTGGGTCTCGCGCCGCAGGGTCTCGGTGGACAGGCGCATGTCGGAGACCTGCTCGTGCAGCTGGCTCTGCCAGGCGACCCGGGTGTGCTCCAGGTCCCGCATCTGGTCGTGGAGCCGCTCCAGGCTCTCGCGCACCACGGCCTCCTCGGCCACGCGGTGGTCCAGGGCGCGCGCCAGGCGGTCCTGGTCGGGCGAGTCCGGACGCGGACGAAGGACGCCGGCGGCGTAGCCCAGTGCGCCACCGATCGCACCGCCGAGCGCGAGGGCGGCGCACCCGAGTACGAGCAGGGCCGGGATCGAGATCTCCATGGGCCCAGCATGGCGGTGGGCACCGACAGCGCCGGGGAGCCGACGCGGCACGAGGCCGACGACCGGGCAGCGGGTCGTCAGTCCGGGTGGTCGAGGTGCTGGCCGAGGTGCGGCTCGAGGTGGGGCAGCCGCAGCCCGTGCTCGGTCACCGCGGCGAGGACGGCGGAGGCCGGCGCGGGCGGTGCGAGCAAGGTCCCCTGGCCCAGCCCGACCCCGATGGAACGGGCGTACCCGAGCTCCTGGGCGGTCTCGATCCCCTCGGCGACGGGTGTGAGGGACAGGTCGTCGAGCAGGTGCGAGACGTGACCCAGGAGCGTGCGGCCCGCCTCGCCGCCGCCCTCCGCGACCAGGCTGCGATCGACCTTGACCCACTCCCAGGGCCAGCTGTTCAGCAGGCCCAGGGCGGAGTAGCCGACCCCGAAGTCGTCGACGGCGAAGCCGATGCCGCAGTCGGCGAGCTCGCCGGCGAGGATGCGCTGGGACGGCGTCCACCGGGCGACGTGCCGCTCGGAGATCTCCAGCACCAGGTGCACGTCGGTGCCCTCGAGGCGCTGCGGCAGCGTCTCGAGGAGGTAGCTGCCGCTGCGGAGCTGCTCGAACTCGAGGTTGATGCTCAACGCCGGTGGAGCGCTCGCGAGCCGCTCGACCTCGCGCATCGTCGCGAGCGCGCTGTCGAGGACCACCTCGGTGAGCTCGTCGAGCATGCGGAGCTTGGAGGCCGAACCCACCAGGAGCAGCGGCGAGACCTGGCCGACCTCGAGGTGCTGCCCGCGGACCAGGGCCTCGTAGCCGTGGATCGCTCCGGTGCGCAGGTCCACGATCGGCTGGAAGGCCACCCGGACCCGGCCCTCGTCCAGCATCTCGCGCAGCAGCGTGCCCTCGTCGTACCACCGTGGAGGACGCTGGCCGGGACGCGAGCGCTTGTTGTCGCGCATCCGGCGCTCGGCGGAGCGCAGCAGGAGCTCGGGGTCGTCGGCTGCCGAGATGGACAGCTGGGCTCCGATGCTGACGTCGATGGAGAGCATCAGGTCGCCGACGGGGATGGGCGCTCTCAGCAGCCTGGTCAGCTCCTCGACGATCCCGTCGAGATGCTCCTGGCCCTCGACCTTGCGCACGACGACCGCGAACTCGTCGCCGCCCATCCGCGCGGCGATCGAGCCCTCGGGGAACGGGCCGTAGCGGAGCCGTGCGCCCACCTCCTGCAGCACCTCGTCGGCCTCGAGGTGACCGAACTGCTCGTTGAGCTCCTTGAACCGGTCGATGTCGAGGAAGAGGACGCCGAGGTACTCGGAGTGACGCTCGATCATCACCTCCTCGACAAGCTCGCGGAAGAACCCGTGCTGCCACAGGCCGGTCAGGTCGTCGGTCAGGGCTCGCCGGCGCAGGTGCTCGTCGCGGCGGGCGGCGTGCTTGGACGCCGTGGCCATCGTCGCGAGCGCGGTGAGCACCCGCCGGTCGAGGCTGCTGAAGGGCTCGCCCCCGAACGGGCGGCGGGCGACCAGATAGCGGGCGTCGCCGAACACGAAGCTGGCGTCGGGCGGGGGTGCCGGCACGATCTCGACCGAGATCGTCGCGTCGACGGCGTGGGAGCACCACTCGACGAGGAGCTGCTCGATCGCCTCCTCGGGCCAGGGCATCTCGATCGCGGCGTCGGCCAGCACGTCGATGAGCTCGCGCTCGGTGGTGGCCGCGGCCGCGGCCGGGTCCGGCTCCTCGGGGGCGTCCGGTCCCGACGCAGGCGCCTCGGGCGATGTCTCCTCAGGCTCCGGGTCGCGGCGCGGGCCGTCGGGCATCAGGTAGGTGATGGGGGGGTCGTCCCGTCGCCGTCGTCGCCGGGTCACGGTGCTCCGTCGGGTGCCAGGTCGACGACGACCGGCGCGTGGTCGGAGGCGCCCTTCCCGGCGCGCTCGTCGCGATCGACGAAGGCGCTCCGCACGCGGGCCGCCAACGGCGGGGAGCCGAGGACGAAGTCGATGCGCATCCCCCGGTTGCGCTCGAAGCGCTGCCGGTAGTAGTCCCAGTAGGTGTAGCTGTCCGGCTCGGGCGTGTGGGGTCGTACGACGTCGACGTACCCGTCGTCCAGGAAGGCGTTGAACGCGGCACGTTCGCGTGGGGTGACGTGCGTGCTGGTCGCGAACTGGGTGATGTCGAAGACGTCGTCGTCGGTGGGCGCGATGTTCCAGTCGCCGACGAGGGCGGTCGGTCCGTCGGTCCACGTCGCAGCCGATGCGCGAAGCCGAGCCAGCCAGTCGAGCTTGTAGTGGAAGTGCGGGTCGTCGACCTTGCGGCCGTTGGGCACGTAGAGCGACCAGATCCGTACGCCGCCGCAGGTCGCCCCGATCGCGCGGGCCTCGGCCGTCGGCGGGTCGCCGAACTCGGGCATCTCGGGGAAGCCGACCTCGACGTCGGCCAGGCCGACACGGCTGATGATCGCGACACCGTTCCACTGGTGGTAGCCGACCGCCGCGACGTCGTACCCCAACGACTGCAGGCCCATCAGCGGGAGCTGGTCCTCGCGCGCCTTGGTCTCCTGCACCGCCAGCACGTCGATGTCGTGGCGCGTGAGGAAGGCCTCGACGCGGTCGATGCGCGAGCGCAGCGAGTTGACGTTCCAGGTGGCCAGGCGCACCGGTCCAGCCTAGACGGCGGGCGCCGCGCCCATCGCGGCCGCGCTGTCGACGTACGACGAAGTGACCGCGGGGTTGCTGCTCCGTAGACTCCCCGCTCGTGGCACTCACCATCGGTATCGTCGGACTCCCCAACGCGGGCAAGTCGACCCTCTTCAACGCCCTGACCAAGAACAACGTGCTGGCGGCGAACTACCCGTTCGCCACGATCGAGCCGAACGTCGGGGTGGTCGGGGTCCCCGACGAGCGCCTGCCGCAGCTGGCCGAGGTGTTCGGGTCCGCCAAGCAGCTGCCAGCCACCGTCGAGTTCGTCGACATCGCCGGCATCGTGGCCGGCGCCTCGCAGGGCGAGGGGCTGGGCAACAAGTTCCTCTCCCACATCCGCGAGTCGGCCGCGATCTGCCAGGTGACCCGGGTCTTCCGCGACGAGGACGTCACCCACGTCGACGGCGAGGTCAACCCCGGCAACGACATCTCCACGATCCAGACCGAGCTGATCCTGGCCGACCTCCAGACGGTCGAGAAGGCGATCCCGCGCCTGGAGAAGGAGGCGCGCGCCAAGAAGGAGCTGGCCGCCAACCTCGCGGCGACCAAGGAGGCGATGGGGCACCTCGAGGCCGGGACGCCGATCATCTCGACCGACGTCGACCGCGACCTGGTCCGCGAGCTGTCCCTGCTCACCGCCAAGCCCTTTATCTACGTCTTCAACTGCGACGCCGACGAACTCGCCGACGACGAGCTCAAGGCGAAGATGCAGGCGCTGGTCGCCCCCGCCGAGGCGATCTTCCTGGACGCGAAGTTCGAGGCCGAGCTCGTCGAGCTGGGCGACGACGACGAGGCCCGCGAGATGCTCGCCGAGATGGGCGTGACCGAGCCCGGCCTGGACACGCTGGCCCGCGTCGGCTTCGACACCCTCGGCCTGCAGACCTACCTCACCGCCGGCCCCAAGGAGTCGCGCGCCTGGACGATCAAGAAGGGCGCCACGGCGCCCGAGGCGGCCGGCGTGATCCACACCGACTTCCAGAAGGGCTTCATCAAGGCCGAGATCGTCTCCTTCGACGACCTGATGTCCGCGGGTTCGATGGCCAAGGCCAAGGAGGCCGGGCGGGTCCGGATCGAGGGCAAGGACTACGTGATGGCCGACGGCGACGTGGTGGAGTTCCGCTTCAACGTGTGAATCGGCGCGTTTGCGCAGGTCAGAGGGGGTGTAGACCCCTCCAGTCCGCACACAGTCCGCAAGAATTTCGGCAGCATGGCTCGTTCGAGCTGTTTCGGTAGCCCAGTCTCCGGACCCAGTGCAACCCGTTGGCACCCCTGTGACGTGACCTTTGGCGGGCGTCGCGCCCCGACTCGTTTGCGCCTCGACGCGGACGGTCTACCCCTGCCTCAGCATGCCGAGCAAACGGAACCTGCGACCGCGTGGTGTCGGTGCTACAGCGCATACTTCCGGCGTGCACATTCCTTCGATCCCGGGCTACGAGGTTCACGACGGCCCGCCGACTCTGGGACGCCTCTGGGCCCGTCCCGACGGCGACTATCCCGTAGGGCTTTGGCCGAGTGCGGAACTGCTGCGCATCTGTCCTGACCCGACGGGTTGGCTGACCATCGAGGAACATTTCCATCGCTCCGACGACATGTACGGAGGCACTCACAGCGTCCTCATCGACGCCGCGTTCCGCGAACATGTCCTGCAGTCGGGCACCCACTGGTCTGGGCGAAGCGATGTCGGCAAGGTCAAGGTCTGGAGCGACGGCACGTTCTCCGACGGCTTGACCGCGAGCCGCGACGGCGACGACGGACTGATGTTCTTCGCGGCCGTCCGCGAGCACCACCGATTCGTTCTCCCCACCTTCGAGATCACGCCCACCTTCCTTTGGTACTGGGACGCGTTCCCCAGCGAAGGCGGCTGGTCCTACCTTGACTCAGCAGGACGCAGCGTCGAGCTGATTCGGATCGCCATCTCCATGGACGAATGGAAAGTCGAGGTGTCCGCTCTGGAGATGCGCACGTTCCTAGCAGCGTCCGGACGCGAACTGCTCGTCCAGAAGGACTACACCGTCCTCACGACCGACGAGATCGATGCATTCGAACGGGTCGACGACAACCACCGCACGACCTGGTCGAACTTTGACTGGTTCGCGATCATGGACGAGGGCATCATTGGCGACGCCTCCGCGTTCTCGAACGTGATGGGAAAGTACGTTGTCGAAGGCAGGGTGACGGCACGTGTGCGCCGGATCGAAGCGCGGGACGCATCCAAGAACTACGTCGAGTACGTCCACGGGATCGACCCTGGCACGGGCGAAATGAAGCGTCACACGTGCAACCCAAGGTTGCTGGGCGACTACGCCGACAGCTCGCGTCTCCACTCGATGACACCGATCTACTTCAGCCGGGACGTGCTCAACCGGTACGCGAGCGAGCCCAACCGGTACAGGGTGACAGCCAGTCGGATCTGGTGCCTGGATCTGTGGGGCCTCGACATCAGCACCAACACGGCTGGACTGATCGAGGTCTACCTCGGCGAACTGGGTGCGTTGCCCGAAGGTGAGCAGGCGCACTGGCTCGCCCACAACGTCCCTCCGGAAGGAGAAATGGACGAGGGCCGATTCCGTCGAGACTTCTTGAACCAGTCCGTTGGTTCTCCTGACCTGGTCGGCGACCTTCGGCGAGCCCGCCGCAGGGCAGCCGAGGCCACAGGTGCACTGCTTGGGTCACCGGTTTGGCGCGATCTTGATTCGCAGGCGGCCATCGAGTTCGAAGCGCTTCTTGGCCCGACGAGCAACGACCCGTCGGCACTGACCGCTCCGACGATCACGCTGACCAAGTCCCTGGTTGACGGGATGGATCCGGCGCCGTTGAAGGAGTACCTCGGCGGAAGTGAGTCTGGTGAGAAGTCGATTGCGCTGCTGCGCCGCCTACTGTCATCGTTGGGTGACACCGACGACGGTGCCGAGGTCTTCGCCGCACTTCAGGCGTTCCGTTCGGCCGGAGGCGTCGCGCACCTTGGTGGGTCGAAAGCAGGCGCCGCGAGCGCCAGGCTCGGCATCGACGGGATGTCGCCGCTGGAAGCGTTCGCCCACATGACTGTGGAACTTGCGAAGGCGCTGAACCACGTCGCTGACCTGGTCGAAGCGAGTCCGCGCCAGCCACAAGTCTGAAACCTGATTGAAGTCCCCTGACGCTCGGCTACGACTCCTCCGGGGGGTCCTCCAGGGTCTTGATCAGGTTCGCGAGGGGAGTGAACGGGAACGGTCCGCCGACGAACTGTGCCGGCGTCGGCTCGCGGGTCACGAACATGGCGCGGATCCGGTAGGGAGCTGCCGCATTGGTGGCAGGCAACTCGAGGGCCGCAGCAACCGCGTCCGGGTACGGAGATAGGTCAGCGAACTTCCGCGCCACCTGGGCGGTGTACGAAGGCTTCTTGTCGTCGAGGTAGAAGCGATCCAGCATGCGGCGGATGTCCGCCAGCGCGAACACGTCGGAAGGGTCCTTGACCTCGAGAAGCCAGATGATCGGATCGCCCGCACGCCCCGCGACGACGTCGATCTCCGTTTGCAGGGACGGGAGGTTCAGCCTCTCCGGCTTCGTCTCCTTGATGTTCGTGATGACCGTCCAGCCAGCGTCCTCCAGAACCTTGGCGACCTGGTGCTCGAGCGCCTTGTTGCGGGCGTCACGGGTTGCTTCCAACACCGTGTTCAACTCCGCCGGCGGCTGCGGCTGGCTCCAAGGCAGCTGGCCCTGCTGCAAGTACTGCAGGTAGATGCTCGCCGTGGCGAAGCACAGTCGCGGGGAAACCACGAGAAGGCCATCAGAGCGCTGCGCGAGCGGCTGAATCAGCATCCTGCGCTTTCGACTACGGGCCTGCCACGGCTTCCAGTCAGAAGCCAAGAGATCGGCTGACGTGCTCGTCACGAGTTTGATTGCGTTGAGGGTGCGCTTCTTCGCGTCCTCGGTCGTCACCCCTTCGGGGTAGACCGAGTACTCCACCACCCGATCGGCGAGCACGTCCGCAGGGATCGCAACAGCATCCGGGTCTGCCGGCTCGAGCGGCCAACTGCCGGCGGTGGTCAGAGCGCCGAACACGTCGGTCGCCGATGCTTCGAAGACCTTCAACATGGCGTCGTCGATGCCGGCCGGGATCGGGCCCGCCTGAGCGTCCTGCGCCTCACTCTGTTGGGCGCTGCTGTCCTTCAGATTCGGCGCGAGGCGGGCGCGGGCGTAAGCGTGGTTGTCGAAGTTGTAGCCGGACCCCCCGCCAGCGACCGTCCCGCCGCCGCTGGGAGCGGCCGACTTTGTCGAGAGTTCGAACGACGCGCTGATCTCTAGGACGGTTTCACCGATCTGGTGGTGAATCGCTTCGCTCCGGGTCGTCGCTGCTAAGTACGCGCGAGCCGCGGCAAGGATCTCGCCCCAGGTGAGGTCGTCGACAGGGGTCGACCCGGACGGCGCGCTTCGGAGCGCTGCTTCCATCGCGACCTCGATACAGCGCCTGAGCGTGGTCAGTTCACTCTCGGACGCGTGAAGTCGTTCCAGCGGGTCCCAGCTAACGCTCAAGATGTCTGTTGCATGCTGAGCAGTCACCTGTGCCCGCGACTTGTGCGCGAGGCATCGTTCGATCTGTTCCATTCCGAACTGTAGGAGTTCGTCCATGGAGTGGCCTGCGAGAGCAGCTTCCAGGAGGGCGAGAGCGGTGGGTGCGAGCACGTCCCGATCGATCTCCTTGGCAGGAGTGCCTCGGTACTCGCCGGGTTCAATGCCGGCATCGCGCACGGCTTCGGCGACCTTTCGGTCGACGACCGAGACGAGGGCTTCGTTGAGGAGAACCGGGTTGCTGAAGTCGTTCCGCGTCGTTAGCGGGCGGAGCGTCTCCACGGCGAAGGTCGCGGGACCGCTCATGATCGCGGCCCTGATGGTGTCGCTCGCGTCGCTGGACACACCAGCAGCACGAGCCGCGTCAGCGATCACGTCCGCCATTGACTTCTGGAACGCCCCAGTCCCATCGAAGTCATCGTTCAGGGTCGGGTCGAGTTCGACCTCGACTTCCACGGTGATGACGTCTCCCGGTTCGTCGTGTGTACCGGATCCGCCTGATCGCGACGTGCCGAGAAGGCGGAGCACATCTCCACCCGTCGTGCCGACGCTCAGGTTGAAGACGTATCCGCGCACTCCGGTGTCGCGGTGAGCCTCGACCCAGACATCGGTGATCTGTTCGAAGGCGTAGGAGAGGCCGATAGCCAGGTCGGACAGGAATGTGAACTTGTCCGTCGGCCACCCCTTCCGAAGTGCCTCGACGGCGACAGGAACATCACTAATGTGGACCGACCAACCTGTCGGATCCGGCGCCTTGTGACGGCCCTTCGAGACCTTTGCCGGCCTCGCGTGTCGGACGCGTCCGGCGAGCAGTCGAGGGCCGACTTGGTCGTCTTCGGGGTCGCCTTCAAGATCTCGCAGGGCGGGCAAGCCCAGGCGGGCAAGCGCAATCTCGACGGGCGTTCGCTTCGCTGCAAGCTTCCACTCGGCGGTTCCCCAGTGAGGGGTGACCGTGATCAGGCTCGGCGCCTGCCCGCCGGAGAAGAAGCTCTTGCCGTTGGATCGCCACCATTCCCAGATGTTGATGGCTTCCCAGCCCATGAAGTGTGGAAGGTCCGGGCGGGACATTTCGCGGCAGTAGTTGAAGAGGTCCAACTCGGAGTCGGCCGACTTCGACATCCATCGAAGGTCATCCAACGAGACCGCAGGTAGACCGGGCCGCACGAACGCTGCGATGTGGCTTGGACTCGCGGCGACGATCAACGGGACAACCTCGGCTCCCGGTCGCATCGTCATCTCGCCGTACGTCATGGCGACCTTGCCGGGGTTGGCTGGGTCGGACGCGGCGGACCGTGTTGCGCGCATCGATTCCGGCTCGTCCGGCATCGCGAACATTTCGACGCTCAGTTCACTCATGACCTGAACGAGAACGAAGTGCCTCGCAGTGGCCGAGGAGGCCCACTGGACGACATTGCGCGGGGACGCAATCGGAGCGCCGTCAATATCGGGGGGCCCGACGACCTCGCCGAAGCGCCACAGGGCGTCGCGGACCTCAGCCGCAGCCACTTCGGCGAACCGTCGGCGCGCACCCGGATCAGTTGCCACCTGCGCGGCCAGTTCGCCGACTGCATGACCCAGGGCGCCAGGAACGAAGTGAAGCGGCAACCAGTGCGGCTCGAGCCAGGACGGGTCCTCAACCCGAAGGAAGCGCCCGACTGGACTCTGCTGTGAGCCGGGGTCATAGGACAGGGCTCCCGAAGTGCAGGTGATCCAGTTCAGTGCGAGGCGGTGCCGATCTGTAGGGAGCAGATGTGCAGGTGTGCCGAGGGAGAGTAGTCGCTCCGCAGCCTCGACTTCCTCCTTCGTCACGACAGTGTCTGCGTCGAGGTCGAGGTCGCCGTCCGGCCATGACTCGGCGACTGTGGCGATCGCCGCGTCCTGGTAGCCAAGAACGACGTCAAGCAGGTCTCGGATACCGAAGCCCATGTGGTCGATCAGGTGCGGATCGATCGCCTTCGACACCATCAGCGCTCGGTCGATGTCGGCGACCGGCCGCTCGATGTCGCCGGGGCCGATGCGCAGCGTGTAGTCCGCGATACGGATCCGGACGTCGTCGCGAGGATCTTCGGGGAGGTAGTCCTCGTACATGTAGATGTTGCCGATCGACTCGGCGGCTCGATCGAGGAGGTCGTGGAGAACGTCGGGGTCGGCAGGCTTGCCGGAAAGGCCTGTCGTCTTGGACGCGAGTTCAACCAGCTGGCCGACGCGGACCCACTTGTGCCTGACGGCGGGAGATGCGCCAGCTGCAGCGAGTAGGAGCCAGAGGCTTTCCGAGTCGAATCGGCCGATGTGGCGGCGCAGAGCGTTGCGTCTTCTGTTCTCTCTTGCCTTGCTCATGAACTGCCACCTTCGAGCCTTATGTCGGGTCCCGGTCCTTCCTACGAGTTGGGCCGCACGATAGCCGTGGGGACCGACACGCTGGTTCGTCAACTGCACTTCGCTAGGACGGCGCCAGGGCGGAGTCAGAAACTGACCGGTCCCCAACAACACTTTGAGACCTTCGCCGAGGCGTCGAAGATGCTTGTTGTCTCGACGCGGGAGAGCGACGTGGATGTAAGACTGGCGCCATGAGCAATCCCGAGCACGTACGGATCGCGTGCCCACCAGATGCGACGTTTGCCAGACAGGTCGAACTCGACAAGCGTCACTCCGACGTCATCCTGGGCACGCCCATAACTAGCTCGAGCGGCGATCATGGCGTCATCGAACTCGTCACTACCGATGTGCCGGCCATCATGCTCACCCCTCTCTTGGTTACGACAGAGGGCGTCACGGTGACTACCTACAGCCCGTAGGGGACTGCGAGAGTGCCCCGAGTTGCACGTCCGGCTAGCGGGGGAACGGCGTGGTTCGCTCGCTTTCGCCGATTCGCTGGAGGGCGAGACTGTGCAGCAGGTTGTCGCGTGCTTCTGGCGAGGTCGAACCGATAGCGTTCTCTAACTCGACCACCTGCTCTCCGAGAGACCAAATGTGAACATTCCTGACATCGACTTCACGCGTATACGGTCCGTTGGCCCCAGCGGTCAGCGGGGTGGATTTGAGCAGTTCATCTGCGAGCAGGTCGCACAGGAGTCCCCGGAGCCCGACGCAAAGTTCGTGTCCCTGCACGGGGACGGCGGCGACGGCGGCGTTGAGTGCTACTGGACGCTCAACAATGGAGACGAGTACGGGTGCCAGGCCAAGTACTGGACGCACCATGGCGACGTCGATAAGGACCAGCTAGACAAGTCCGTCAAGGCCGCCGTCGAGCAGCACCCGAACCTGAAGAAGTACAAGATCGCCATCCCCGCGGACCCGACTGGCCCCACCGGCGGCCGCGGCAAGTCGCTCCTTGAGAAGATCCACAATGCCGGCGGGTGGCTCGAGGGCTGGCAGAAGATGGCCACTGACCGCGGCATGGACGTCGAGTTCGAGATCGAGTGGGAGACGAACATCGTCGACCGCCTTAACCGGCTCGACACCTCCGGTGCCCAGCGGCGGTACTGGTTCGACGTCGACGTCCTCAGCGACCAGTGGTGGGAGGACCGGAAGCGGGAAGCCGTCGACACGGCGCGGCCCCGGTACATGCCCGAGCTCAGTGTGGAGGTTCCCGCTGCACGGTCCATCGCGGCGCTCTGCTCGGACAGCGAGTGGTGGCAGATCGCCCTCGACCAAGCCGACCAGATCACCAAGGCCGCCGCGCAGCTGCGCTATGCGGACGACGAGGTGCTGGCCGCCGACCTCGACGCGGCCCGCGAAGCAGCGACCAAGGTTGCCGACGCCATTACCGCATGGAACACCTCCCGCACGGCCGCCGGCCTCGCCGACGTCGAGCAAGCGATCAAAGTCGCGTCCGCAATCATCGCCGCGCAGGAGACAGCTGAGGTCCAGGCGATGGACGACAAGCACGGCTCCTGGGACAGCGAGGGCTGGCGGCAGTTCCAGCGCGAGTACCAGACCCGGTTCCCGGCCGCAGCCGTCGACTTCCTCCGCGAACTCGCCGACAAGCTAACCGAGGTCACCGAGAGCCTCATCAGCCCCGAAGGCAAGCTCGCCGGTGCCCAGGTCGCCCTCATGATCGGCCCCGCCGGTGTCGGCAAGACCTACCTCGCCATCGACGCCGTCGTCCGCCGCCTCGCGATGGGCCGACCCAGCGTCATGATGCACGGCCGCTGGTTCAACGACCACGAGCCGCTCGCCCACCTCCGCGACGTCCTCCAGATGCCGCCGGACCTGACAAGCGATGAGACAATCGCGCTCCTCGACGAGAGCGCCCGCGCCGCCGGCGCACCGACCTTGCTCGTCATCGACGCGCTCAACGACACCCGGCCCCGATCCCTGTGGCGCGACAACCTCGACCGGCTCATCACCATCATCGGCAGGTATCCCCGTGTCCGGCTCCTCCTGACCGCCCGCACCCACTACGTCGACCACGTCATCCCTCCGGGCCTCGCGATCACACGTTTCGAGCACACGGGGTTCGAGGGCGTCGAGTTCGAAGCGGTGAGCGAGTACGCCACGTTCTACGGTCTCGAGCCGCCGACCTCCCCGCCCATCCACGGCGAGTTCGACAACCCGCTGTACCTGCGCCTCGTGTGCGAAGCGCTCCAGGCCAACAGCCGCCTCTCCCTCGACCAGGCCAATATGGGCCTCGACGAGCTCACCAAGATGGTCCTCGACAACGCCAACAGGCTCATCAGCGACCGTATCGACGCATCCCCGCCCGACAACGTAGTCCACCGCGCCATGCACGCGCTCGCCGCCGCGATCGCCGACGCCGGCGGCAACTCCCTCACCCGGCTCGACGCCCAAGCCGTCCTCACCCAGATTTGGGCCGACGTCAGCGCCGAGAAGTCACTCCTCGACGCGCTCATCGCGCAAGGGCTGGTCGAGGAGGACTCCATCCCCGAGGGCACGAACCCGTTCGGCACCGACATCGTCGCCATCACCTTCGAACGTATCGGCCACCACCTCATCGTGTCCGACGCCTTCATCGGCGTTACTGACGCCGACGGCGTCCGCACCCAACTTGCCGGCCGCCTCGGGGAACTCCTTGGCCTCAGCGGCACCATCGACGTCGGCATTCTCGAAGCAACCTCAGTCGTCCTCGCCGAACGCCTCGGCCTCGAGGTCACCGACTTCACCCTCGAGATCGGCGACGACGACGCCATCGCTGCCGCAGTCATCGCCGGCGTCGGCTGGCGCGCCACATCGTCCATTACCGAGACGACCGGCGACATCGTCGTCGACGCCCTCCGGCGACGCGCCACATTCGACGCGGCTCTCACCATGCTGTTCCGACTCGCCGCCCGCCCCAGCCACCCGCTCAACGCCGACTTCCTCCACGGATTCCTCAACAGGCTCAACATGGCGGCCCGCGACCAGTTCCTCCCCGGATGGCTCTACCTCACCCACGACACCAACGGCGCCGTCGACCGCCTCATACGGTGGGCACTCGAGAAGCCCCTCGACCAGGTCAGCGGAGAAACCACTCGGCTGTGGGTCACCGCACTGCTGTGGACCACGTGCGCCACCGACCGCCGCGTCCGCGAACCCGCCACCATCGCGTCCGCCCGTCTCCTGGCCCGCCACCCGAACCAAGCTGCCGGACTCCTCAAACGGTTCTCCGTCGTCAACGATGAGTGGGTCCTCGAACGCGCCCTCGACGTCGCCTACTCCGCACTGCTCGCGAACGGCACCACCGACGACTGGAAGGCTGCCGCCGAAGTCGCCTGGGCGAACTTCTTCGCCACCCCGGCAGACCTCACCCCGAACGTCGCCGTCCGCGACGCCGCCCGGTGCATCCTCGAAGCCGCCGCCGACCGCGGCGCACTGCCCGCCGGCGTCGCCGCCACCCAGTTTCGGCCCCCGTACGCCAGCCACTGGCCGCTCGCCTGGCCCACCGAAGCCGACATCGCACCGTACGACAGCACGGACTACCCGAAGCTCGTGTACTCCACCACCGACGACGATTTCTACCGGTACAAGATCGAGTACGACCTCAAGGACCGGCCCGGTGTCGACGTTCCCGCCGCAGCCAGGTGGGTCGTCGCCGAAGTCATCCGCCTCGGCTACCGACCCGATTGGCACGAGTCATTCGACGGACACGTCGTCGCCAAGTACGGCGGCGGTCGCGGGAAACCCGTCTGGATTGAACGCATCGGCAAGAAGTACCAGTGGATTGCCCTCAACCGGCTCATCGGTCACGTCTCCGATCACGCCCCCAAGACCCCCAACTCATGGGACCCGCCGCCCCCGGCCATCCCCGGACCGTCGACCACGATCTCCCGACAGACTGATCCGACCGTCACCGAGTTCGAACCCGCGAACAACAGCCCGCGCCCCTGGGTGCCCGCCTACGACTGGGCCGCCGTCACCGGCAAGACCGACGCTCAATGGGTCGCCGACGACACAGACCTCCCCACTATCTCCGTCACCGAAGCTACCTACGACGGACGGCCCTTCATCGTCATATCAGGGTTCTACGACTGGAATGACGCTGGCGACGACGACCACTCCCAACGGTCCCGCGGCATGTGGACTCACCTCTACTCGCACCTCGTCAACACCGCCGACCTGCCCACCGCACTCGCCGAACTCCAAGGCATAGACCTTATTAGTCGAGACATCTCACACTCCCCACAAACCCACGACGGATACGTCGGCGAGTTCCCCTACGGCCACCACCACGGCGAAATGCGGCACATCATCAACCACGAACGCAGCGAACCCGTGAGCGTCCTAACTACTCCCGCGTCCTGGGACATCCTCGGCGAGTACGAGTACGCCACCGGCAACCACGTCACCATCTCCATCGACGCACCGGCCCCCGAGTTCTTCGGCCCCGCCCCCGGCAACCTCCACTGGAACGGGCGCAACGGATGGACCGACACGACCACCGGACAACTCGTCGCCGTCCTCCGCCACACAGTCAACACCAGCCAGAACGAGCTCCTCCTCGACGCCGCCTGGCTTGAGAACTGGCTCACCACCGAACAGAAGTCCCTGATCTGGGTCGAGAACACCGGCAAGGACGTTTACCGCGGCATGGGCAGCGGCAAGACCCACCCCGGTGCACTGACCCGCTCGCAGGTCCACTCCTGGACGCCCGGAAGCACCAAGCAGACCGCCGCCCCCGGGTGGCAACGCATCCCCGCCCGCGGCGAATGACCTCTACGGATCGGTGATCCAACACTCGCGGTCATTCTGAGCGACCGTGACGCTCCACCGGCTCACGCCCTGGGAAGGCCGTGTGCGATCCGAGGCCCACGGCTCACCCAGCCGGACTCGCCTCCAACTTGGCAAGGCCCGTGGTTGGCTCGCCGAGCGATGCGGACATGATCGACTCCGCCGCCTTCCTCGTACGGTCCTCGGCGGTCGGCCAGAGGTGTGCGTAGGTGTTGAGAGTCGTCGTCGCCTTCGCGTGGCCAAGTGACCGCTGGACGGTCACGACGTCGCACCCGGCAGCGATGAGCCCGGAGGCGTAGAAGTGCCGCAGGTCGTGGAGCTTGATGCCGGTGAGGCTGGCGTCGAGCAGCGTCTTGCGCCACCAGTAGCCGACGGTGTTCTGGTGCGGTGGGTCGTCGTCCTCGCCGGCGAATAGCCACCGATTCTTGCCGGATGTGCCATGAGCGGCGACGTGCTCGGCGAGCACGTTGACGAGGCTGTCAGCGAGGTAGATGACGCGCTCTGAGCCGTACTTCGGCGCCCGTACGTCGATCGCTCCGCCGTTGACGCGCTGCACCTGGCGGGACACCTTCAGCGACCTTCGGAGGAAGTCGACGTCGCCGAGCTGTACCCCGGCGGCCTCACCCAGCCGCAGGCCGGCGAACGCGCAGAGGGCGATGAACGGCTGGAACCGCTCCTCGGCCACGGCCATGAGCTGCCCGACCTCCTCGGGAATGGGGATCGACATGGCCACGTCCGCGCGGCGGCCGCGGGGGAGGCGTACGCCGTCGGTCGGGTCAGAGCCGATCACCCGGTCCTTCACGGCGGCGCGGAACACCGATCTGACGTTGACGTACCGCGTCTTGATCGTGCCGGGGGCCAGCCCGGCGGCGTTCATCTGCTTGATCCAGGTCTCCACGTCCGAGCGCCGTACCTGCTTCATCGGCTTCCCCGCGAACGGCACCGATCTGGCCGCCAGCGACATCGCAAGCACGGTGCCGGGTGCCCAGACCTGGCGTGCCGACCACTCGCCGAAGAACGCCGCGAACGTGATCCGGCCGGCCTTGGGATCGGCGTACGTGCCTGTGACGACCGCCGAGGTGACCTGATCCAGCCACTGCTGCGCATCGATCTTGCGGTCGAAGTGCCGCGAGTGCTCCTTGCCGGCCTCGTCGCGGTACCGCGCCCGCCACTTGCCGTTGGCTCGCTTGGCGATGTTTCCCGCCATGGTGATGCTCCTTCCAGGATCGCCTCTCTGAGATCCGACGGTGGGCAGGGTCAGCGGTCGTGCTGGGGACGGTTGGTCTGCTCGGTGAGCCAGAGGACGAGGTCGGCGCGCCAGTAGCGGACGTGGCGGCCGACCTTGAAGCTGCGGGGTCCGGCGCCGAGGTGGCGCCAGTAGCGCAGCGTCCCCTCGGGCACGCGGAGGTAGCGGCATGCTTCCTGGAGGGTGAGCATGTCGTCGCCGGGGTTCTGGCGGGGTCGTGGGGCGTTGGGTTGTGCGGTCATGGCGGCCTCCTTGTGGCTGGGTTCCCGGCGTCGTTCGTCGCCGTTCGTGATGGGTGGGTGTCTGTCGTCGAGAGGTACGCGCCCTACGGTGCGCGCTGGGGGCACCAATTCGCGCCCGTCCTGGCCCCGGCCGTCCTCGGGACGGGCGCCCCCGTGAGGTGGCGTTTTCACAGGTCAGGCGGCGCCCGTCCTAAAGTTCAAGAGCTCATCGGGTGCTCCTCGCTGGTTGTCGTCGCGAACGACCTGTACGTGTTGATCAGCATGGGGCGGCAGGTTCCCCGGAACCGGGGGAACCTGAGGGGGATACCTGCCACGGGACCTGTGTTTCCGCAGGTCAACAGTTATCCCTAAGTCGTTTCCCCGCGGACTTGTGGCGGTGTTGATTCACGCCGATCAGCGTGGGCGAGGGGCGTTACCGGAATGCGGTAACAACGGAGGGGAACGCGAGGGGGAACGCTGCGTTCGTGCAGGTCAACGGCGTTCCCTAAGTCGTTGGCTACACCCGCTTCTCAGAGGCCGATTCCGGAGGGCCGTGAGATGGGCGGCCGGTACTCCGGGACCGGGAGTCGTGGCGTTGGAGGCGCTACGGCGGCCGCGCCGTACCGGTCGATCGCGTCGACGGCGAGCCGTCGGGCGTCGGCGGGGCCTAGGTCCGCGCGGTCGCGGCTGAAGACATCGACCCACTGCTTCCGCGCGTCCTCGAGCGTC
>NZZG01000021.1 GCA_002698575.1 Pimelobacter sp. | reverse complement strand
CGGGATGAGCATGGAGACCGGCTGACCGAGCATGGCGGCCTCGGCCTCGATGCCGCCGACGCCCCAGCCGACCACGCCGATGCCGTTGACCATCGTGGTGTGGGAGTCGGTGCCGACGCAGGTGTCGGGGTAGGCCAGCAGCTCGCCGTCGACCTCGCGGGTGAACACGGTGCGGGCGAGGTGCTCGATGTTGACCTGGTGCACGATGCCGGTGCCCGGCGGGACGACCTTGAAGTCGTCGAAGGCGCCCTGGCCCCAGCGCAGGAACTGGTAGCGCTCGCGGTTGCGCTCGTACTCGATCTCGACGTTGCGCTCGAAGGCTCCCGGGGTGCCGAAGACGTCGGCGATGACGGAGTGGTCGATGACCATCTCCGCCGGGGCGAGCGGGTTGATCTTGGCGGGGTCTCCCCCGAGGTCGGCCATCGCCTCACGCATCGTCGCGAGGTCGACGACACAAGGCACCCCGGTGAAGTCCTGCATGATCACGCGGGCCGGCGTGAACTGGATCTCCTTGCTGGGGTCGGCGTCCGCGTCCCAGCCGGCGATCGCCCTGATGTCGTCGGCGGTGATGTCGGCACCGTCCTCGGTGCGCAGGAGGTTCTCCAGGAGGACCTTGAGGCTGAACGGGAGACTGTCGACGTCCAACCCGTCGCCGGTCACGGCGTCGAGGCGGAAGATCTCGTAGGACTTCCCCTCCACGTCCAGGCTGCTCTTGGCGCCGAAGCTGTCCTGACTGGCCATCAGTCGTCTCCTCGTTTGCTGGGTCCGATGCTCGCTGCCATCTTGCCGCCGCTGCGGGCGGCCCCGGTAGTAAGGCGTGCCTTATCTCCGGGAAGGGAGGGCGAACGAATTGTCTTGACGTCAAGATACATGACATCAAGCAACATCCCAAGCGTTTCGGCCGCCCGGGTGGCGTCGCGTAGGGTCCCACGTTTGTGCCCACCTCGATCCAGACCACCGGGCGCACCTATTGGCGGCTCCTGGTCGCGGGCTTCCGCCGCCAGTCGACGTATCGTCTCGCGGCCCTCGGCGGCCTGATCGCCAACACCACCTTCGGCCTGCTGAAGGTCGCGATCCTCTTCGCCACCGTCCGTGCCGCCGGGGGCGACCTGAACGGCTACGACATCGGCACGATCAGCGCCTACATCTGGATCTCGCAGGGCCTGCTCGGCTCGATCAACCTCAACGGCCGCAGCGACATCGCCACCCGGATCAAGGACGGCGGCATCGTCGTCGACTTCCTGCGCCCCCTCGACGTGCAGGCAGCCAGCGTCGCCACCGAGGTCGGCCAGTCGATCTTCGCGCTGATCCCGCGCGGCCTGCCGACCGTGAGCATCGGTGTCCTCGTGGTCGGGATGGACGTCCCCTCGGCGGCGTCGGGATACCTCCTCGGAGCCGTCAGCCTGCTGCTCGGCATCGTGGTGTCGAGCACGACGGTCTACCTGGTCGCGGCCGCCGGCTTCTGGCTCGTCGAGACCCGGGGACTGCAGATCCTGTACATGGTGGTCTCGGGCTTCTTCGCCGGGCTCTTCGTGCCGATCGACCTCTTCCCGAACGCCCTGCGGATCGTCGCCGAGTGCACGCCGTTCCCCTCGATGCTGATGTACCCGGTCGACGTCCTCTCCGGACGCGTCGCCGGCCTGGAGGCGCTCGGCCTGGTGGGGCTCCAGGTCCTCTGGCTCGTGCTCACCGCCCTGGCCGGGCACCTGATGACGCGCGCCGGCCGTCGCAAGCTGGAGGTGCAGGGTGGCTGACCCGACCTCCTCCGTGGCGGTCCTGACGCGGCCCTACCGGGCGGTGCTCGCCTCCCGGATCCGCTCGCAGCGCAGCTACCGCGCCAGCTTCACGGTCGACCTCGTCAGCTCGCTGCTCGTCGGCATCGTCGAGCTCGCCGAGGTCGGCGTGCTGTTCCTCAACGTCGATCGGCTCGGCGGTCTCGAGCTCACCCAGATCCTCATCGTCTTCGGCCTGGCCGACCTCGCCTTCTCCGTCGCCGACCTCGCGTTCGGGCACTGCGACAACCTGCCGACGTACCTGCGCGCGGGCACGCTCGACGTGTTCTACCTGCGTCCCCAGCCGCTGCTGCTGCAGCTGATCACCTCCGACATCTCCCTGCGGCGGCTGGCGCGGGCGATGGTGGGGCTCGCCTCGCTGGTGACAGGCCTCGTGCTGGTCGACATCGACTGGTCGTTCGCTGCGGTGGCGCTGCTGCTCGTCTCGGCGCTGAGCGGCATCGCCACGTTCGCGGCCATGTTCGTGTGGGCGGCCGGCGCCCAGTTCTTCCTGATCGACGGCGCCGAGGCCACCAATGCCTTCGTCTACGGCGGCCGGTACGCCGCCAGCCAGCCGGCGAGCGTGTGGAACCGGCCGCTCAAGGTGGTGTTCGGGTTCTTCTTCCCGATGGCCTTCACCGCCTACCTGCCGACGGTGACCCTGCTCGGGCTGCCCGGCACCGACCTGATGCCCTCGTGGTTGGGCTGGTGCGCCCCGCTCGCGGCGGTCTTCACCTGGGCGATGGCCCTGCTGGCCTGGCGCATCGGCGTCAGGCACTACCGAGGAGGCGGCGGATGAGCACGGACACCCCGATCATCGAGACCACGGCGTTGGGCCGCGACTTCAAGGTCCGCGACGGGGTACGGCGCCGTACCCTCACCGCCGTCGACGACCTCGACATCAGCGTGGCTGCCGGCGAGGCCGTCGGCTACATCGGTGCGAACGGCGCCGGGAAGTCGACGACCATCAAGATGCTCTGCGGCATCCTGGTGCCGACCCGCGGCTCGGTGACGACCTGTGGGCTGCGCCCCGTCGCGGATCGCCGGGAGCTGGCGCGCCAGGTGGGCGTCGTCTTCGGCCAACGCACCCAGCTGTGGTGGGACCTGCCCGTCCGGGAGTCCTTCACGATCCTGTCGGCCATCCACGGACTCGGCGCGGCCGAGGAGGCCGCGCGCACCGGGGAGCTCGTGGAGCGGCTCGAGCTCGCGGAGTTCCTCGCCACGCCGGTGCGCCAGCTCTCCCTGGGTCAGCGGATGCGAGCCGAGGTCGCCGCCGCCCTGCTGCACTCCCCCCGGCTGGTGATCCTCGACGAGCCCACGATCGGGCTCGACGTGCTCTCCAAGCAGCGACTGCGCGAGTTCCTGGTCGCCGAGCGCACCACGCACGGCACGACCCTGCTGCTCACGACCCACGACATGGGCGACGTCGAGCGCCTGTGCGACCGGGTCCTGCTGGTGGACCGGGGGCGCCTGGTCTGGGACGGGACGCTCGCCGGGCTGTCGCGCACCGTCGGCGCCCAGCGCGTGCTCGTCGTCGACCTTGCCGAGTCCACCCCCGACCTCGTCGACATCGCCTCCACCCAGCACCTCGGCAGCGAGGGGGGCGGCCTGCGTCAACGTCTCGCCTTCGACCCCGACGCCACCACGGCCGCCAAGGTGCTCGCCGCCGTCTCGGAGCGGGTCGAGGTGCTCGACCTCGCCGTCGAGGAGCCCGACGTCGAGGACGTCGTCCGACGGGTCTACGCCGCGCGTCGCTGACCCCGTCAGGTCAGGAGCGCTCGGTGCGCCTCGATCCAGGCGATCTCCCGGGCCTCGTCATCGAGCGATCCCTCGGCGACCCAGGTCCGCTGCGGCTCCTGGCCCTGCTCGGCCAGCGACCGCACCAGCGCCATCGTGTCGCGGATCCTGCCCGTCACGGCATCGACGACGTCGAACGTCGGCAGGTCGCCGTACGCCTCGACGAAGGTCGCCACTCGAGCCCGCCGGTCGGGCACCTCGGGGAAGTGGTGCCACTGCTGCGCCATCTCGTCGGAGCGCAGCGGTGCGAACCAGCGCAGCGCGTAGGCGACGTCGTGCAGGCGGGGGCCGGGGTGGAGGTAGTCCCAGTCGATCAGGGCCACGGCCTCCTGGTCCCGCCAGACGAAGTTCCACGGCCCCGGGTCGCCGTGACACAGCACTTGCCCCTCACCCTCGGCGGCCGGCACCGCCGGCGCGCCCCAGACGGCGTCCGGCGGCGGCACCCAGTCGGCGCTCGCGTCGTGGATGCGGCGCAGCAGCCGGGCGGCCGAGGAGAGTCCGGCGTCGGTGTGCTGGTGGTACCACCCCTCACCGGAGTCCGCGCCCTCGACGAAGCGCAGCGACTCGATGCCGTCGACCACGCCGATCGGCTCCGGCACGCAGTCGAGCCCCTGGTCGCGCAGGTGGCGCAGCAGGCTGTGCACGGTCGCGGTCCCCGGTGTCGCGGGACGCTCCACCACACCGTCGGCGATCCGGACCTCGCGGTACGCCTCGTTGACGTCGGCGGCGCGGTCCAGTCGGTCCATCTCGTCGCTCACCCCGCCACCCTCGGCGGCGCGGGCCGGCGCGTCAACGGGTTTGCGCCGCGGCGAGGAGACGCTCCAGCAGGTCGGCCAGGGCCGGGACCGCGACCTCGGCGGGCAGCCCGGGCAGCTCGGCGGCGGCAGCAGCCGCCTCCACCTCGCCGAGACCGAGCAGCACGTCGGCCAGCGGGACGGCTTCGACGTCGGCCGCGACCAGACGGCCCAGGACGTCAAGGTCCACCGTGACGTCGACGCAGCCGCCCTCGTGGGGCAGCGGCGCCCGGAGCTGTCGGCCCAGCCCCGGCAGCATCGTCGAGACCGACTCCGTCGTCGCGCACCACACGAGCTGCACCGCCTCGTCCGGGGCCGGCCACGGCGACGGCCATTCACCGACGAGATCGTCGACCACGGGCTCCTGCCCGTCGCCGCGCGCGAACGGACCGGCGCACAGCACCGGGTCGAGCACCGACTCTGCCAACCTCGCCAGCAGTGGCCGCCTCATCGCGGCGCCAGCAGCGCCACGCACTCCACGTGGTGCGTCATCGGGAACACGCCAGCGACGTTACGCGGGATTGCGGATCTTTGCGGCCGGCTGCGGTCAACGGCCGAAAGTGGCCGCTGACCTGCAACGATGCCGACTTCAGGCGTTGCTGGCGCCAGGGGCCGGTTGCGGGCCGTTGCGAATCAAAGCGCGCCCAAACCGCGCCCTGTTGTCAGCAGGCTACGACGATCGCAAACGCGCGCAAGGACAGGTCCGTACGCGACGCCTGGCCGCGGCGTCGCGGACAGCACACCTGAAGGGCATGAAGCTCTCCATACACTCCCCCGACGAGCTGGTCGCGGCCATCCCGCATCTGCTCGGCTTCCAACCCGAAGAGTCGATCGTGTTCCTCCCATTGCGATCCGATCTCCCCGTCGCCCGTGTTGACATCCCGACCACCGCTCGGGACCGCGAAGGCGTCTGGGGTTCGATCAGCGATGCCTTCCGCCGCTACGCCCAGCCCGGCTCCAACGTCGGCATCGTCTGCCTCAGCGCCGACCGCGAGCAGGCGAACGTCGTTGGCCAGGACTTCGCCGCTCGGCTCGGGAACATTGGCATCGGTACGCCGATCCTGCTCTGGGCCGACGAGACCCGGTGGGCCGACCTCGACACCGGCGACATGGGGCTGCGCACCGATGCTGCCCGTGAGACCGTCGCCGCGGCCACCGTGCTCAGCGGACGGGCCCAACCGGCCGCGAGCCGTGAGTCCCTGGCCGAGTCGCTGGTCGGCGACCGGGAGCCAGTAGCAGCGTTGCTCCCGGAGTCTCGTGCGGCTGCCCGGGAGAACACGGCCAAGGTGGAGGGCCGCTGGGCGCTCGCCCGGATGCAGCGGTTCCAGCACGACGGCATCCGGCTCTCCGACGCCGACGCGGCCCGGCTGCTCGTCGCCGTCGAGTCCACGCCGACCCGAGACCGCCTCTGGCTCGACATGAACCGAGGCAACGCCGGTTCCCACGTCGCGCTGTGGACCGACATGACGAAGCGCGCACCCGATGAGGTCCGGGCCGCTCCAGCCTCCTTACTCGGCTTCGCGAGCTGGCTCAGCGGCCACGGTGCACTGGCGTGGTGCGCCCTGGACCAAGTCCCCGGGGACAAGCCCTACGCCTTGGCCAACCTCGTCGCCGCCGCCGTCCAGAGCGGCATGCACCCACGCGAATGGGAGGCATCGAAGACCCTCACCACGGATCGCGGCGCAGAAGCGCTCGCCCCGACCCGGACGACCGCCCCGCAGGGCGCGATGCGGCCCGCACATGGGATGTAGGTGCCGTCATGGACATCTCGTACCGTCGCACTCTTCCAAGCCTCTTGGAGCGCGCCCTGACTCGCCTCGTGAGCCACCGGCTCATTCCTACCGCGCCCGTCCATCGGCTCGACCTCGTCCACGACCTCGACCTTCGGTTCACTCGACCATTCCCATGAACCCGTCACTGGTCGCCGGCGTGCCCGCTGCCTTGGAATTGGTCCGCCCGGACGACAGAGTCAGTTCGCGATATACGCCGCGCGCGCCTTCTGTGCGCTGTCCCAGTCCTTGCTGAACTCGTCGAGTCCGGGCTTGATGTTCAGCTGCTCGATGGACTGACTGTGCCCCGGCATGAAGCGGGAGCATCGATCGAAGAGCGGCAACAAGGCGGACTTGGCGTCCGCGAAACGCTCCAACTTGATCTTATCGAGACCGCCCATCATGAGGTTGGAACGGTGCCGCTGGGTGACGTTGGCCAGGAGCTCTTGTTCAACGAAGGCTTCACACCACGCGCGCAGCAGGCCATAGGCACGCTCGACGAGCGCCTCCGTGATGACGGAGTCGTCCGCGCTCTTCACGAGCTCAATGGTCTTGTTGATCCGCTTGGCAATCTGCGCCGGAGTGTCCTGGCGCGGCCCGACATCCGCCTGAAGAACCCCCTTCTCAGTCTCGTTGCCGCGAACCTCGTAGAAGCGGTACCTCAACTTCCGGGCATCGCGGAGTCCCAAGAGCGTCGAGGCGAAGAAGATATTGTGGGTGAACACGATGACCTGATGGGTATCTGCCAGTCGCGAGATGCGCTCGGCAACCTCGTTCAATCGCAGGTAATCGAGGCTCGTAACGGGATCGTCGAACACGATCGGCGCCTTGACACCGGTCATTCGGCATTCGGCGAGGAAGTCCGCTATCGCAAGGACCTTGAGTTCTCCCTCGGAAAGAACTGCCGACGGCCGGTACTGAGCGACCACCTTCCGGCGCTCGGCCTGGCCCCGGCGCCCTTGAAACTCCAACCCGACTGTCGGCGCGTTCAGTTCGCGGCGCTCCTCCTCGAAAAGGCTGGCGAAGTTCCGGTTGACCATGTCCTCACTCGCCTGCTTCGAGATCAGGGTGAGCGATCGCTGAATTGCAGGGATCTTGGTCTTGGCGAAGGTTTCAAGCTGTGCGGCGCGCTTCGCCTTCTTGACTGCTTCGGTGATCGCGGGCAGGTGACGACCGAGGGCTCGTCGCGCAGTCAGTTCAGCGAGTTCCTGCTCCTTGGTCGCGAGTGACTGCACGCGGTCCCGCTTCTGCTCGCTCAGATCGGCGAGAGCAGCGGTGAGCTCGGCTTCTACAGCTGCGAGGACGGTGGCTGTGTTTGAGGCCTCCTGTATGGCTGTCTCAATGTCCTGCAGCACTCGGCCCTCCACAGTCCCGGTCAGGGCTCCCTCAAGATCGGCCAGCAACCGGGCCAAGCCCGTCGAATAGGCCGGCGTCGGGTCCGACTCCTCGATGTGCCGCTCGTGCTCCTTCAGTACGTCGAGGCTGAGACCAGGGATGGTGAGCCTAGAGGCCACGAGAGCGGTGCGTGCGTCCGCTACTTGTCGGGCAAGCGCATCGTCGAGGTACGTCCTATACTTCCTGACCAGCGCCAGGGCACCCTCCGATAGCGCTTGTCCGCAGTAGATGCAGTCGTCGCCCTCCTCGGGGTAGTCATGCCGCCCGAGGTGGAGTCGGTACCGGTCACCTTCCGCAATAAAGGCGTTCCACTCGTCGTCAGGAGGACCGGCGAGCTCACCCTCCGCGAAAAGCTCCGTGCGGGCACGCCGGTATTCGTCCTGCAGGCGCTCGACGGATGCACGGTTGGCCTCGTAGGCGCCGACATTGAACCCCGCCAGCGAAGTGGCAGCGCGACGCAACGCGGAAACGCGTTCGAGCTCCTTCTTGACAGCGTCGTGTCGCGCCTCGACATTTCCGGCCTTGAGTGCGCCGACCTCGCCTGCAAGCTTGGTGTGGGCCGCTTCACCCACGGCTGAGTCGTCCTTGAGTGCGGTCAGCTCGGCAAGGTCCGTCGTCGCACCGATGGTCTCGACCTTGGGATACACGCTCGTGCCACGTTCGAAGTGCGCAAGGAACGGATTCCCCGAGGGACGAATCGCCTTCGCCTCCGTGTCGACACGTTCCTGAACGTGACGGACCGCACTGGCGACGTACCCGAACAGCGCGATCTCGCGAGGGGTGAACACGTAGTTGAGCTCGTTGTCGACGTGAAGGCTGACCGCGGGCGCGTCAAAGACGCTCATCCGCGTCAATGGAGCGATGCCTGCTTCATTGGCCCACGACAGCGTGCTCGCAGCGCCATTGATCAAGTACTCGATTGAGGCGCACGGCGACGGCGACGCCTCGCTCGCGTGGGCGTTGGGCAGGATGTCCTCAGCTGTCCGGACCGCAGCAACGCGCTTGAGAACACGGGAGTACCCGGTCTTTCCGGCACCGTTCTGACCGAAGAGAACGGTCAGATTCGAGTCGAACTCCAAGACCTGACTAGCGGCCAAGGCGTTGACTCCCGCCACGTCCGAGAGCTTGCTCAGTTCGAGCACGTCCTCCGTAGCTGCAGCGCTCTCAGCAAGCGCCAGCTTCGGTGTGGCCTGAAATCCCTCCGGCTTCTCCTCGAACCCCTTTTCAATGAGGAACCGCTCGACTATCTGGTCAAGCTGCGCATCCGACAACTCCCGGCTCGACGACAGCACCTGCGCCGCTGTTTCCCTGACCCAATCGTCCTGTTCGTTGGCCCATTCAGCGAGCATGGCCCGGGCATCGACAGGTTGAGACCCATCACCCTCGGCGCCAGCCAGGCTGTCGACGTCATCTGCCATGGGGAGTGCTCACACCCTCCAGTTGGCGGGCGTAGAGACGGCGTAGTCACCGACACCGATGGCAGCGAAGTGCTTGGTCGCGGCCTTGATCTTGGCGTTCTCGGTCGGGCGGCGCTTGACCTCGTCGTCGGTGCTCTTGGTCTCGCGGATCATGTAGATCCGGTCGGCACCGTCCTCGTGCTTGATGATCGCCCAGTCCGGGTTGTACGGGCCGACAGGAGTGTCGATCTTGAATTTGCCGGGGAGCTTCATGAAGAGCTTGATGTCGCTGCGGCCGTCCAGCAGTTCAGCAAACTGGCGCTCGGGCTCGGAGTCATAAACGACGTAGTCGAAGTCGGACTTCTGAGGGTTCTGCAGCTTGTACATTTGGTCGAGGAAGCGGTCCCTCTCCTCCTGCCCGTCCTTCTGCAGTTCCCGCAGTTCGTAGACGTAGCCACCGATCTTCTCGTACTGGATGCCCTCGGTGACGATCTCGGCAAGTACGGACTGCAGGCGACCCTTAACCATCTGGATGAAGTCGTTGGGGTTCCCGATGAACTCGGACAGGCGACCGCTCTCAAGAAGGATGTCGATGATCGTCTTTCGAGTCAGCGACGTTGCTTCCTGCAGCTCGGTGATGATGTCGGGCAGGTCGTAGGCGCCCTGGAGAGACGCGGAGCGCTGGCCAGTCTCGCTCGCCTTGGTGCCGCCGCGGAGGATCTTGACTCCAGCGCGGGTGACTTGGATGCGCAGCGGCTGGATGGCCGGCGCCTCCCTAATCGCCTTCACCGTCGCCTCGATCAGGCGGTCGCGGTCAACCGCCACCCGGTACGTCGTGCGAGCCGAGATGGCGCGCCAGAACTCCTCGAACTCGGGGTTCGCAAAGAGCTCCTTGTTGAGCTTGCGCGCCTTCCGCTTCGACTGCGGCTTCACATAGCGCTCAATACTGGAGCGGCCGATGTACTCGATAATCGTGTCTTCGTACGGCCAGAAGAAGTCCGGCATGTGCTGCTTCAGGTCGAAGCCGAGCTGGGTCGGCTGGTACGCCGCGGTGACCTTGCCGTCCTTGATCATCCCCGACTTCTCCAACGCCTCGTAGAGACTCTTCGAGCGCTCGTAGCCGAAGTACTCCGGACCGTCCGGCTCGATGTGCTCCTCGTAGAGAGCGATCTTGGAGAACTCCTGGAGTCGTACGCGCCCGATCTCGACGCCGGACCTCTCGTACTCGGTCTGGAGCGACTTGGCGAACGCAACGTAGGACTCGTTCGCGATGACGGTCAGCTGGGCGATGCTGCGGTCCGCCACGCGCTCGCCGGTCTGGTCGACTGGGAGGCGAAGTCCGCGACCAATGGTCTGGCGACGCTCGACCTCGGCGCCCATCTCGCGCAGGGTGCAGATCTGGAAGACGTTGGGGTTGTCCCAACCCTCGCGCAGCGCAGAGTGGCTAAAGATGAAGGAAACAGGCTGCTCCCAGCTCAGCAGCCCAGCCTTGTCCCGCATGATCAGGTCGTAGGCATCATCGTCGGCCTTGGTGCTGCCGGACGTGTCCTGGAACTTGTCGGCAGCCCCTCTCCTGCCCTTGAGCACAGAGAAGTAGCCACGGCGCAGCTCGGCAGGGTCCTGGGGAAACAGCTCTTGCCACTGCGGCATCTTGGCCCGCTCTTCGCGGAACAACTCGTCGAACCACTGCACGAACTGGCCGTTGGCGTCGATGTTGTTGACGCCCTCACCGAGGAAGTTCTCGACCTTGTCGATGAAAAACAGGCTGAGCACCTTGATGCCCTTGGACTTCAAGAGCGTCTGCTTGCGGAAGTGTTCCTTGATGGTCTCGCGGATCATCTCGCGGTAGATCGAGTCGGAGTTTCCGCCGATCTCCTCGCCCTGCTGCAGGAGGCCATGCTTGTTGAGTTCGATGTATTGAGGCTCGATCGAGAGTTCGGTGATCCACCAGCCCTCGTACGCGGGGTTGTTGGTCAGGTTGGACAGCTCTCGGTCCTGCTTGGCCTTCACGACTCTGCGGGTGAGGGAGCCGTCGGCGCCGCGAACGGCCAGTTCCAGCTTGGCCTCCCACGGGTCACGCTTGACTTCGACGACCTTGATGTACGGCGTCGCGTCGGACCCCTGCTGGGCGACCTCTGCCACCACAATCTGCTTGACCAGCCCGTGGTCGTGAGCATCCACCGGATCGAGCCGGTAGACAACGTTGCGCTGCTTGCGGTGCGTGGCCGAGAAGCGAAGAGTTGCGATCGGGTCGAGTTCCCCGATGGACGACTGAGAGAGCTGCGACTCCATGTTCTGCGGCTCGTCCATGATGACGACCGGGCGCGTGGCCTTGAGGTAGTCGATGGGGCGCAGGCCGTTCAGCTTGTCGCGGGTCTGGTGGATGATGCGCGAGTTGGCGTCGCCACGGATCGAGTCAATCGTCATGACCATGATCTGCACGTTGGTGCTGGTCGCGAAGCCCTGCACCTCCTCGGCAGACTTGCCCGAGTAGACCGAGTAGTCGAACGGCTGCGCCGGGTACAAGTCGTGGAAGTGCTGGCGCATCAGCTTGATACTGGTCGTCACGCCTTCCTTGATCGCGACGCTCGGCACGAGGATCACGAACTTGGCGAAGTTGTACGCCTTGGCCAGCTCGAAGATCGTGCGCAGATAAACGTACGTCTTGCCGGTGCCGGTCTCCATCTCGATGTCGAAGTCGAGGGCATCGCCGGCAAGAGCCCCCAGAACCTCCAGACCGTTCTTGTCTTGGACAGTCTGCAGGTTCTGGAGAATGGTCGCCTCGTCCAGGACGAGGTTGTTGCCGACAGCGCCGACCTCCTGCGAGAGGTCAAGGTCGAGGCTGGTCTGGTCCTGCGCTCCGTTCAGTTTTCCCTCACCACGCATGGTGGTCAGGACGGCTTCGGCATCCTTGGGTTGGCCATCAAAGAGCTGTACCAGCGACCCAATCGCGTCGAGCTGGTACTGCTGCTTGGCGTCGAACTTGAACTCCATCAGGCAGTCCAGAGCTCCACGCCCTTGCTCTTGCAGAGCTGAGCAAGGTTGGTCTTCAGTTCGTCGTCGCCGTGGAACGCGTCCTCAAGAATCACCAGCCGAGCAGGCTCCTCATCCACGACTGCACGGAGTTGATCCAGGGTTGGCTTCGTGTGCTCGTCGAGATACGCCAGAAGTAGGCCGCCGCCAACCGATCGAACCTTGAGTCCCGACACCTCCTCCTCGTGAGCTTGCTCCGTGAGCGAATAGCCCTGCTTGAGGAGGAGCTCAACCAACAGAGCATCGGCGGTCGCGTCGTCCTCCGCGCTGTCCTGCAGACTCAGCAAGTGCTGCTCTAGCTCGTTGGGTTCGACGTTGCTGGCCACCCGCCACTTGGAAAAGTTGGTGTCACCAAGCCGATACGCGCGAAAGCCGACGTCAAGCCCCGCAGAAGCACCAAGTGCCGGCTGTGCCGTCTGGGCGAACTCTTGGCCCGCCAGGTCGATGCGACGACGGGAGATCTCAGCGATCGTGGCGAATCCCATCCGGTGCCCCGCCGAGTCGGCGGGGGTGGGTTCGGGCAACTGCACTTGGATAAACCGTCGGCTGCCACCGTCCTCAGCGTTCTGCTTGAGCACTGCATGCGCCGTTGAAGCGGAGCCAGCGAAGAAGTCCAACACCAAGGCATCCTTGTCGGCTCCGATTTGCAGAACACGCTGCAGCAGGCCGACGGGCTTCGGTGAGTCAAACACCTTCTCGCTGTCGAAAATCTGGCGCAGCTCCCGAGTCCCCTTCTTGTTCCCATCAACATCAGTCCAGAGGTTCGACGGCCGCTTCTCTCGTCCTTCGAGGTAAAACTTCTGGTAGGGGTGGTACTCCTTACCGTTACCGCGGTCAACCAACTTCCATTCGACGAGGCCCTCAGCGACCATCTGCTTGAACTTGTCCTGGCCGCAAATCCAACGGCTTTCGTACCCGCCTGGACCGATCGGAAATACCTCCGTCCCGTCCGGAGCCTCGACGCCGAAATACATACTCGGCCGGTCCTCTCGTCGGTCCTCCCCGCCCGTACGCCTCAACGAGCGCGTCAGATAGCTGCCCCGCTCATCTCGTTCGTTGTAGATCGCCGCATCTGAGTCACCAAACGCCAAGCCCCTGAGAACCGCGATATCACTGCGGCGATAAACCACCATGTAGTCGACGGCGTTTGAGAACCCGTCGAAGCCGCCACCTGTTGGCGTTCCCGTCGCACGTGTGATCAGGCCGACGAAATTCCGCTCGCCGAATACTTCGTTCCCGAGCTTACGGAGGTTGTCGAGCTCATGGTCGTCGATGGAAATGAAGATTAGCCCGGATTCCGTGAGGAGATTCCGCGCCAGCTTGAGGCGGGGGTACATCATGTTGAGCCAGTTGGAGTGGTAGCGCCCCTCCGACTCGCTGTTCGTCGAGACTTTCTTGCCGTCCTCGTTAACCTGCTTGGTCCACTCGAGGTAGGTCGCGAGTCCCTCTTTGAAATTGTCGGGATAAACGAAGTCTCCGCCGGTGTTGTACGGCGGATCGATATAGATCAGACCCGGATCCGCGAGTAGCGCGTGAGTCGTGACCTCGATCGGTGTTCGGAGTGACTCGGGGCGGCGGGTCCGCGGAT
>NZZG01000020.1 GCA_002698575.1 Pimelobacter sp. | reverse complement strand
TGACGGCGAGACCCGGTCGACTACGCGCGCGGGCGCCACACCCACCCCGAGGAGCCAGCCCCTACCGAGGGGCGGGGCGCCCCACCCAGGCGCCCAAGCAGGCGCCCACCCAAGCGTCAGTGCGAAGACAGCTGTCCACTCAGCCGGCCATGCATGGCGGCCGAGGCGGTGTTGAGACCCTGGATGTCCACCACGACCCCGCGGGCGGCGTACTTGGTGCTCACCGCGTCGAGGGCGGCCACGGTGGAGGCGTCCCACACGTGGGAGTCGGTGAGGTCGACGACGACCCGGTCGGGGTCGTCGGCGTAGTCGAACTGTTCGTAGAGGTCGTTGCTGGAGGCGAAGAAGAGCTCTCCGGTCACCGTGTAGATGGCCGTGGGGCCCTCGCCGGTCTCGACGACGTGCCGCTCGACCTGGGCGAAGTGAGCCACTCGACGGGCGAAGAGCACCATGGCGGTCAGCACGCCGACACCGACGCCGATCGCCAGGTTCTCGGTGGCGACGGTCACCGCGACCGTGGCGAGCATGACGGTCGTCTCCGACTTCGGCATCCGCCGCAGCGTGGAGAGCTGGATGCTGTGCCAGTCGAAGGTGCCGACGGCCACCATCACCATGACCGCGACCAGGGCTGCCATCGGGATCACCGCGACCAGGTCGCCGAGCCCGACCACCAGGACGAGCAGGAAGACGCCGGCCAGGAAGGTCGACAGGCGGGTGCGGGCGTGCGAGGCCTTCACGTTGATCATCGTCTGGCCGATCATCGCGCAGCCACCCATGCCGCCGAAGAAGCCGGTGACGACGTTGGCGACACCCTGCCCCCACGACTCCCGGGTCTTGTCCGAGCCGGTGTCGGTGATGTCGTCGACCAGCTTGGCCGTCATCAGCGACTCCATGAGACCGACCAGGGCCATGGCGAGCGCGTAGGGGGCGATGATCTTCAGCGTCTCGAAGGTGTACGGGATGTCGGGGAGACCGAGCGTGGGCAGGCTGTCGGGCAGCTCGCCGCGCTCGCCCACGTCGGGGACGGCGATCGCGAAGGTCAGGGTGATGGTCGTCAGCACCACGATCGCGACCAGCGGCGACGGCACGACGTCGGTGATCTTGGGGAGCATCACGATGATCGCGATGCCGCCGGCGATCATCGGGTACACCAGCCACGGGACGTCGACCATCTCGGGCACCTGGGCGGAGAAGATGAGGATCGCCAGCGCGTTGACGAAGCCCACCATCACCGAGCGCGGCACGAACCGCATCAGCTTGGCCACGCCGAGCACGGCCAGGACGACCTGCATGGCGCCGCCGAGCACGACCGTGGCGATGAGGTACTCCACGCCGTAGTCGGCGACCAGGGGAGCGATCACCAGCGCGATGGCGCCGGTCGCGGCCGAGATCATCGCCGGCCGTCCCCCGACGATGGAGATCGTCACCGCCATCGTGAACGAGGCGAAGAGCCCCAGCCTCGGGTCGACACCGGCGATGATCGAGAACGAGATCGCCTCCGGGATCAGGGCGAGGGCGACCACGAGTCCGGCCAGGACCTCGGTGCGCAGCCGCAGGGGCGATCGCAGGGCGGAGCGGACGGTCGGGGCGTGGTGCACAGGCGGGTTCCTTCGCGCTCGCGACGAGCATCGTTGGCATCAGCGTGGTCGTGGGGCTGCGGCCTCGCATGCGCCGAGGGACACCAGGCAGGCAGCGGCACCGATTCTACGGCGCCGAGGGACTCCCACCTGCATCCTCGGCGCCGTACGCCGGCGAGGCCCGACGGGCTGGCAGCAAAGGCGTCGCGTCGTGTCGTCGTGCTCCTCTAGAGTCCACGCTCGTGAGTGAGCCGATGATCCGGGCCGTCGGGCTGACCAAGTCCTTCGGCGACTTCGAGGCCGTCAAGGGCATCGACCTCGATGTCCGCCGGGGGGAGGCCTTCGGCTTCCTCGGGCCCAACGGTGCGGGCAAGTCGTCGACGATGCGGATGATCGCGGCCGTCTCACCGGTCTCCGGCGGCGAGCTGAGCATCCTGGGGATGGACCCCGCCGTCGACGGGCCGGCGATCCGGGGACGTCTCGGAGTGTGTCCGCAGGAGGACACCCTCGACAGCGAGCTCAACGTCCGCGACAACCTCGTCGTCTACGCGCGGTACTTCGGGATCAGTCGCAGCGACTCCCGGGCACGCGCCGACGAGCTGCTCGAGTTCGTCAACCTGACCGAGAAGGCCAGGGCTCGCGTGGAGGACCTCTCCGGCGGGATGAAGCGGCGCCTCACGATCGCCAGGAGCCTGGTCAGCTCGCCCGAGCTGCTGCTGCTCGACGAGCCGACCACCGGTCTCGACCCCCAGGCGCGGCACCTCTTGTGGGACCAGCTCTTCCGCCTCAAGCAGCAGGGCGTGACCCTCGTGATCACCACGCACTACATGGACGAGGCCGAGCAGCTGTGCGACCGGCTCGTGGTGATGGACAAGGGAGTGATCGCCGCCGAGGGTTCGCCGCGCGACCTGATCGGCCGCTACTCCACCCGCGAGGTGGCCGAGGTGCGCTTCGCCGTGAGCGGGGACGACAACCCGCACCAGGCCTACGCCGAGCAGCTGGGCGACCTCGGCGAGCGGGTCGAGGTGCTTCCCGATCGGCTCCTGGTCTACGCCGAGGACGGCGACACCGTGCTCGAGGCCGTGCACGCCCGCGGACTGCGCCCGGTCGCGACCCTCGTGCGGCGCAGCACCCTGGAGGACGTCTTCCTCCGGCTCACCGGCCGGACGTTGGTCGACTGATGTCCCCCCTCGCCCCCACGGGTCGGCTCTCCACCGCTGCCGCGCTGTCGCGGCTGCTGCCCTACTGGTTCACCGTGACACGGCGTACCTGGCGAGGGTCCGTCGTGTCGTCCTTCCTGACCCCGGTCTTCTACGTCGTCGCGATGGGGGTGCTGCTCGGTGGCTTCATCGACGGCGACCCCGAGCGGCTGGACGGCGCCACGTCGTACCTCGCCTTCATCGTGCCGGGCCTGGTCGCTGCCCACGCCATGCAGACCGCCGTGGCCGACACGTCCTGGCCGGTGTTCAGCAACTTCAAGTGGAACAAGGTCTACGACTCGATGGTCGCCACGCCCATCACCGTACGGCAGGTCGCGATCGCGCACCTGAGCTTCGTCGCCCTGCGTGTCGCGGCCACCTGCGCGGTCTTCGACCTGGTGGTCGCGGCCTTCGGCGTCTTCGAGACGTGGTGGGGCCCCTTCGTGGCCCTGGCCGCGCAGGCGTTGACCGGCGCCGCGTTCGCCACGTTGATGTACGGCTTCGCCTGTCGCATCGACTCCGACGCCGCCTTCGGCGTGGTCTTCCGGATCGGTATCTTCCCGCTGTTCCTGTTCAGCGGTGCGTTCTTCCCGGTCTCCAACCTGGGCGCGGTCGGCGAGCGGCTGGCCCAGCTCACCCCGCTGTGGCACGGCGTCAACCTGTCGAGGATGTTCAGCATCGATCGGATCGACTGGAGCCTGGCCGCGCTCAACCTCGGGGTGCTCCTCGCCGTCCTGGTGATCGGGTCCCGGTGGGCGGTCAGCGGCCTGGAGAAGAGGCTGACCACATGAGCCACCTGAGCCACATGAGCGGCACCTCCGTCACCATGCGACCGATCCCGAGGGTCCCGCTCACCTCCTGGCAGGCGATGGTGCTGCTGGTCGAGCGCAACGTCATCACCTACCGCGCTGCCTGGAAGCTGTTCCTCACCGGGTTCCTCGAGCCCGTGCTGTACCTCCTCTCGATCGGGATCGGGGTCGGTGCGCTGATCGACTCCTTCGAGTTCAACGGCCAGACGGTCCCGTACGCCGAGTTCGTGGCTCCCGGCATGCTGGCGGCCTCGGCGTTCAACGGGGCCCTGATGGACTCCTGCTTCAACTTCTTCTTCAAGCTCAAGCACGTGCGCCTCTACGACTCGGTGCTCGCCACCCCGCTCGGCACCGGCGACATCGCTCGCGGGGAGGCGGTCTGGGGACAGCTGCGCGGTGGCTCCTACTCGGCGGCGTTCCTCGTGGTCATGCTCGCCCTGGGCTACCTGCACTCCTGGTGGGCCGTGCTCGCGCTCCCGGCCGCGCTGCTCATCGGCTTCGCCTTCAGCTCCGTCGCGATGGCGGCCACCACCTGGTTCACCACCTGGCAGGACTTCGAGAAGGTCACGCTGGTCCAGATGCCGCTGTTCCTGTTCTCGGCCACGTTCTTCCCGATCACCGCGTTCGACGGGTGGCTGCGCTGGGTGGTGGAGTGCACCCCGCTCTACCGCGGCGTCGTGCTCTGCCGCGAGCTGACGACCGGGTCGATCACGTGGGCGTCCGGGGTCTCGTTGGTCTACCTGGTGGTGATGGGCGTCATCGGGCTGCTCGTCGTACGTCGGCGGCTCGACACCCTCCTGCTGACGTGAGCGCGCCCTGGCCGGAGCGCGACGAAGATCGGCAGGATCTCGCGCGCGCAGCGTCGGTGCGCGCTGCCACCATGCGGTCATGACGATGAGCGACACCAAGGACTGGACCTGGGTGCTGGAGCGGGCCTGCGACGAGTGCGGCTTCGATTCCGCGGCCGTCGACCTCCCCGACGTCGGCGCCGCGATCCGTGCCAACGCCCGTGCCTGGCAGGTCGTCCTGGCCGGCCCGGACCCGTCGCGTCGCCGTGACCCCGAGGTGTGGTCGGTGACGGAGTACGCCGCCCACGTGCGCGACGTGCACACGGTCTTCGCCGAGAGGCTCGCGCTGATGCTGGAGGTCGACGAGCCGCAGTTCGCCAACTGGGACCAGGACGCCGGCGCGGTCGAGGGCCGCTACGACCTCGCCACACCGCAGCAGGTCGCACCGGCGCTCGCCGCCAACGCCGAGGATGTCGCGGCCGGCTACGACGACGTGGACCCGGCGTCCTACGACCGCATCGGCCACCGCAGCAACGGCAGCACCTTCACCGTCGAGAGCCTGGCCCGCTACCACCTGCACGACGTCGTGCACCACCTGTGGGACGTACGTCGCGAGCTCACCGTCGCCGCCTACGACGCGCGTGCCACTGCCTACCGGGCGGCGAGGCCGGAGCCTGCGGAGCGGGTGCTGGCCGCGCTGGCCGACTTCGCGCAGCGGGTCGGCACCGGCGCCCGGATCCTGGAGATCGGCAGCGGCTCCGGGCAGGACGCGCTCGACCTCGAGGAGCGCGGCGTCACGGTGCGGCGCACCGATGTCACCCCCGGCTTCGTCGACCTGCTGCGGGCCGACGGCCACGCTGCCGATCTCCTCGACCCGCTCCTCGACGACCTCGACGACCCGACCGCGCCCGGCGAGCCGTACGACGGTGTGTGGGCCAACGCCTGCCTGCTCCACGTCGCCCGCGCCGACCTGCCCACCGTGCTGCGCCGCCTCGCTCGGGTGACCCGCCCGGGGGGCCTGCTGCGGCTGGCGGTGAAGGAGGGCGACGGTGAGGGCTGGTCGACACATGGCAGCATCGAGGCACCGCGGATGTTCACCTACTGGCGCTCGCCCGACCTCGAGGCTGCGCTCGTCGCCTCGGGGTGGCGCGTGGCTGACAGCACCCGCACCGCGGGACGACGTGGAGAGACCTGGCTGGGGATCCTGGCCGTGCGATGAGGAGGACGACGTGCGACACACCGAGTTCTGGGAGCGGATGGAGATCGCCCTCGGACGCGACTCGATGCGGGTGTGGGCCGAGACCTTCGTGATGTCGGACCTCGGGCGACGTACCGCCCAGGAGGCCCTGGATGCCGGGATCGCACCCAAGGAGGTCTGGCGCGCGGTGTGGACCGTGCTCGAGCTCCCGGACCGGGACCGATAGACCTCGCCCCCGGACGCACCTCACTACGCTGGTGGCATGACCCGAACCCCCCGTTCGTCGGTGCTGGCGTACGCGTCCGGCCTGGTCCTGTCGGGCGCGGCCGTCCTCGTCGCGGGGTGCAGCGCCGACGCGCAGGTGTCCGCGCCACCACTCGTGGCCACGACGCCGCCCGTCGAGGTGCTGTCGACCCCGGACCAGGCGAAGGGGGAGGCGCCGGGTGCCGACGAGGCTGTCGCCGCCACTGCGCGGGCGGACGCCCCACGGCGCCAGACGTTCCTGCGTGCGGGCAACCGGATCTGCGACGAGGGGAGTGCGGCGCTCGCGGCGATCGGCGAGCGGGTGCCGGCCGGTGACGAGGCGGCCATGGTGGCGGCCGTGGCCGAGCAGGTGGTGCCCAACATCCGCGCGCAGGTCGCCCAGCTGCGAGCTCTCGGCTACCCGAGGGGTGACGCCCGGCTGCTCTCGGGCATCCTCGACGAGACCGACGACATCCTCGACGCGTGGCAGGCCGACCCCGTGGCGGCCTTCGACGACACGCGGATGGACGACGTCAACGACCGGCTCGACGACTACGGACTGACCAGGTGCGGAGATTCCTGACATGACCCAGACCCCCCTCCCCTCGGGAACGATCGCCGACATCGCCGTGATCGGCGGCACCGGCTTCTACAGCTTCCTGGACGACCCCACCGAGCACGTCGTGACCACGCCGTACGGCGATCCGTCGGCGCCGGTCGCCGTGGGCACCGTGGCGGGCCGCACGGTGGCCTTCCTCCCGCGCCACGGCACCCACCACGACTTCCCGCCGCACGGCATCCCGTACCGCGCGAACCTGTGGGCGCTGCGCTCCCTCGGCGTGCGACAGGTGCTCGCGCCCTGCGCGGTCGGGGGACTGAGCGAGACCGTGGCGCCCGGCGACGTGGTCGTGCCCGACCAGCTGGTCGACCGCACGCACCGTCGGATCGGGTCCTTCGTCGAGCGAGGCGCCTGCCACCTCCCGTTCGCCGACCCGTACTGCGCCACCCTCGGTGGAGCCGTGACGTCGGCCGACCCCACCATCAAGGCCGGCGGCACCATGGTCGTCATCGAGGGTCCGCGCTTCTCCACCCGCGCCGAGTCGCGCGCCTACGCCGCCGACGGGTGGAGCCTGATCAACATGACCGGGAGCCCCGAGGCGGCGCTCGCCAGGGAGATGCGCCAGTGCTACACGGCCATCGCGCTGGTCACCGACATGGACGCCGGCGCCGAGTCCGGCGACGGTGTCGGCCAGGAGGAGGTCTTCGCGCTCTTCAAGGCCAACCTCGAGCGGCTCACCGGGGTGCTCACCGACACGATCGCCGCACTGGGCGACCTGCCCGACCCGGCGACCTGCTCGTGCTCGACGTGGGCCGAGGGCGTCGAGGTCACCTACGACATCCCCGGCTGACCGACCGGGTCCCGCCCGGTCCACCGGGGGATCCCGTCCGGGAGGCACCCGGCACACTGGCCCCATGAAGATCCTGCTCACCGGCTCGGCCGGCTTCATCGGGACCGCGATCGGGCACGCCCTGGAGGCCGACGGCGACGAGGTCGTGCGCGTGGACCTGATGCTGCCGCAGGCGCACGGCGAGGGCGCGGCCCCCGGCGGCACCCACCAGCTCGACGTGCGCGACGCCGTGGCCGACCCAGCGGGCGTCTGGTCCGGCCTGCTCGACGGTGTCGACGCGGTGTGCCACCAGGCTGCCGTGGTCGGTGCCGGGGTCACGGTGGCCGACCTGCCGGCGTACGCCTCGCACAACGACCTCGGCACGGCGGCGCTCCTCGCAGCGATGCACGACGCCGACGTGCACCGGCTCGTGGTCGCCTCGTCGATGGTCGTCTACGGCGAGGGCCGCTACACCTGCGAGGTGCACGGCGACCAGGTGCCACCACCGCGCGCGGTGGCCGCCCTGGACGACGGGGACTTCGAGAACCACTGCCCGCACTGCGACGCCACGCTCGGCTGGTCACTGGTCGACGAGAGCGCCCGGCTCGACCCCCGCAGCTCCTACGCCGCCAGCAAGCTCGCCCAGGAGCACTACACGTCCGCGTGGGTGCGCCAGGCCGACGCGTCGGCGATCGCGCTGCGCTACCACAACGTCTACGGGCCCGGGATGCCGCGCGACACCCCGTACTCGGGAGTGGCGGCGATGTTCCGCAGCTCGTTGGAGCGCGGTGAGGCGCCACGGGTCTACGAGGACGGTGCCCAGATGCGTGACTTCGTCCACGTCTCCGACGTCGCGCGGGCCAACGTGCTCGCACTGCGCTCGGTGGTGGGGGAGGGCCCGGGCCGCTTCGCGGCCTACAACGTGGCCTCCGGGCATCCCGTGTCGATCCTCGACGTCGCCGAGAGGGTGGCACAGGGGACCGGGACCTCGGCGGACCAGCAGGTGGCCCCCGAGGTCACCGGTGGGTACCGGCTCGGCGACGTACGACACATCGTGGCCTCGCCCGAGCGGGCCCGCGTCGACCTCGGCTTCCAGGCCGAGATCCTGCCGGACGTCGGTCTGCCCGCCTTCGCGACGGTGCCGCTGCGGGCCTGAGCGCGGGGAGGGTGGCGGGCGACTACCAGGAGTGGTAGACCAGCTGCTCGAGCAGCAGCGCCGAGACGATGGGCACGGCGAGCCCGATGCGCCTCCACCGCTCGGGCAGCAGCGCGAGCGAGAGCACCACCCACGGGATGAACGGCAACCAGATCCGCTCGACCTCCGCACGACTCATCTGGGACGACGTGGCGAGCAGGATCATCAGGGCGCCGGCCGAGGACAGGATCAGCAGGGTCCGGTCCGAGCGCGCCTCCGCGACGTCTCCGGGCCCGGGCGAGGACGACGCCGTCGCGGCAGCGCCGGCCTTCGCGGCGCGCCGCTCCTGCAGGAGACGCCACCCGAGCACCGCCACCCCGGCGCCGACGAGCAACCCGCCGGAGTACAGCACGAGCGCGAGGTCTCCCCACGTCCAGTAGAGCCCCGGGCGCCGGGACGCCAGGCCGTCCCAGTAGCGGTCGGTGAGGACCGGGTAGGCCTCCCACCAGCGGAAGCCGAACGGGACGAAGGCCAACACCGGCACGAGCGCGGAGACGAACGCGATGGGCAGCGGTCGCCACGACCGGGCCGCGAGGAGGACCGCCAGCGCCAGCACGCCGAGGAGCGGCAGCCCGTAGGACAGCATCATGCACCAGCCCAGCAGCAGCCCGGCCACGACGCCGAACCCGATCAACCGCCCGCGGGTGGTCGCGACCGCGGCCGTGGCGAGCGCCGCCATGCCCCAGGCGGCGGTGGTGGCGAAGACGGCATCGGCGGAGACTCCCATCCAGATCGCTGCCGGGATGAAGACCAGGAACGGCGCCACCCGACGGGCAGCGGGCTCGGCGCCGAGCGTGCGCAGCGTGACCAGCAGGGCGACCACCAGCGACGCGGCGACGAGGATCACGATCGAGCCGGCGACGAACCCGTTGGCCAGGCCCAGACGGGCGAGCACGACGAACATCAGGGTCGCCCCGGGAGGGTGCCCGGCCACGTGCGTGACCCAGTTGTCGGACTGCCCGGCCGCGTCGACGGAGTCGATCGGGATGCGCGAGACGAACTCGCTGAGGAAGGCCGGCACGTCGGTGATGCCTCGGGCGGTCTCGAGGTACTCGTAGGAGTGCTCGAGCTTGTCACCGACGCCGCCCCAGCCCGAGACGAGCGCCAGCGAGAACAGCCACACCAGGCTGGCGCCGTACGACGCGAGCAGCAGGCGCCGCCACGGGAGCCGGGCGGCGAGGTCGACGGCGTAGCGGTAGCCCAGGAAGCCGAGCAGGAACGCGGGGATGGTGCCGATCCCGAACAGCTTCGGCTCCCAGATGGAGTGGATCGGCGTCAGTGAGCCGGGAGTGCCGTCGGGATCGGAGCGGGCATAGACCTGCCAGCCGATGAGGTCGGGGCCGAAGGTGGCGACGAGCACCAGGGCCACGGCCGCCCAGAACCCGATCCACGGCACGCGGGAGGGGACCTCGGTGCCGACGGACAGGGAAGCAGACGAGGCGCCCCGGGCCCGGGGCCCAGATCCTTCGGTGCTCCCGGATCCTTCAGAGCTCTCGGAGCCTTCGGGGCCCTGGGCGTCGCGGGCAGCAGCGGTCGACATGAGCCACAGCCTAGGAGAGGACTGTTCGTGTTCCTGTGAGTTCACTGAGCGACTGTGAGTTCGCTGAACCGGCGCGGGGCCTGACCCGGCACATTCTCAGCAACAACCCAGAAACCCCAGGTCAGGGCGGGTCACGTCACACCTTCGTAAGCGATCGGGTGATGCTCGCAGGTGGTGCGGGCGTCTAGGTTGAGACCCGTGCCGCACTGCGACCTCATCCTCCCGTGCCGCGACGAGGGCCCTGCCCTGGTCGCGCTGCTGCCGCGCGTCCCCGAGGTCTTCCACGTGATCGTCGTCGACAACGGCTCGACCGACGACACCGCGGACGTGGCCCGTCGCCTGGGCGCCGAGGTGGTGACCGAGGCCGTTCCCGGCTACGGCTCGGCGGTCCATGCCGGCGTGCTGGCGGCCACGCACCCCTACGTGGCGTTCATGGACGGGGACGGTTCCTTCGACCCCGACGAGCTCCTCACCCTGCTCGCCGACGTGGAGTCGGGTGTGGCCGACCTCGCCGTCGGGCGTCGTCGTCCCGTGAGCCGGCGGGTGTGGCCGTGGCACGCGCGTGCGGGCAACGCGGTGATCGTGGCGTGGTTGCGTCGCCGGATCGACCTCGACGCCCACGACATCGCGCCGATGCGCGTGTGCCGACGGGAGGCGCTGCTCGACCTCGACGTGCGGGACCGGCGCTTCGGCTACCCGGTGGAGCTGCTGCAGAAGGCCACGCTGGCCGGGTGGCGCTTCCGCGAGCACGACGTGACGTACCACCCCCGCGCCGAGGGCACTCGCTCGAAGGTGTCGGGCTCGGTGAAGGGGACGGCCAGGACGGCTCGGGACTTCTGGAAGGTGTTGGCGTGATGGCGGAGGACACGACCAGGGCGGGCACCGGCGCGCTGCGGGTGCTCGTGATGGCGAAGGCCCCGGTGCCCGGGGTGAGCAAGACGCGGCTCGCCGCGACCATCGGGGACGAGGCCGCGGCCGAGGTCGCCGCTGCGGCCCTGCTCGACACCCTCGCTGCAGCCGCCGAGGCGGTCGGCCCGCAGGCCTGTGTGCTGGCCCTGGCCGGCGACCTCGACGACGGCGCCGCCACCGCCGAGGTGCGCGCTGCGCTGACGGGCTGGACCGTCGTGCCCCAGCGCGGCGAGGGCTTCGACCAGCGTCTCGCCAACGCCCACCACGACGCCGGTCCCGGACCGGTGCTGCAGGTCGGGATGGACACTCCGCAGATGACCGCGACGCACCTGCTCCGCGCCGGCAGCGCACTGGGGACGCACGACACCGTCCTCGGCGCCGCCGAGGACGGCGGCTGGTGGGTCCTGGGACGACGGGACCCCGCTGCCGCCGAGGCCCTGCGCGGGGTCGAGATGTCGACCGGCACCACGTACGACGACACCCGCGAGGCGCTGCTGGGCCGAGGCCTGTCGGTGTCACCCACGACGGTGCTCCACGACGTCGACGAGTACGACGACGCCGTGGCCGTCGCGCAGCAGGCACCGCACACGCGGTTCGCACGGACGTGGGCAGATGCCGCGTCCCTCGCAGCAGGAGCAGGACGATGACCACAGACGAGACCCTCACGCCCGGCCCGATCACCGGGGAGAACGCCCTGCCCGGACTGATCGACCAGGTCAGGGACGAGGTGCCGTTCTCGACGATCTTCGCCCGGGCGCTCCAGGGCGAGCCCTGCGCGGTCGTCGGGCTCGACGACGAGCCGCAGGTGCTCCCGATGTCGGAGTGGACCCGTGAGGCGGACCGGGACGACCACGTCCTGCTCGACCTGTGCGAGGGGGCCACCATCGACGTGGGCTGCGGTCCCGGTCGGCTCACCGCCGCCCTGGCCCGGCGCGGCGAGGTCGCCCTCGGCATCGACGTCGTGGCCGAGGCGGTCGGACAGACCCGGGAGCGCGGGGGCAGCGCACTGCACCGCGACGTCTACGACACCGTCCCCGGGGAGGGCCGCTGGCACACCGCGCTGCTCGCCGACGGCAACGTCGGTATCGGGGGCGACCCGGTCGCGCTGCTCAGCCGGGTGCGCGAGGTGATCGACCCGCGCGGCCGGATCGTGGTCGAGGTGGCTCCCGCCGGTGTCCCCACCAAGACCGTGTGGGCGACGCTGGAGTCCCGTGGGGCCCGCAGCCGACCCTTCCGCTGGTCCGTGGTCGGGCTCGACGACATCGACGAGATCGCTTCTCGCGCCGGTCTGACCGTGACGGCCCGCTGCCGCCTCGGCGCACGCCGCGCCGTGGTCCTCCAGGAGCCGACATGACTCCGTCCCCACCGCCCTCACGATCCTCCCGGTCCCCGTTGCCGGACGGCCTGCCGATCCCCTCCGAGGACGACTTCACCAGTCGCCTGCGCTCACCGGCCGTCGCGGCCAGGGTCGGGTTGTGGCTCGGGATCTCCTTCGGGGTCTGCTTCCTGACCGGACTGATCAGCCACTACGCGCAGAACGGCAACCAGCCGATCCCGTTCCCGGCCTCGCCGTTCTGGGGCTACCGGGTCACCCAGGGGCTGCACGTGATCAGTGGCACGGCGGCGATCCCGCTCCTGCTGGTGAAGCTGTGGGCGGTCTACCCCAGGCTCTTCCAGTCGATGCCGTGGGGCAACGTGCGTGCGATGGCGGTCACCGGGCTGGAGCGCCTCTCGATCGCGGTCCTGGTCGCGGGCGGGGTCTTCATGCTGCTGACCGGCCTGCTCAACACCGCCCAGTGGTACCCGTGGAGCTTCTCGTTCCGGCCCACGCACTACGCCGTGGCCTGGGTGACGATCGGGGCCCTGGTCGTGCACATCGCCGTCAAGCTGCCGGTCATCCGTGACGCCCTGACCGGCGACGTGGAGGACACCACCCACGACCGACCCTCCGCCGTCGAGACCGGGGCACTGAGCCGTCGCGGGCTGCTCCGCACGACGTGGGCTGCCACCGGGATCGCCGTCCTGGCCACCGCGGGCAGCACGGTGCCGTTCCTGCGCAACGTCTCGGTCCTCGCCGTCCGGACCGGCGACGGTCCGCAGGGAGTCCCCATCAACAGGTCGGCCCGCGCCGCCCAGGTCACGATGGAGGAGGGCGGTGCCGGGTGGACCCTCGACGTGGTCAACGGCGAGGGTGTCGCGACGAGCTGGTCGCGCTCCGACCTGGAGCAGCTCACCCAACGCACCGAGACGCTGCCGATCGCCTGCGTCGAGGGGTGGAGTGCCAGCGCGGAGTGGACCGGCGTACGGCTGCGCGACCTGCTGGACGCGGCGGGCGTGCCGACCGGGACGGACCTGCGGATGGTCTCGTTGCAGAAGCGCTACGCCTTCGGCGTGACCGAGCTGCAGGGCAACTTCGCCGACGCCGACAAGACGTTGGTCGCCCTCAAGCTCAACGGCGAGGACCTCTCGCTCGACCACGGCTACCCGGCCCGGCTGATCGCTCCCAACCGGCCCGGTGTCCTGCAGACCAAGTGGCTGACCAGCGTGGAGGTGATCTGATGGGCGGGGTGTCTACGACCCGCAGCGCCCTCGGGGCGCTCGGCCTCCTCGTCGGCGTGTACGGCGCCTACCTGCTGCTCAGCCGTCAGGACCTCGACCAGCTGCTGAGCGCTGCCATCTGGCTCGCCGGGGGAGTGCTGGTCCACGACGGCCTCGTCGCTCTCGCCGCACTGGGCCTCGTCGCCCTCGGCGCCCGGCTCCTTCCCGCGGCGGCGAGGACCCCGGCGGCCGTGGGCTTCGTGGTGCTGGGATCGATCACCATCCTGGCGATCCCGATGCTCGGCAGGTTCGGCGCCAAGGACGACAACGCGACGCTGCTCGACCGCAACTACGGGCTGGGCTGGCTGGGGATCGTGGTCCTGGTCGTCGCCGCCGTGCTGGTGGCCTCCGTGCTGCGGGCCCGCAGCGGTGGACGCGCAGCGGGACCGGCCACGGGCACGGACGTGGAGGGCGACCCGAGCTGATGGCTCGCGTGCTGGTCGTGGACGACGACACCACCGTGCGCGAGGTGGTGGTGTCCTACCTGCGTGCGGCCGGTCACGACGTCGAGGAGGCCGGCGACGGAGAAGCCGCCCTGGTGACGATGCGCGCCCAGGCCGCCGACCTGGTGGTGCTGGACCTGATGATGCCCGGCATCGACGGGCTGGAGGTCTGCCGTCGGCTCCGCACGACCAGTGACGTGCCCGTCATCATGCTGACCGCGCTCGGCACCGAGCAGGACCGCGTCGCCGGTCTCGAGATCGGCGCCGACGACTACGTGACCAAACCCTTCAGCCCCCGTGAGCTCGTGCTGCGCGTCGAGTCGATCCTTCGCCGATCCCCCGGAGGGCCCCCCGGGCTGCCCCCGGTGGTCACCGACGGGGATCTCCTCGTCGACCACGGACGGCGCGAGGCCCGGTTGGCCGAGCGGCCCCTGGCGCTGACGACCAGGGAGTTCGACCTGCTCCACTTCCTGGTCGCGCACCCCGGTGTGGCCTACTCGCGCGACGACCTCCTGCAGCAGGTCTGGGGCTGGTCGATCGGGGACCAGTCGACCGTCACCGTCCATGTCCGACGCCTGCGCGAGAAGGTCGAGTCGGATCCGACCACGCCGCGCCGTCTCGTCACGGTCTGGGGGGTCGGCTACCGGTGGGAGCCCACCGCCGCTGCGGTGGGGAGCGCCTCCGATGCTGCCGAGGAGGGCTGAGGGGTGTACGCCGAGCTGCTGATCTACGCCGGGCTGGCGGCCTCCGGCGTGGGCCTGGTCGGCATGGGGGCGGGCTACCTCCTGCGACACCGCTCGATCCGCTGGCAGCTGGGCCTGGTCGCGGTCGTCGCCGTCCTCTCCGTGCTGGCCGGGGTGATGGCCCTGGCCAACCGGATGCTGATCTCCGACCGCGACCTCAACGCGATCACCCTGGTCGTCGGGGTCTCGGCCGTCGCGGCCACGATCGTGGCCGGCGCCCTGGGTGCGGCCCTGGTGCGCTGGTCCGAGGCGTTGCAGGCGGGCGTGCGCAGCCTGGGCCGGGGGAGCACGTACGTCGCACCCATGCGCGGACCGCGCGAGTTCCAGGCCCTGGCCTCCGAGCTGGAGGCGACCCAGGCCCGGCTCGACGAGTCGCGCGAGCGCGAGCGTCGTCTCGAGGAGGCACGCCGCGAGCTGGTCTCCTGGGTGTCGCACGACCTGCGCACGCCGCTGGCCGGCATGCGCGCGATGACCGAGGCGCTGGAGGACGGCATCGCGCCCGACCCCGCGCGGTACCGCGTCCAGATCCGCGCCGACGTGGACCGGATGACCCGCATGGTCGACGATCTCTTCGAGCTCTCGCGGATCCATGCGGGCGTGCTCGAGCTGGCCTCCGAGCTGCTGCCGCTCGGCGACCTCGTCAGCGAGGCCCTCGCCAGCGCCGAGCCGGTCGCCCGGTCGCGCGGCGTGCGGCTCGCAGGGACCGTCGCTCCGGGCGTGCAGGTGCTCGCCGACCCGGGTGGTCTCTCCCGCGTGCTGGCCAACCTGTTGAGCAACGCCGTGCGGCACACGCCCTCCGGCGGGGCCGTGGAGATCGTCGGACGGTCGGTCCCGGAGGGCGGGGTGGAGCTCACGGTGACCGACGGCTGCGGCGGCATCTCGCAGGAGGACATCGAGCGGGTCTTCGACCTGGCCTGGACCGGCGCCCCGGCGCGGACGCCGGGGCTGTCGGGGACGGGGACCGCACACGGCAGCCAGGCCGGCCTCGGGCTGGCGATCGTCAAGGGGATCGTCGAGGCCCACGGGGGCGAGGTCAGTGTCGGCAACGTCGACGACGGCGGTACCGGGTGCCGGTTCGTGGTGCGCCTGCCGCGGGCGGGCGTGCCCGCGCTGCACTGAAGCCGAGGGGGCTGAGGGGGCTGAGGCCCGACACGCGCGCGTGTCACGCTCGGATCGAACACGTGTTCGGGCTAGATTGTGTCCACAGGTACGACGAGGGGCGAGGTTCTCCACAGCTCGTGACGGCGCTGACCAGGCACTGTCGGTGGCTCGCCCTAACGTCGCCGATGTACCTGGCACCCGACGAGAAGCAAAGGACACATCATGGCTGGTGGAGACCGCGACAAGGCCCTGGACGCCGCACTGCTCAACATCGAGAAGCAGTTCGGCAAGGGCTCGGTGATGCGTCTCGGTGACGAGACGCGCGCCCCCCTCGAGATCATCCCGACGGGCTCGATCGCCCTCGACGTCGCGCTCGGCCTCGGTGGCCTCCCGCGCGGCCGGGTGGTCGAGATCTACGGTCCGGAGTCCTCCGGAAAGACGACGGTCGCGCTGCACTCGGTCGCCAACGCGCAGGCGCGCGGCGGCATCGTGGCGTTCATCGACGCCGAGCACGCCCTCGACCCGGACTACGCCAAGGCGCTGGGCGTCGACACCGATGCGTTGCTGGTCTCCCAGCCCGACTCCGGTGAGCAGGCGCTGGAGATCGCCGACATGCTCATCCGTTCCGGAGCCCTCGACCTGATCGTCATCGACTCCGTGGCGGCGCTGGTGCCCCGCGCCGAGATCGAGGGCGAGATGGGCGACAGCCACGTGGGGCTCCAGGCGCGGTTGATGAGCCAGGCGCTGCGCAAGATGACCGGTGCGCTCAACAACTCCAACACCACGATGATCTTCATCAACCAGCTGCGCGAGAAGATCGGGGTGATGTTCGGCTCGCCCGAGACGACCACGGGTGGACGGGCGCTGAAGTTCTACTCCTCCGTGCGTCTCGACGTGCGCCGGATCGAGACCCTCAAGGACGGCACCGACATGGTCGGCAACCGCACCCGGGTCAAGGTCGTCAAGAACAAGGT
>NZZG01000019.1 GCA_002698575.1 Pimelobacter sp. | reverse complement strand
GGGAGAGGCTCGCAGTCAACGGATGCCGCAGGCACCGCGCAGCGGTCGAGCGCAGCGAGATCCTTGACGGCGAGACCCGGTCGACTACGCGCGCGGGCGCCACACCCACCACGAAGAACACCCCCAGCACGAGAAGCGCGGGCGCCACACCCACCACGCCACCCCGCAGCAGCCGGTCCGGACCGACGCGGCACCCCCAGGACCCCGACGTCACGCGAACGCCACGACCCCCAGCTCCGCAGGGGAGGCGAGCAGGTCGTTCTTGGGCAGGACCCGCACGGTGTAGCCGAAGGCGCCACTGCGGACCAAGGAGATCACGCCGTCGAAGCGGTGGCGGCCGCCCTCGTAGCTCTCGGCGAGCGAGAGGTCGAAGGCGACGGCATCTGCCAGGGAGTCGTCGGCGAGCGCGCGCCCGTGCACCAGCTGCACGTGGACGTCGTCGGGAGCCAGCGCGCCCAGGCACACGAACGCGCGCACGGCGAGCTCGGCCCCGACCTCGGGGGCGTCTGCCACACCGCTGGACTCGACGTGCTCGACCGACACCTCGGGCCAGGCAGCCCGGACGGCTCGCTTCCAGGAAGCGAGCTCGCGAGCACCGGCGTAGTCCGCGGTGAGGGCCTGCGCCGTGCGGGTCGCGGGCAGGTAGAGCTGCTTGGTGTAGTCGCGCACCATCCGGGTCGCCAGGACCTTCGGACCGAGGGACTTCAAGGTGTGGCGCAGCATCTCGACCCAGCGTGTCGGGACCCCCTCGTCGTCGACGTCGTAGAAGCGGGGAGCCACCTCGCGCTCGAGAAGGTCGTAGAGCGCGGCGGCCTCCAGGTCGTCGCGCTTGTCGGGCCCCTGCGTCTCGTCGATCCCGTCGGCCGACGGGATCGCCCAGCCGTTCTCGCCGTCGTACCACTCGTCCCACCAGCCGTCGAGGATCGAGAGGTTCAGGCCACCGTTCAGCGCGGCCTTCATGCCCGAGGTGCCGCACGCCTCGTAGGGGCGCAGCGGGTTGTTCAGCCAGACGTCGCAGCCGGGGTAGAGCGGCTGCGCCATGGCGATGTCGTAGTTGGGCAGGAACACGATGCGGTGCCGCACGCCCGCGTCGTCGGCGAAGCGCACCATCTCCTGGATCAGGCGCTTGCCGCCCTCGTCAGCCGGGTGGGACTTGCCGGCGATCACCAGCTGGATCGGTCGGTCGGGGTCGAGCAGCAGGCGGCGCAGCCGCTCGGGGTCGCGCAGCATGAGCGTGAGCCGCTTGTACGACGGGACGCGCCGGGCGAAGCCGATCGTCAGGACGTCGGGGTCCAATGCCTCCTCGATCCAGGCGAGCTCGGCCGTGGCGGCGCCCCGCTTCTCCCACGACCGGGTCAGCCTGCTGCGAGCGTCGACCACGAGGCGCTCGCGCAGCTGTCGCTTGACCGTCCAGATGTCGCGGCCCGGCACGTCGTCCACCGCCGCCCAGAAGGCGTCGGTGTCGTCGGAGTCGCGATCGGCGCCGCGCTCCGTGGCCAGCGCGATGACCTCACGCGCGACCCAGGTCGGCGCATGGACGCCGTTGGTGATCGAGCCGATCGGCACCTCGGCCTCGTCGAAGGCCGGCCAGAGGCCGTTGAACATGCCGCGGCTGACCTCGCCGTGCAGCTGCGAGACGCCGTTGGCGCGCTGCGCCAGGCGAAACCCCATCACCGCCATGTTGAAGACGCCGCGGTCGCCGCCCTCGTAGTCCTCGGCGCCCAGCGCCAGGATCCGCGCCGTCGGCACGCCCGGGGTCGCACCGTGCTCGCCGAGGTACTGCTCGACGAGCACACGCGAGAAGCGGTCGATGCCGGCCGGCACCGGAGTGTGAGTGGTGAAGACCGTCGAGGCGCGCCCGACCTCCAGGGCCGTGTCGAAGTCGAGCCCCGGCCCGTCCTCGGCCACGGTCAGCTCGCGGATGCGCTCGATGCCGAGGAAGCCCGCATGACCCTCGTTGGTGTGGAAGACCTCGGGTGCAGGGGCGCCGGTGATCCGGGAGAAGACCCGGAGGGCACGCACGCCGCCCACCCCGAGGAGCAGCTCCTGGCGCAGCCGGTGCTCCGAGGTGCCGCCGTACAACCGGTCGGTGACCTCCACGTAGTGCTCGGGGTTCCCCTCCACGTCGGTGTCCAGCAGCAGCAGCGGGACGCGGCCCACGCTCGCCACCCAGATCCGCGCCAGCAGCTCGGGACCATCGGGCATCTGGATGGCGATGGTGGCGCGGGAGCCGTCGGCCTCGCGCAAGGCCGAGAGGGGCAGCTCGTCGGGATCCAGGACGGGATAGGTCTCCTGCTGCCAGCCCTCGCGTGACAACGACTGCTTGAAGTAGCCGTGCCGGTAGAGGAGCCCCACGCCGACGATCGGGACGCCGAGGTCACTGGCCGCCTTGAGGTGGTCGCCGGCGAGGATCCCGAGGCCACCGGAGTACTGGGGCAGCACGGCGGTGATGCCGAACTCGGGTGAGAAGTAGGCGATCGCACCCGGGCCGGTCTCCCCCACGCCGTCCGGGTCGGACGCGACGGCACGCTGGTACCACCGCTCCCCCGACAGGTACGTCGACAAGTCGGCGCGCACCGCGGCGAGGCGAGCCAGGAAGTCAGGATCGGCGGCCAGCTCGTCGAGCCGGTCGCGGCCGACCGCGCCCAGCAGCTTGACGGGGTCGCGCCCGGTCGAGACCCAGAGCTCGGCGTCGACCTCGGCGAAGACATCCTGCGTCTCGGGGTGCCAGGACCAGCGCAGGTTGCCGGCCAGCTCGCCGAGGGCGGTCAACGAGGGCGGCAGCACGGGACGGACGGTGAAGCGACGATAGGCACGCATCCGGTGACGCTAGCGGCATCGCTGGATCGTTCCAAGACATGGCGTCACGGCTACGAACGGGTCACGCTTGCGACGTTCGGCCACGTCACGATCATGTTTCGTCTGACAATCGCTGCAGCCCCGGCCATAACGCCGGCCGACGCCGTCCGTTGGAGAATTCATGATCTCGTTGACCTCACGACGTGGCCGCTACAGCGCCACGATCGCCGCCCTTGCGACCGCCACCCTGGTCCCCGGCCTCCTGCAGCTCCAGGCACCAGCCGCTGCCGAGGACCCACTGGTCCCGACCGTCCCGGGTCTCTCCCGCACCAACGGTGCAGGAGAACGGATCCTGCCGGGCTCGATCGACGACGCCGTCGGCGGGCTCCTCGACCTCGACACGCGTGGCTCGGCCCTCCCGTCGCTGGCCCAGCAGAGCGCAGCCGCCCGGCTGGACGTGCAGGACCTGCGCTGGAACGCGTTCGGGACGCCGTCCTCGATCCTCCCGGTCGACGGGGTGCTGGCGAAGGCGACCTCGAGCAACCCCGTCACCGCCGCGCGCAACTACCTGGTCAGCAACGCGGCCGTCTTCGGGCTCTCCGCCGACGTGATGCGCGGCCTGGAGCTCGTCAACGACCAGGAGCTGGTCCACGACGGCGGCCACGCCGTGCTGTTCCGCCAGAAGTTCGGCACCCTGACGCCGGCGCTGGGCAGCATGGTGACCGTCGGTGTCGCCAACGGCGAGATCGCCTACGTCTCGTCCTCGCTCACCAAGACCACCCAGCAGCCTCCGGCCGCCAAGCTGTCGGCCCTCAAGGGCTGGCTGCTCGCCGCCGAGAACGTCGGGCTCGAGCTCGGCGACGGTCTCGTCGCCGACATCGTCAGCTCGGTGAGCGACGGGTGGACACGCCTGAACGTCCCCGGCCTCGCCCACGAGCAGCAGGTCCGGCTGCGGGCCCTCGCGTTCGCCGACGGGTCTGTCCGTCCCGTCCTCGAGGCGAACGTCGTGGACGTCGCCGGCGGTCACGCCGAGGCCTACACGGTCCTGGTGGACGCCGTGAACGGCTCCGTCCTGCACCGCGAGAACAAGGTCGAGAACGCCGTCGGTAGCGTCGCCGACGGCCCCAGCACCATGCCCGAGGTGATCGGAGGAGGCCTGGCCGCGTCCAACAACCTCTTCCCGTTCACCGGCGAGTACACCGCCCAGTCGTGCGGGCCGGACCACGAGTTCGAGATCACCGACGACAGCACCAAGTCGATCCTGATGGTCGGCACCGCGCTCAACCCCGCGAACGACATCACCCTGGAGCTGCGTGATCCCTCCGGCGCCGTTCTCGCCAGTGCGGACCTCCTCACCAGCCCCGAGACGCTGACGTACTCGGCAGGTCAGATCCCGGCCGGCACCTACTCCGCGGCGGTCTGCCCGTTCGACAGCACTGCTCCGATCGGACCCGGCCTCTACCAGCTCACCGTGGCCACCAGTGACACCAGCACCACCGGTGGGGGCACCCCGGGCGGTGGCGTCACCGGCACGGCCGGCAACCCGCGCTGGCGCTTCTTCGCCGCCAACCCGACCCTGGACAGCCCGTCGCAGACGCCCAGGAACAGCGTGGTGGCCTGCTGGTTCAACGCCAACGCCAAGGAGTGCACGCTGCCCTCCGGCTCGGTGCGCAACGTCGCGGCCCCCGGGCCGTGGGACAACATCACCACCACGGGCCTGCCCTCGTTCACCACGATCGACAACAACGCCAACACCCACGAGGCCTGGGCCTCCCCGCTCACGCCCGGAGGCCTCTTCCAGGCCCCCTACTCGGTGAACCAGAAGTACACGACGCGCTTCACCGACGCGTGGAACAACTCCGAGTGCAGCCCGACCGAGCTGATCCCCGGCGGCAACGACATCAACTTCTCGGTCGGCAACCTGTTCGTCACCCACAACCGGATGCACGACTTCAGCTACTACCTCGGCTTCAACGAGGGCAACTACAACATGCAGCTCGACAACCTCGGGCGCGGCGGCGTGGAGGGCGACCCCGAGGTCGGCAACGTGCAGGCGGGTGCGCTGAGCGGCGGCCAGCCGACCTTCCTCGGTCGTGACAACGCCAACCAGATCACCCTGCAGGACGGCGTGCCCGGGATCACCAACCAGTACCTCTTCCAGCCCATCGCCGGCGCCTTCTACGCTCCCTGCACCGACGGCGGTCTGGACATGGGCATCGTGGGCCACGAGTACACCCACGCCATCAGCAACCGGATGGTCGCCGGCCCCGACGAGGGCCTCACCTCCGAGCAGGGTGGTGCGATGGGCGAGTCGTGGAGCGACCAGGTCGCGGCGGAGTACCAGTTCAGCCACGGCTACTCCAACGGCGGGAACGTCTGGGCCGTCGGCGCGTACGCGACCGGCAACCTGACCGTCGCCATCCGCGACTACGCCATGAACAAGAACCCGCTGAACTACTCCGACTACGGCTTCGACACCACCGGTCCCGAGGTCCACGCGGACGGCGAGATCTGGAACGGCGTGAACTGGGAGGTCCGCCAGGCGCTGGTGAAGAAGTACGACAAGAAGTTCCCCTACCGGAACAAGGCGCTCCAGCAGCGCTGCGCCGAGGGCAGCCAGAACAAGGGACCGCAGCGTCCGGCACTGTGCCCCGGGAACCGTCGCTGGCTGCAGCTGATGTTCGACTCGTTCCTCCTCCAGCAGGGTGCCACCTCGATGCTGGACGCCCGGGACGCCTTCGTCGCTGCCGACCAGATGCGCTTCGGCGGCGAGAACAAGAAGGTCATCAACGCCGCCTTCGCCCGCCGCGGCATGGGCAAGGGCGCCAGCGTCAAGGACGGCGAGGACACCTCCCCCAAGCCCAGCTTCGCCAGCGCGACCGGCAAGAACACCAAGGTCGTCTTCAAGACCTCGTCGGGCGGCCGGATCTTCGTGGGTGACTACGAGGCCCGGGCGACGCCGATCGCCGACACGTTGAAGAAGACCAAGAAGGTCGGCAGGAAGGCCTCCTTCACGCCCGGGAAGTACGACATGCTCTACGTCGGTCCGAAGCACGGTTTCATGCGCTTCCACATGACGGTCACCGGCAAGAAGAAGCAGGTCGTCAAGGTCAGGACCACCAAGAACCTGGCTGCCAAGAAGTCCGGGGCGAAGATCATCGGGGCCACCGCGGGCAGCGTCCACGAGAACTTCCTCATCGACGGGACCGAGGCTCTCTCGTGGGGCTACTACGGCGACGACAACGTCGATGCGACCAATCCCACGATCGCCGTGGACCTGGCCGGCAAGAAGGCTCGCAAGATCCGTACCGTGGCGGTCAGCGCGATGCTGAAGCGCAACCAGGGCGACCGTGACGCCGGCTCCCGGTTCACCGCGCTGCGCAAGTTCGCGGTCGAGGCCTGCACGAAGAAGTGCACCACCAAGAAGGCGTCCTGGAAGCGGGTCTACACCTCCCCCTCCAACGCCTTCCCGTCCCAACGTCCGCGGCCGGTCGCCCCGACGCTGATCATGCGCTCCTTCAAGATCAAGCCCACCAAGGCCTCGGCGCTGCGGCTGGTCGTGCTCGAGAACCAGTGCACCGGCTTCGCCGGCTACGCGGGCGAGCTGGACAACGACCCGATCAACGACACCGACTGCAAGAGCGGGTCCGACCGGGGCACGATCTCGCACGTGGCGGAGTTCCAGGCCTTCACCTCGAAGTTCCCGAGCTGGAAGTCGTCCTACGGCATCGACAGCCCGCAGCGGTCCTTCCGCTGAGACACCCCTGAGCCGAGTCGGCTCATCCGACCGGGGTAGACGCGCGACGTCTGCCCCGGTCGGCCATTTCCCCCACGTGTCGGCGACGTTTCGGGCCGATGTCGCAGGTCGGGGCCCGATCCACCTCCGCGGGTGAGAAGGTTGCAGCGCTTGGTGCGACCCGCAATGGTGGGGCAATGGTTGGACGCATCCCTGTCATGGACGTACAACCGGTGGTGGACCTGGGACGACAGTCCGCGAAGGCCACCGTCGGGGAACCTTTCCCGGTCTCCGCGACGATCTTCCGCGAGGGCCACGACAAGCTCGGCGCGGAGGTCGTGCTGATCTCCCCCGACGGCGTCCGGCAGGCTCCGGTGAGGATGGAGAAGCTCGTCGACCCGGTCGACCGTCACCGGGCGTGGGTGACGCCGACGACCACCGGGGCCTGGACCTTCGAGGTGCAGGCCTGGTCCGACCCGATCGCCACGTGGGTCCACGCCGCCGAGATCAAGGTCCCGGCCGGGATCGACGTCGAGCTGATGTTCACCGAGGGTCGGCTCCTGCTCGAGCAGGTCCGGTCCCTGCTCCCCCGCAAGGCCACGGCGGAGGCGAAGGTGCTGGCCGGGGCGATCAAGGCCGCCGCCGACACCGCGCGACCGCCCGAGGCACGGCTGGCCCAGCTGCTGGCCGGCGACGTGAGTGCGGTCCTGGCGGCGTACCCGCTGCGCGAGCTGCTCAGCGTCGCGGGCCCGTACCCGGCGTACGCCGATCGTGAGCGCGCGCTGTACGGCAGCTGGTACGAGTTCTTCCCGCGCTCCGAGGGCGCCGTGCAGGACCCGACGACGGGCGCCATCACCAGCGGCACGTTCGCCACGGCGGCCGAGCGGCTCGACGCCGTCGCCGCGATGGGCTTCGACGTCCTCTACATGCCACCGATCCACCCGATCGGCGAGGTCAACCGCAAGGGTCCCAACAACACCCTGACCCCCGGCCCGACCGACCCCGGGTCCCCGTGGGCGATCGGCAGCAAGCACGGCGGGCACGACGCCATCCACCCCGAGCTCGGCACCTTCGACGACTTCGACGCCTTCGTCGCCCGCGCCGGCGAGCTGGGCCTCGAGGTCGCCCTCGACCTCGCACTGCAGGCGGCACCCGACCACCCGTGGGTGACGAGCAACCCGGAGTGGTTCACCACCCGCGCCGACGGCACCATCGCCTATGCGGAGAACCCGCCCAAGAAGTACCAGGACATCTACCCGGTCAACTTCGACAACGACCCCCGGGGCATCTGCCGCGAGGTGCTGCGCATCGTCCGGCTCTGGATGAGCCACGGGGTGCGGATCTTCCGGGTGGACAACCCGCACACCAAGCCGCTGCAGTTCTGGGAGTGGCTGCTGGCCGAGGTCCGCCGGACCGACCCCGACGTGCTGTTCCTCTCCGAGGCCTTCACCAAGCCGCCGATGATGCACGGCCTGGGTTCGGTCGGCTTCCACCAGAGCTACACCTACTTCACCTGGCGCACCGCGAAGTGGGAGATCGAGGAGTACCTGCGCGAGGTCAGCTCGGAGTCGGACCACCTCATGCGGCCCAACTTCTTCGTCAACACCCCCGACATCCTGCACGAGTTCCTGCAATACGGCGGCCCGGCGGCGTTCAAGATCCGTGCCGCGCTGGCGGCGACGAGCGTGCCCAGCTGGGGCGTGTACGCCGGCTACGAGCTGTTCGAGCACGTCGCGCTCAAGCCGGGCAGCGAGGAGTACCTCGACACCGAGAAGTTCCAGATCCGGATCCGCGACTGGGAGGGCGCCGAGGCGGCCGGCCGCTCGCTGGCGCCGTACCTGACCCGGCTCAACGAGATCCGGCGCTCGCACGTCTCCCTGCAGCGTCTGCGCAACATCACCGTCCACCACGCCGACGACGAGAACATCCTGGTCTTCTCCAAGCGGGCCGAGGGCCGGGCCGGAGAGCCCGACGACACCGTCATCGTGGTGATCAACCTCGACCCCCACGGGACCCGCGAGACGACAGTCCACCTCGACATGCCGGCCCTCGGGCTGGACTGGTCGGACTCGTTCGTCGTCCACGACGAGATCACCGGTGCCGACTGGACCTGGGGCGAGCACGACTACGTGCGCCTCGACCCCGGTCACGAGCCGGCACACGTCCTCACCGTGAGGAGCCCCGCATGAGCGAGAGCACGAGCACGACCAGCGACCCCTTCCCCGCGAGCCCGCCCACCGGCGAGATCGTGATCGACCCCACCCACGACGCCGCGACCGACCAGACCAACCCGGTGCCCGACTGGTTCAAGACGGCCGTCTTCTACGAGGTGATGGTCCGCAGCTTCCGTGACTCCAACGGCGACGGCACCGGCGACTTCAAGGGCCTGACCGAGAAGCTCGACTACCTGCAGTGGCTGGGCGTCGACTGCTTGTGGATCCCGCCGTTCTTCACCTCGCCGTTGCGCGACGGTGGCTACGACGTCGCCGACTTCACCAACATCCTCCCCGAGGCCGGCACCGTGGAGGACTTCCACACCCTGCTCGACGAGGCCCACGCCCGGGGCATCCGGGTGATCATCGACTTCGTCATGAACCACACCAGTGACGCCCACCCGTGGTTCCAGGCCAGCCGCGAGGATCCCGACGGGCCCTACGGCGACTTCTACGTCTGGTCCGACACCGACGAGCTCTACCAGGACGCGCGCGTCATCTTCGTCGACACCGAGCCGTCCAACTGGACCTGGGACCCGGTGCGCCAGCAGTACTTCTGGCACCGCTTCTTCTCCCACCAGCCCGATCTCAACTACGACAACCCGGCCGTGCACGACGCGATCCTCGAGGCGATCTCGTTCTGGTTCGACATGGGGCTCGACGGCTTCCGCCTCGACGCGGTGCCCTACCTCTACGAGCGCCCCGACACCAACGGCGAGAACCTGCCCGAGACCCACGAGTTCCTGCGCAAGGTGCGCCGCTTCGTGGACGAGAAGTACCCGGGAAAGATCCTGCTCGCCGAGGCCAACCAGTGGCCGGCCGACGTCGTCGACTACTTCGGCGACTTCGACAGCGGCGGCGACGAGTGCCACATGTGCTTCCACTTCCCGGTGATGCCCCGCATCTTCATGTCGGTGCGGCGCGAGTCGCGCTTCCCCATCTCGGAGATCCTCGAGCAGACACCGGCGATCCCGCACAACTGTCAGTGGGGCATCTTCCTGCGCAACCACGACGAGCTCACCCTCGAGATGGTCAGCGACGAGGACCGCGACTACATGTGGGACGAGTACGCCAAGGACCCGCGGATGAAGGCCAACATCGGCATCCGTCGCCGCCTGGCTCCGCTGCTGGACAACGACGTCAACCAGATCGAGCTCTTCAACGCGCTCCTGCTCTCCCTGCCGGGCTCGCCGGTGCTCTACTACGGCGACGAGATCGGGATGGGGGACAACATCTGGCTCGGTGACCGCGACGGCGTCCGGACACCCATGCAGTGGACCCCCGACCGCAATGCCGGCTTCTCCTCGGCCACACCGGGCAAGCTCTTCCTGCCCGCGATCCAGGACCCCGTCTACGGCTACCAGAGCGTCAACGTCGAGGCCCAGCTGGAGAACCCGTCCTCGCTGCTGCACTGGCAGCGCCGGATGATCCACGCCCGGCGCCAGCACCCGGCGTTCGGGCTCGGCAGCTTCCACGACCTCGGCGGCTCCAACGCCTCGGTGCTGTCCTACGCGCGCGAGTACAGCGCTGAGCACGGCGGAGGGGCGGAGCACGACGGAGGGGACGCGGAGCAGGCACGGCCCACGGGCTCCGCGGGGGCCAGGGACGACGTGATCCTGTGCGTCAACAACCTCTCGCGCTTCCCCCAGCCCGTCGAGCTCGACCTGCGCCGCTTCGAGGGGATGATCCCGGTCGAGATGCTCGGTGGCGTGACGTTCCCGCGGATCGGCGAGCTGCCCTACCTGCTGACGCTGAGCGGCTACGGCTTCTACTGGTTCCGTCTCGTGCCCAGCGAGAACCCGGACGAAGGACAGCTCCTGTGAGCGGCTCGGAGCACGTGCACGAGCCGGTCACCCACCTGACGGACGAGGTCATCAAGGCCTACCTGGTCAAGACCCGCTGGTTCGGCGGCAAGGGACGGCCCTTCGAGGTCACCGGCGTACGACGCCTCGGGCGGCTCGGCCGCCTGGCCCCCGGCGAGCCCCTGGTCGACGTGCTGATCGTCGAGCTCACCTACGGCGACGTAGCCGCGGGATCCGAGGCCGACATCGAGCTGTACCAGGTGCCGCTGGCCTGCTACACCGAGTCCGAGCACCGCCTCGACCACGCCTTCATCGGCTGGTGGGAGGACCCCGAGCACGGCTGGATCCACGCCTACGACGCGTTGCACGACCGGTCGTCGATGGCGCTGTGGCTGCAGGCGTTCGGCGCCGCGGCCGGTGCGGGCAGCTTCGTCACCGACGGAGCGGAGTCGTTGACCTTCCACCGGGTCCCCGGATCCGAGGTGGACACCGACGCGGTCGGGACCCTGTTCACCGGCGAGCAGTCCAACTCCTCGGTCGCCTTCGGCGAGGACTCCGTGCTGAAGCTCTTCCGCAAGCTGACCCCCGGCCCGAACCCCGACATCACCACCCACGAGGCGCTCACCCGGGCCGACTCCCCCGACGTGGCCCACCTCTACGGCTGGGTCGAGCACGGAAGCACCCACCTCGGCATGCTGCAGCAGTTCCTGCGCACGGCGACGGACGGCTGGGACCTCGCGCTCAGCAGCGTCCGGACGCTGTACGCCGACCCGCTGGTCGCGGCCCGCGAGTCCGGAGGGGACTTCGCCGGGGAGTCGGGGCGCCTGGGTGACACGCTGCGCGAGGTGCACACCGTGCTGCGCGACCACTTCGAGGTCGGCGTCGTCCCCGCGGCCGACACCGCCGCGGTGATGCACCAGCGACTCGACCAGGCGCTGCACGCGGCGCCCGCCCTGGCTCCCCACGAGGAGCGCCTGCGCCACGTCTTCGACCGCGTCCGGGCCCTGGGCGAGCTCCCGGTCCAGCGCGTCCACGGCGACCTGCACCTCGGCCAGACCCTCCGCACGGCCCTGGGGTGGAAGATCGTCGACTTCGAGGGCGAGCCCGCCAAGCCCCTGGCCGAGCGGCTCCTGCCCGACTCCGCCTGGCGCGACGTCGCCGGGATGCTGCGCTCCTTCGCCTATGCGCCGCACGTCGTGGAGCGCCAGCACACCGACCTCGACGAGGACGAGCTGGAGGAGCGCCGGCAGCGAGGCACCGAGTGGACCGAGCGCAACCAGCGATACTTCCTGCACGCCTACCTGGGCAACCCCGAGGCCGGGCCGACCTCCGGGCAGCGCACGCTGCTCGATGCCTACGTCGCGGACAAAGCCGTCTACGAGACCGTCTACGAGACCCGCAACCGACCGACCTGGGTGGAGATACCACTCACGGCGATCGCGCGCATCGGAGAGTCATGACCGACCGCCCCACCGCCCCGTCCACGCGCTCGACCACCGCGCTCCCCTCGCCGGTGCCGGTCAACCGGGGTGAGCTCGACCAGATCGTGCGCGGGGACCACGGCCACCCGCACGCGGTGCTCGGGCCCCACGTCCACGAGGGCGGCGTCACCGTGCGGGTCCTCAAGCCGCTGGCCGAACGGGTGGTCGTGCGGCACGCCGCCGGCGACACCGCGCTCGAGCACGAGCACGGTGGCATCTGGGTCGGGGTGGTGCCCGCGGGCAGCGACCTGTCCGTGCCCGACTACCGCGTCGCCGTCGACTACGGCCACGGCGAGCTGATCCTCGACGACCCGTACCGTTTCCTGCCCACTCTCGGCGAGATGGACCTGCACCTGGTCAACGAGGGCCGCCACGAGAACCTGTGGCAGGTGCTCGGCGCCCGGGTGCACCACTACGACGTCCCGGGCGGCGAGGCGATCAGCGGCACGTCGTTCGCCGTGTGGGCGCCGTCGGCGCGGGCGGTGCGGATCAAGGGCGACTTCAACTCCTGGGACGGGCGCGAGCACCCGATGCGCCAGCTCGGCCAGTCCGGGGTGTGGGAGCTGTTCGTGCCCGCCTGTCCCGCAGGCACGTCGTACAAGTTCGTGGTGCTCGGCGCCGACGACGTGTGGCGCGAGAAGGCGGACCCGATGGCGTTCTTCGCCGAGGTCGCGCCGGACACGTCCTCACGGGTCTACGAGAGCAGCCACGTCTGGGGCGACGAGGAGTGGATGACCGCTCGGGCGGCCACGCAGCCGGTGGCCGAGCCGATGTCGATCTACGAGATGCACCTGGGGTCGTGGAAGCGCCACCCCGGCGGCCGCTTCTGGTCCTACGACGAGATGGCCGACGACCTGGTGCCGTACCTGTCCGACCTGGGCTTCACCCACGTCGAGCTGATGCCGGTCATGCAGCACCCGTTCGGCGGGTCGTGGGGCTACCACGTCACCTCGTACTTCGCGCCGGACTCGCGCTTCGGCGACCCGGACGGCTTCCGTCGCCTGGTCGACCGGTTCCACCAGGCCGGGATCGGCGTGATCCTCGACTGGGTGCCCGGTCACTTCGCGACCGACGAGTGGGCCCTGGCCCGTTTCGACGGCACGCCGCTCTACGAGGACCCCAACCCGCAGCGCGGCTGGCACCAGGAGTGGGGCAGCCACATCTTCAACTTCGGTCGGCACGAGGTCCGCAACTTCCTCTACGCCAACGCGCTCTACTGGCTCGAGGAGTTCCACGCCGACGGCCTGCGCGTCGACGGCGTCGCCTCGATGCTCTACCTGGACTACGCCCGCAAGGAGGGCGAGTGGTCGCCCAACAAGCACGGCGGGCGGGAGAACCTCGAGGCGGTGCAGTTCCTGCAGGAGATGAACGCCACCGTCTACCGGCGCGTTCCCGGGGTGGTGACGATCGCCGAGGAGTCGACGTCCTGGCCGGCCGTGACGGGCCCGACCTCGGCCGGCGGGCTGGGGTTCGGCTTCAAGTGGAACATGGGCTGGATGCACGACACGCTGGACTACCTCGCCCGTGAGCCCGTCCACCGACAGTGGCACCACCACGATCTCACGTTCGCGATCACCTACGCATGGACCGAGAACTTCGTGCTGCCCCTCTCGCACGACGAGGTCGTGCACGGCAAGGGCTCGCTGCTGCGCAAGATGCCCGGGGACCGCTGGCAGCAGCTCGCCTCGCTTCGCGCCTACTACGCCTTCATGTGGGCCCACCCCGGCAAGCAGCTGTTGTTCATGGGGTGCGAGATCGGCCAGGAGTCGGAGTGGGCCGAGTCCCGCGAGCTCGACTGGTGGCTGCTCGAGCACCCCGAGCACCGCGGTCTGCACGCTCTGGTGCGCGACCTCAACGCGGCCTACGTCGCCTCCCCGGCGGCCTGGGCCGGGGACGGGTCGGCAGCGGGCTTCCAGTGGATCGACGCCGACGACGCCGGCCGCAACACCTACTCGTTCGTGCGTAGCAGCGACGGGGAGCCCGACCTGGTGTGCGTGGCGAACTTCGCCTCGGTCCCCCACGACTCCTACCGGCTCGGCCTGCCCTCGGCCGGACTGTGGCGCGAGGTGCTCAACACCGACGCGTCGCCGTACGGCGGCTCGGGCGTCGGCAACCTCGGCTCCGTCCTGGCCGTCGAGGGCGAGCACGGCTCGATGCCGGCGCGAGCCGACATCGTCGTACCGCCGTTGGGGACCGTCTGGCTGCGCAAGGACTCCTGACGCCGCCCCGTAGGGTGGTCGCGTGAGCAAGCAGCCGACGACCGTGACGCCGGTGGGCGAGGGTGTCGCCCGGATCTCCTGGGTCGCGGACGAGAACGTCGACGTCGTACGGCGTGAGGTCGCCGCGGCTCTGGTGGACCACCAGCGCGTCGAGGCGCACGTGGCCGTCGACGACGAGACCGGTCAGCGCACCGCGACGTGGTCGGGGATGCGGCGCGAGGGGATCATGCGCGGGGTCGGCGGCGACCTCGTCGTCTACGCCCGCCTCGCCAGCGACACCCCGGTGCACGAGCCCGGCGGCTTCCGCGCGCTGCTCAACTCGTTCCTGCCGCGCAAGCGCGCCATCAGCCAGATGCTCATCCGTGACACCACCGAGCCCGAGCCGCGGGTGCTGCTGTGTCAGCTCACCTACAAGCAGGACTGGGACCTGCCCGGCGGCGTGGTCGAGGTGGGCGAGTCGCCACAGGACGCGGTCGTCCGCGAGGTCGAGGAGGAGCTCGCGCTCTCCCTGCCCGCCGGCCCACTGCTGCTGACCGACTGGCTGCCGCCGTGGGGCGGCTGGGACGACGCGCTCTGCCTCGTCTTCGACGGCGGTGTCCACGACCCGTCCATCGTGGAGCGGATCGTCGAGCAGGAGCGCGAAATCCGCTCGGCGGCGTTCTGCACCGCGGCCGAGGTCGCCGACCGCGCCGCCGACTTCACCGCGCGGCGGGTCGCGTCCGCACTGCGCAACGCCTCGCCCGGCGTCGACGGCCCGGGGCCGGCGTACACCGAGTCGGGTCGCTGACTGCTCGCTCGCTCGGCGCGGACTTCCGCGGACTGGTGGTGGGTGGTGCCGGCGCGCGCGACCGGCTTGTTCCTTCGGGGTTGGTCCGGGTGGTTGTGGTGGTGGGGCCGCGCGCGTAGCCGACCTGCTCCCGCCGTCAAGGATCGCCTGCGGCGCCCGCTTCGCGGCACCTTCGGTGTCCTTGACTG
>NZZG01000018.1 GCA_002698575.1 Pimelobacter sp. | reverse complement strand
GCCGCAGGCACCGCGAAGCGGGCGCCGCAGGCGATCCTTGACGGCGAGACCCGGTCGACTACGCGCGCGGGCGCCCCACCCCGAAGAACAGCCCACCCACGAGGAGCGGGCGCCACGGCCGACCACGAAGGAGGGGTCGACCACGCGCGCGGACGCCTCCTCCGTCGATCGGTGAATTCCGGCTCAGGCCGCGACCACTCCCGCCGCCCCGGCCTCCTGCTCCTCCGATCCCGCTGCGGCGGCGGCGCCGGCGGCGGCTCGGGCCCGCAGCTCGGCGGCCGAGGGTCGCTTGCTGAACGAGGTGATCCCCCGGCTCAGGTCGTGCCCGACCAGCAGCGCGTCGATCTCGAGGCCGACCACCTCGATGCCGTCCTTGTTGGTGTAGGTGCTCGTGCTCAGTCGACCGTGGACGATCACCGGGTCGCCGGTGTTGAGGGAGCGCGCGCAGTGCTCGCCGAGGTGGCGCCACGCGCTCACGGAGTACCACTGGGTCTCACCGTCGACCCACTCGTCGGTGCTGCGCTGGAAGCGGCGCGGGGTGCAGGCCACCCGGAGGTTGGCGACGTTCGTCTCGCCTGCCTGGCGCAGGGTGACGGGGCCACCGACGTGACCCTGCAGCGTGACCATCGTGTCGTTGAGCATGGTGTGTCTCCTCGAGATGAGCGGGCCCGACCGGAGTGATCGGACGCCCACCAGCAAAGAGGGTCTGGTCGCGAGCCACGAGGTCCCGGCACCGCGCCTGTGCACAGCCGCGCGGCGTGCGCTCCTGTGGACCACTCCTGGGTAGAGCGTGGAGGGTGGCTACCTCAGCGCCGCACGCAGCGCCGTCTGCACGGCCGAGTACGCCGCCAGCTCACCGGTGACCGGGTCGACGACGAGCTCGGTGGCGACCGTGTGCACCTCGTCGCGCAGGCGTCGATCCGCCGCGGCGGCGCGGGCGCGCGCCGTGCCGCCGACCAGCCCGCGGCACACGATCGCCAGCACGATGCCCAGCGCCACGCCCCCCACCAGCAGGAGCAGCGGGAGCGGCATCCCGGCCACCTGGTACTCCTCGTCCGACAGCGAGCCCCCGGCGGCCAGCAGACCCGCCCAGACGGCACCGCCGAGAGCCGTGAGGATCAGCAGCCACTGGAGCACGCGCACGACGCCGGCCCAGACCGGCAGCTTGTCGGCACCCAGGTCGGTGCGAGCCATCGCCGAGTCGAGGAGGTCGCCGACCTCGGGCAGCCGCGCGACGGACGCACGGCGTACGGACTCGACCCAGGGCGCGCCCAGACCGTTGCTCGCGTCGTCGGCGAGCGCCCGCACCTCGGTGTCGATGCGCGCCCGTTGCACCGGCGTGGTGGCGGGCAGTGCGCTCCTGGACGAGCCGCGCAGCGCGGCGCCGGACTCACCGAGATCGAGGTCGAGCTTCTTCAGGGGGTCCGGCTTGAAGCGGGACAGGACCGAGACGAGCGGCCACGTCGTGGCCCGTCCGGCGCGAAGCCGGGTGGAGCGTTCGACGGCGTCGACGACCACCGGCACTCCCGTGGCGTCGGCGAAGGCGTCCTCGAGCTCGTCGACCCGGGTGGGCGAGAGCCGCCGCACCTTGCCCGTGCCGGAGGCCTCCTGCAGCAGGCCGGCCGCGGAGCGCAGGTCGGCCTCGATCCGCTGGCGGGTGAGCTTCTTCGCCGAGACCCGTGAGGCGATCTCGCCCCGGAGCCCGTCGATGCCGATCCCCTCGCGAGCGCTGACGGCGAAGATCGGCACCTCCTGCAGCCCGTCGAGGTCCAGCAGGCGGCGGACGTCGTCGACCATCGACTGTCGACGATCCTCGGCGACGGTGTCGATGTGGTTGAGCACCACCACCATCACGCCGGCGTGCGAGCGCAGCGGCGCGAGGTAGCGGTCGTGGATGGCGGCATCGGCGTACTTCTGCGGGTCGAGCACCCAGACCAGCAGGTCGGCCAGCTCGACCAGACGGTCCACCTCGAGGTGGTGGGCGACCTCGGTCGAGTCGTGGTCGGGCAGGTCCATCAGGACCACCCCGTCGAGCTCGCGGTCCTCGCGCGCCGTGTCGAGCATCGAGTCGCGCATCGTCTGGTGGCGCGGCGGGATCCCGAGCCACTGCAGGAGCTCCTCGGCACCGGCGCTCCCCCAGACACAGGCGGTGGCCCAGGAGGTCGTGGGTCGACGCACCCCGGTGGAGGAGAGCTCGAGCCCGGTGAGGGCGTTGAAGGTCGACGACTTGCCGGACCCGGTGGCACCGGCGATGGCGACCACGGTGTGCTGCGCCGAGAGCCTCAGCCGCCCGGCGGCCCGGTCTGCCACCGTGGCCGCCTCGTCGAGCAGGGCGTCGTCGAGTCGGCCCCGCCCCGCCGCCACGGCGGCCTCGAGACCGTCGATGCGCTCGCCGAGGTCGGTGCCCCGCGTCACGAGCTTGCGGGCGCCGTCGAGCAGTGAGGTCACAGGGGTTCTCCAGGAGATGCCTCGGCGGCCCTGGCCGACGCCTGGTAGCGCAGGTCGTCGACGCGTCGGGCCGCCTGGCGCAGCTTGTCGGGTGTGTCGGGGTGCACGGTAACCGCATCGACGAGCGAGAGGTAGCGAGCCCGCTCGTCGTGCATCAGCACGCTCACCCGCTGCTCCAGCGAACGGCGTGCCCGCTCGGCGAGCGCGCGCACGGCCTGGTCGCCGAAGACGGCCTCGAGGAGCTTCTGACCGAGCACGGCCGACCCTCCCGCGACGCCGGCCTCGGTGCCGGTCAGTCCCGCTGTGTGGGAGAAGACCACGATCATCAGCGCGACCGAGAGCCCGTTGACCCCGAAGGCCAGGAATCGTGCGGTCGTGCGCTTGTCGGCGCCTTCCGTGCGCACCATGTCGAGCACGTCGAGCTGCCAGTCGCGCACCATCCGCTCGGCGCGGCGCCGCAGGTCGCGTGAGGCGCGGCCCAGGTCACCCGGGGCGTCCGCCAGGACGCCGGCACCGGCGGCCTGCTGGCTCCACCGGGCATGCGTGCGCTCCGCGGCGGCCTCGGCGTGCTCGAGGAGCAGCGTCTCCAGCCCCGACTCGACCGCGACCGTGACGCGCTCGGCCTGCTGCGGCTTGCCCTTGATCGTGTTCACGAGCCGGTCGCGCAGTCCCCCCACCCGGCTCTCGAGCGAGCGGAGCAGCTCGCCGGTCCCGACGAACTCCTGCCACCGGGCCAGGACCTCGCCGCGCATGAGGCTGCCATCGGCCGTCGCGGCGATCACGGCGGCGATCGCCTCGTCGTACGTCTCGTCGACGTCGGCCTTGAGGCTCAGGCCGATCGCGGTCTGCTCGACGGCCGCGTCGGCGATCGGGTAGGTACGTCGGGTGATGGTGCGCACGGCACCGTCGAGCGTCTGGCGTACGACGGCACCGCGGGCGTCGCCGTCCTCGGCGAGGGTGTCCAGCCACTCCCGGATGTCGGCCACGTGGTGGGGCGGGAGCAACCCCTGGTTGTCGATCTTGCCCTCGGCGACCGTGAAGAGCGGGGAGTCCTTGAGACCACGGCTGGCCAGCATCCGCGCCAGGTGGGTCGCCACCGTCTGCACGGCATCGTCCGGCGTGCGGTCCAGCACGATCGCGACGGCCGTGGAGCGCTCGGCAGCCTGCTTGAGGTACTCCCACGGGACCTGGTCGGCGTAGCGCGCGGCCGAGGTGACGAACAGCCACAGGTCGGCCGCAGCGAGCAGCTGGGCGGCGAGCACCCGGTTGCGCTCCTCGACGGAGTCGACGTCGGGTGCGTCGAGGATCGCCAGCCCCGCCGGCACGGCCTCGGTCGCCACCAGCTGCAGCGAGTCGGGGTCGTCGGTGACGTGCTGCACCCGGGTCAGGTCGGGCAGCAGCCGGTCCTGGCCGAACCAGTGGGCGTCGTCGGGGTGGTGGACCAGGACAGGTGAGCGGGTGGTGGGCCTCAGGACGCCGGGAGTCGTGACCCGGTGGCCCACCAGGGAGTTGACCAGGGTCGACTTGCCGGCGCCGGTGGAGCCGCCGACCACCGCGAGCAGCGGCGCGTCGAGGGTCATCAGGCGCGGGATCACGTAGTCCTCGAGCTGGTCGACCATCTGCGTGCGCGCGATCCGCACGTCGTCCAGCCCGGGGAGGTCGAAGGGCAGCTCGGTGGCGTCCAGGGCTGAGTGGAGACGCACCATCGCGGTGATCATCCGGCTGTCCTCGGTCGCACCATGGTCGTCCGAGCCGCGGGAGACGGCGTGAGAGTGGAGGTTGTCGGGAGCGTTCACAATGTGGGCACCACCTGTCCGGGGAAGGCGATGTGGGGTCGAACGGCTCGGATCCGCTCGACGTGGACGGCGCCGCGCTCGCGCCAGTCGTCGGGGGGCGTGCCCCGCAGCAGGCGGTGGTGCAGGTAGCCCAGCTCGATGGTGGCCTGCTGGTAGTCGGCCATCGCGCGGGCGCCATGGGGACCGCCGTACCGGGCCGCGTGCACCCGCGCCGCGCGGCGTGCTCCCAGGTCCACGACCCACCCGATGTCGGTGGCCGGGATGAGGTTGCGCCGAGCGGCGTCGTCGAGGGCGGCGCGCAGCACGACCGCCTCGGTACGGCGTGCCCAGACGGCCAGGCAGATCATCCCGACGAGCGCCGGCACCATCAGGACGACGTACACGCCGGCGAAGCCCTCCGCGCCGAAGACCGTCGAGCCGTTCCACAGGGCATGGGTGAGCACGGCGACGACGTACCCGGCGGCCGGGGCCGCGATGCGCACGCCGCGACGGCGGGAAGCCACCGCGACGCCGACACCGATGCCGATGAAAGCCGTGAACAACGGGTGCGCGAAGGGGCTCACCAGGCACCGCACGACGAAGGTCGAGGTGACCCCGGCGATGCCGCCCGGCCCCATCCCGTCCGTGCCGTTGTAGGCGGCGGCCAGGTAGAGGATGTTCTCGGTGAAGGCGAAGCCGATGCCGACCATGCCGGCGTAGACGATCCCGTCGAGGATGCCGTCCAGCTCGGCGCGACGCCACCACAGCAGCAGCAGGAGGAACAGACCCTTGGCGGCCTCCTCCGTCACCGGCGCCACGACGGCCAGGGACAGCTCGTCGGTGACCGGGACGAAGACCCCGCCCACGCCTCCCAGGACCAGGGCGGCCGCGGTGGCCACGAAGGCACCCCACAGCAGTCCGTAGGCCAGCAGCGGCTTGGGCTCGGGCTCGTAGCGATCGAGCCAGAGGTAGCAGGCGAGGAGAGGACCCACCGGCAGGGCAGCGAGCAGGGCGGCCACGAGCATCACGCCCGGAGCCCCGGACAGCGCGAGGACCGCCAGCATCAGCAGCGCCCCGAGAACGACCGCCACGGTCACCACGACCGTGAAGGTGACACTCTCGGTGCGGCGCTCTGGCATGACAGGAGCCTATCGGCCGTGGCGCGCCACGTCGGACGACCCCGCGACTCCGCGCGGTTACAGTGGCAGACGTGACTGACGCGACGCCTGCCGAAGCGGCCCCCGAGTCCCTGGCCACCGAGTCCCACGACCCCGCGGTGCCGGAAGCCTACTCCGCCTTCATGCGCACCGGCTGGGACGACAAGGAGCGCGAGCTGCCCTCCTTCTCCGGCGCCGGCCGGGCGGCCGAGCGGCGCGCGCGCCTGGCCGAGATGTTCCCCGGCGAGCGGCTCGTGCTCCCCGGTGGTGGCTACAAGGTGCGCAGCTACGACACCGACTACCGCTTCCGCGCCGACACCGCCCACGCCTACTTCACCGGCAACCAGACCAGTGACGCGGTGCTCGTCGTCGAGGACGGCGAGTCCGTCCTCTACGCCCGGCCCCGGTCCGGTCGCGAGACCGATGAGTTCTTCCGCGACCGCCAGTACGGCGAGCTGTGGGTCGGCAAGCGCCCGTCCCTCGGCGAGCTCTCGGCCACGCTCGGGATCGAGGTCCGTCACATCGACCGTCTCGAGGACGCCCTGGGCCGCTCCGGCACCAGCGCCCCGGGCAAGACGCGCGTGCACCGGGGCGTCTCGGACTCCGTCGACCGGCTCCTCGCCGCCGACGGCGGGCTGGACGACGACTTCACCCGCGTGATCTCCGAGATGCGACTGATCAAGGACGACTGGGAGCTCGGCCAGCTGCAGGAGGCCTGCGACATCACCACGCTCGGGTTCGAGGACTCGGTCTCCGAGTGGGACCGCGTCCTGGAGTACGGCGAGCGCTGGATCGAGGGCACGTTCTTCCGTCGCGCCCGAGCGATGGGCAACGACATCGGCTACGACTCGATCGTGGGCGGGGGCTCGCACGCCACCACGTTGCACTGGATCGACAACGACGGCCCGATCACCCCCGGCACCCTGGTCCTTCTCGACATGGGTGTGGAGGGACGCCACCTCTACACCGCCGACGTCACCCGCACCCTGCCGGTGGACGGGACGTTCACACCGGCACAGCGCGATCTCTACGAGCTCGTCCTGGCCGCCCAGGACGCCGGCATCGCCGCCGTACGGCCGGGCAACCGGTTCGCCGAGCCGCACGAAGCCGCGATGAGCGTGCTCGCCCACGGGTTGGAAGGGATGGGACTGCTGCCGGTCTCGGCTGAGGAGGCGCTCGACCCGGACTCCAAGGTCTATGCCCGTTGGACCCTGCACGGCACCAGCCACATGCTCGGCCTCGACGTGCACGACTGCGGCAAGGCTGCCCCCGAGTCCTACGCCAAGGGCACGCTCGAGGAGGGCATGGTGCTCACCGTCGAGCCCGGACTGTACTTCCAGGCCGACGACCTGCTGGTTCCCGCGGAGCTGCGCGGCACCGGCATCCGGATCGAGGACGACCTCGTGGTCACCGCCGACGGCTCGCGCAACCTGTCGGCTGCACTGCCCCGCACGGCCGACGCCGTCGAGACCTGGATGGCCGAGCGACGGTGACGACCGCGGAGCCGTAGGCTCCTCGCGTGATCCTCTCCCCCGTGCGCCGCGTCGCGGCTGCTGCCTCCGTCCTGAGCCTCGCGCTCGCTCTCACCGCCTGCGGGACCGACGAGGACGAGCCCGGGGACGAACCCACCGCCCAGGAGACCGCATCCGAGGCGCCCGACGGCCCGGAGCCGGGCGGGGACGGGCCGGTGCTCTCCGAGGACGACCTCTCCGCGGCGCTGCTGGTCGCCGAGGATCTACCCGGCGGCTACGTCGTCGATCCCGACGCGGATGACGACGAGGACGACGCCGCCGGCTTCCAGGGCAGCTGCCTCGGGGACGTCGGCGACATCACCGACCGACCGGAGTTCGACGCCGACGCCAAGGTGGAGGCCTCCTTCGTCCTGGAGGGAGACGCCGGGCAGAGCTCGGTGAAGTCCCAGGTGCAGTCGTACGCCGACAGCCAGCAGATCGTCGACGCCATCGCCCTGTTCTCCGAGACCGTGGCCGAGTGCACCACCGCGACCGGCACCGACGAGCAGGGCTTCGACTACGACCTGCAGCTGCAGTCCGACCAGACCGTCTCCCTGACCGGGGTGGACGAGCAGGCCCGGGTGGCCGTGCGCGGCACGCTGAGCACCGAGGGCCTCGAGCTGCCCGTGGACATCGGCTACAACGTGGCCCGCATCGGCAACAACCTCGTCATCATCAACACCATCGACATCGGCGAGGTCGGCGACGGCATCGTCGCCTCGACCGACGTCGTCGCCCAGGTGTCCGTCGACCGCCTGGCCGAGGTCACCGGCTGACGACTGCCATACTTGCCGGCGGGCCTCCCGCCCATCTGCCCCCGTAGCTCAGCTGGATAGAGCGAGTCACTTCTAATGACTTGGTCGCAGGTTCGAATCCTGCCGGGGGTGCCCGACTCCTCGGCGCACGATCGTCCGACGGCCCGCGTCAGCCCAGGTCGAGCGTGCGGATCGTGAGCCGCGCCATCGCGGACTCGCCACGCGAGTTGGGGTGCACGACGACGGGATTGGTGCCGAGCAGGGCCGGTTCCACCCAGCGGCGGCCGCGCAGCTGGCAGGCGTCGTGGCCGCGCGAGGCCCTGGGCACGTTGACGTAGACGCTGTCGGTGGCGTCGGCGGCGCGGCGTACGGCCTTGTTCAGGACCTTCTGGAGCTTGAACAGGTAAGGCACGTCGCCCCGCGCCACCGGCATCTGCGGGAAGCAACCACGCTTGGGAGGAAGGATCCGGGGGTAGCCGAGGATCGCCACGGTCGCCCGGGGCGCCTTGCGGTGCACGGCGCGCAACGCCTTCTCGACGTCCGGAGCGGTCGTGCGGCGCACGGTGCGGACGAAGTCGTTGCCGTACCTGTCCTGGCAAGGGCTGCCCCTGCCGGCACTAGCGATCCCCAACGCCCCGCACTGCAGGATCGAGCTGATGAACACGCCGCTGTCGTTGCCGCCGATCGTCATCGTCACCAGCTGGGTGTTGCGGCTGAGCGCCTCCAGCTGGGGGGCGACGCCGGGGTACTGCTCGGTCCGGTAGTGCGTGGTGTCGGCACCGCCGCAGGTGACGTCGTTCAGCCGGGCACCGATGCGCTCGGCGATCACGTTCGGGTAGTTGCGCGTCGAGCGCAGGCACATCGGCGAGGTCACGTCGATCGGCACCACGCCCGAGCCGGCACTGTAGGAGTCACCCAGGGCCACGTAGCGCAGCGGTGCGCGCCGCTCCTGCTCGCCCGGGGCAGCCTGCGACGGCACGACCGCGGCGGTTGCCAGCAACATGCTCAGGGCGAGGCACGGGGCGAGGCAGAGGGCCAGGGCGGTACGGCGGGCGGACATGCACCCAAGGTAACGGGCGTCACACAACACTGCTCGCCGTCGGCGCGCGGTCAGCCTCGCGGAGGGGCCTCGAGCACGCGGGCGGTGTCGGGCTCGAACCCGTGCTGCATCCCCCAGATGACCGCCTGCGAGCGGCGGGAGACGCCGATCTTGCGGTAGGCGCCGCGGATGTAGGTCTTCACCGAGTTGATCGACAGGTAGGTCATCCTGGCGATCTCGTCGTTAGACAGGCCCTGGGTGATGAGCGCGACGACCTCGGCCTCGCGGGCGGACAGGCCGTGCTCGTGCCCGGGCCACACACCGGCGATCCGCCCCTGGCCCGGCCGCGACGACGGCGACGGCTCGAGCCCGGTCGGGCGCACCACCTCCCCGCGGGCCACCGCCTCGATCGCGTCGACCATCTCCTTGGCCGCCACCTCCTTCGACAGGTAGCCCGCCGCGCCACGCGCCAGGGTCCGGTCGACCAGGGCGGCGTCGAGGTTCCAGCTGAAGACGACGACCTTCGCCCGACCGCCGTGGACGAGGGTCTCGAGGTCGACTCCGTCGCCCTGCACCTGCCCGAACGTGTCGTAGAGGATGATGTCGACGTCACTGACCACGGGCAGCTGGCTGTCGAGCTCGACGACGCGCACGCGCTCGCCGAAGGGGTCGAGCAGCGCGGCGACCCCGGCGATCACGATCTCGTAGTCGTTGACGATCGCCACGGTGAGCGGCTCATGGGGTGCGGGCATGAGGGGCAGCCTATTCACCCAGGTGGAGGATGGCGGCCACTTCGACGACTTCCTACGATGCCGCTGTGCCATCGCCGGGGTCAGATGTGGTCGACGACGTCGGCGATGCCCACGCGATCGGTCGATCGGCCGCGAGCCAGTGGCTCGACCACCCCTCGTACGGCGCGACCCGGCGCCTCGACCTGACCCACCGCGAGCGGGCGTGCTCCCGGTTGGTCGTGGTGGCTGCCCACCCGGACGACGAGAGCCTCGGCGCCGGCGGGCTCATCGCCACCGCGGCCGCGGCAGAGCTCTCGGTCTACGTCGTCCTGCTGACAGCCGGAGAGGCCTCGCCGTTCGCCTCCCCCAGCTCGACCCGCCACGCGCTCGCGACGCTGCGCCTGGCCGAGATGGAGAACGCGCTGGCCCGGCTCGCGCCGGAGAACTACCTGGTCTTCCTCGGCGCCCCCGACGGCGAGGTGACAACGGCCGAGGACCAGGTCGCGGCCAGCCTCACCGAGCTGCTGGGCGACGGGCGTCGCACCCTCGTGGCGGCGCCGTGGCGCCATGACGGCCATCCCGACCACGACGCGGCGGGGCGAGCGGCGGCGACCGCCGCCCGGGCCAGCGGCGCGCGGCTGGTCGAGTACCCGCTCCTGGCGTGGACCTACCGGAGCCCCGACGAGCTCCCGTGGCAGGACGTCCGGTGTCTGGCACTGAGCCCCGAGCGGCAGGAGCAGAAGGCCGCCGCGATCCGCTCGCACGTCAGCCAGGTGCGCGCCGGAGCCGGTGGCAGCGGCTCGACGCCTCCGCTGCCCGGGCGGGTGCTGGCGCACTTCCACACGCCCTTCGAGCACTTCCTCGAGGAGCCGACGACGGATCAGGCCTCGCAGGAGTAGGCGTCGATCTCGGCGAGCAGCCCGGCCCGGACCGCGTCCGGGGCGAACGACGCGTGCACGGCCGCCCGGGCCAGGTCGGACACCCCCGGCGCGCCGAGCCCCAGCAGGTCGGCAGCGATCTCGTACTCGCGGTTCAGCGAGGTCCCGAACATCGGCGGGTCGTCGGAGTTGATGCTCACCGGCACCCCGGCCTCCACGAAGGTGCGCAGGGGGTGCTCGGCCAGGGTCGCGACGGCGCGGGTGGCGATGTTCGACGACGGGCACACCTCGAGCGGGATCTGGTGCTCCGCCAGGTGGGCCAGCAGGTTCGGGTCGGCTGCGGCGGACGTCCCGTGCCCGATCCGCTCCGCGCCCAGGTCGCGCAGGGACGACCAGATCGTCTCGGGACCCGTCGTCTCGCCTGCGTGCGGCACCGCGTGCAGCCCCGCCGCGCGGGCCGCGTCGAAGTGCGCCTTGAACTGCGGGCGCGGCACCCCGATCTCGGGCCCCCCGAGGCCGAAGCCCACCAGCGCGTCGGGCCGGTGGTCGAGGGCGAAGCCGAGGGTGGCGTCGGCGGCCGGGATCCCGGACTCGCCGGGGATGTCGTAGATCCAGCGCAGCACCAGGCCGAAGTCCCGCTCGGCCGCCACCCGGGCGTCCTCGATCGCCTCGGTGTACCCCTCGATGGCGATGCCGCGCAGCACCGAGGTGTACGGCGTGCAGGTGAGCTCGGCGTAGCGCACCCGCTGCTCGGTGGCGAGCTCACGGGCGACCTCGTAGGTCAGGTAGCGCACGTCCTCCGGGGTCCGGACCAGGTCGACGACGGCGAGGTAGACCTCGATGAAGTGCGCGAAGTCGCGGAACTCGTAGAACGCGCGCAGCGCCTCGGGCTCCGAGGGGACCGTCCCCGGGTGTCGCTCGGCGAGCTCACCCACGATCCGCATCGAGGCGGACCCGACGTGGTGCACGTGCAGCTCCGCCTTGGGGAGCCCGCGGACGTAGGCCGCGAGGTCACCGGCCGCCGTGGGCGGGGTCACGAGACCTCCTCGAGGAGGTTCTCGGCGATCTCGTCCCAGCTCTTGCCGTCCCGGAAGGCCTCACCGTCCAGCACGACGGTCGGGGTGCCCTGCACACCGGCGTCCTCGGCCTCCTGGGTCGCGGCCTCGACGTCCGCCATCCGCGACCCGCCCTCGATGCCGGGTCGTACGGCGGCTTCCTCGGCGCCGGCCTCGACGGCCTTCTCGACGAGCCAGTCGTCGTCGGGGAACGGCCCGTCCTCGGACGGCTGGTCGGCGAAGAGCAGGTCGTGGAACTCCTTGGCGACCTCGTCCCCGGCCTCCTGCTGCACCACCAGGAAGGCGTTGAGCGAGTCGGTGGAGTAGGGACCGAACCGGTTGAGGATGGCGATCGGCCGGTAGTCGACGACCACGGTGCCGGCTGCGGCGGCCGCGGCGAGGCCCTCACCCGCACCCTCCTCCAGCACCCCGCAGATCGGACACAGGAAGTCCTCGTAGATGACGACCTCGCGCGGAGCCCCGGGCTCGCCGACGACCAGCCCGTAGTCGCTGGAGCCGACGTCGGAGGCGACCAGGTCCTCCCCGGAACGGGAGCTGATGAAGATCGCCGCGACGACCACGAGGACCAGCAGTCCGCCGACGATCGCGCCCCGCTTGAGGTTCTCCGCGCGGCGCTTGCGCTCGGCCTCGGCCCGCAGCTCGGCGGCGCGCTGCTCCTTCGCACGGACCTTGGCCGCCCCCTTGGGCGCACCGGGCTTGTTGCTCATGGCAGAGATCCTTCGTTCAGGTCGTCGAGCGCCGCGGTGGGCACGGGAGCGACGGGTGGACGGAACAGCAGGGAGTCGAGGGCGAGGCGGCTGCTGCGCAACCGGACCAGGAAGACCGACAGCGCCAGGAGCCCGACGTCGCGGGCGATCTCCCACGGGTACTGCGAGGCCGCGTCGGGGTCGGCACCACCGTCGCCGAAGCAGCCACAGTCGATCTCGAGCCCGCGGGCCCAGGCCGAGGCGATGCCGATCGTGAAGGCGACCAGCAGCACGGCCGAGATCACGGCCGCGCCCCGTGTCATGAGCCCGACGACGAGCGCCAGGCCGACCACGACCTCCAGCGGCGGCAGCAGGTAGCCGATCGGCTCGACGAGGGAGGCCGGGACCAGCTCGAAGGCCCGCACGGCCTCGATGCTCGCAGCCGGGTCCGGCAGCTTGATCAGTCCGGCCGCGATCATCACCCCACCCACGACCAGGCGAGCGCCGAGCCCGAGCCAGCCGGGCGCGGAGCCGCGGCGCAGGGCGGAGAGGGGGTGAGCCACGACAGCCGAGCCTACGGGGTGACGATGCGTCACGGCGTACGACGGATGCCAGCGACGCCGGGCGGCGAGCGGGAGCCGGGCGAGCGGGAGTCGGGCGCGGCGCCGAGGTCGGTGGCGGACGTTAGGGTGCGCTGTTGTGAGTACCTCCAACGAACGACTGGTCTGGATCGACTGCGAGATGACCGGCCTCGACCTCGGCGCCGATGCCCTCGTCGAGGTCGCCGCCCTGGTCACCGACTTCGACCTCAACGTCCTGGGTGACGGGGTCGACATCATCATCAAGCCCCCGGCGGAGGCGCTGGAGCAGATGATCCCCTTCGTCCGGTCCATGCACGAGACCTCCGGCCTGCTCGAGGTCCTGGACAGCGGCGTGAGCCTGGAGGAGGCGGAGGAGGGCGTGATGGCCTACCTGCGCGAGCACTGCCCCGCCGACAGCCGTCCACCGCTGGCCGGCAACAGCGTCGCCACCGACCGCGGCTTCCTGGCCCGCGACATGCACGTCCTCGACGCGTTCCTGCACTACCGGATCGTCGACGTGTCCTCCATCAAGGAGCTGTCGCGCCACTGGTTCCCACGCGCCTACTTCGCCTCCCCGACCAAGCGCGGCAACCACCGCGCGCTGGCCGACATCCAGGAGAGCATCGAGGAGCTGCGCTACTACCGCGACACCGTGTTCGTCCCCGCCCCCGGCCCGGAGAGCGCGATCGCCAAGGAGGCGGCGGCGCGTCACGGCGGCGCCCTGACCGGGCTGACCGGGACCGATTCTGCACCCGAGGCCTGATCCGTCTACACTTCCACCCGGTCCTCCGGTGCAGCCGAGGGCGACCATGGTGGGTATAGCTCAGCTGGTAGAGCGCCGCCTCGTGGTGGCGGATGTCGCGGGTTCAAGTCCCGTTACTCACCCCAGTGCAACGAGCCCCTGACCCGTGATCGGGTCGGGGGCTCGACGCCGTTCAGGGCGCCGCGCCCGCACGAGGTTGTCTGACTATAGTCAGACACATGAGCACCACCCCCGAGGTCGCCGGCGTCCTGCGGCGCTTCAACCGCACCTACACCCAGCGGATCGGCGCCCTCGACGAGTCGTTCCTCGGCCTCGGGCTGCCGTTGAGCAGCGCACGGCTCGTCTTCGAGATCGGTGTTGACGGCGCCGGTGTCGGCGACCTGAGGTCCCGCCTCGGCCTGGACTCGGGCTACCTGAGCCGGCTGCTGCGGACCCTGGAGAGCCGTGGCCTGGTGACGGTGGGCCCCGACCCGGCCGACGGACGACGTCGTACGGCGAGCCTCACGCCGTCCGGGGGTCGGTTGCTCGAGCGGCTGGAGCAGCGCTCGGACGACCTGGCTCACCGCCTCGTCGCCCCGTTGACCGAGCGCCAGCGGGCGCGCCTCGCGGAAGCGCTGGGTACCGCCGACCTGCTCGTGCGAGCGGCCACGGTCAGCCTCGACGCGGTGGACCCGGCCGGCCGGCGCGCCGCGGCGGCGATGGAGCACTACTTCGCCGAGCTCGACCGGCGCTTCCCGGGAGGCTTCGATCCTGGTGAGCCCACCCCTCCGGACTCGTTCACGGTGGCCACCAGCGACGGGCGACCCGTGGCCTGTGGCGGGGTCCAGCAGATCGGCGCGGGTGTCGCCGAGGTCAAGCGGATGTGGGTGGACCCGGAGTGGCGGGGGGCGGGACTGGGCTCGCGACTGCTGCGCCACCTCGAGGGCGTTGCCGCCGACGCGGGGCACCTCGTCGTACGCCTCGACACCAACGGCACCCTGAGCGAGGCGATCGCGATGTACGAGCGTGCCGGCTACACCGCGATCGAGCGCTACAACGACAACCCCTACGCCGAGCTGTTCTTCGAGAAGGCGCTCGACTGACCACGACCCTCGGAGTCAGCGGCCCTGCAACCGCTCCACCTCCGCGCACAACCTGCCCACCTCCGCCTCCAGCTCGAGCACGCGCGCGATGCCGGCGAGGTTGAGGCCCTCGGCCAGGAGCTCACCGATGCGCACCAGGCGGGCGACGTCGTGGTCGCTGTAGAGCCGGGTCCCGCCGTCCGTGCGACCCGGTGACACCAGCCCCCGTCGCTCGTAGACCCGCAGGTTGGCGATCTGCATGGCGGCCATGTCCGCGGCCACCGAGATCGCGTAGACCGCTCGTCGCGACGTCCTGTCCATGCGAGCGAACCTACCTCTTGACTTTGCTTCGGACATCCATAAAATCTGTATTGCTCACTACAGATCTGATGCAACGGGCATCAGAGATCCGATTCCGAGGAGGACACCCATGTTGCTGCGTACCGCCGACCCGTTCCGTGACTTCGACCGCCTGACCCAGCAGTTGCTGGGCACCACCAACCGGCCCTCCGCCATGCCGATGGACGCCTGGCGCGAGGGTGACCGGTTCGTCATCGAGTTCGACCTCCCGGGTGTCGCAGCCGAGAGCATCGACCTCGACGTCGAGCGCAACGTGCTGACGGTGCGTGCCGAGCGGGTGGCCCGCAACGGCGACTGGGAGATGCTCGCCACCGAGCGCCCCCGGGGAGCCTTCAGCCGGCAGCTCGTGCTGGGCGACAACCTCGACCTCGACCGGATCGACGCCTCCTACGACGCCGGGGTGCTGCGGCTGGTCGTGCCCGTCGCCGAGAAGGCGAAGCCACGCAAGATCTCGGTCGCCGGCGCCGGTTCACCGGACCGCGCCGCGATCGACGCCTGACCCGCGTCACGCACCGGGTCCGGTCACGGGGCCACTCCTCCGCCGGAGGGGTGGCCCCGTCGTGTCGACAGCACGTCACGCCGCCCGCGGCCGTGCGCAGTCAGGTGGTGACCTCGACCAGCGCGTCCCAGTCGGTGACGATCGGCACCAGCTCACCACGCGCCCACGCCTCGAGCTGGTCGTGGTGGTGCGGATCTCCCGGCGCACCGGAGGCACCCGTGGGGACAACCCACCCACCGGCGGTGCGGTCGGCGAGATCCCACACGTAGCGGGCCACCGATCCCCGGGAGCAGACATCGGTCTGTGCGGGGTACGACGAGGTGCAGCGCACACAGTCGCTGTCCCCCGAGACCGCAAGCTCGGGCAGATCCGACCCGTCCACCCCGGGTACGGCGTGCGCCGGGACGAACACGTGGGTCTGCCCCCAGGTCGTCGGCGCGAGGGTGTCGACCTCCTTCAGCGCGTCGCGAGCCAGTGCCACGAGGTCGATGCCGAACGGCGAGCCGGCTCCGGCCAGCGTGGGCAACGACAGGGCGATCCGGTGGGTGGGGTCGAGGAACGCGTCGAAGACCGGGTCGTGCTCGTGCTCGGGCGGCGGCCGAAGAAGGGGCGCGAGCTCGGGTCGCTCGACGAGCCGGCGTACGAGCGCGCTGCGCCACGACGCGAACCGGGCCGCCTGCTGCGAGTCGGCCTCCATCCGCCCGTCGAAGCCGTCGAAGGCGCCCGGCACGAGGGCGGTCAGCGCCGGGACGGTGCCCAGGAACGTGTCGTCGAGGATCTCGACGAAGTCCCGGGTCGTGAGCTCGGAGCGAGCATCGAGCAGTGCGGTGATCCGGCGCGCGCGGTGCGGCGGGGCGAAGGCCCGGCCGACGGCCTCGCTCTCCGGACCGCGACGTTCGTTGGCGGTGACGACCTGCCCGTCGGGCCCGACGTCGTGACGGGGAGCCTCGAGCCAGCCCTGCCACCGCGTCCCGTCGGCCGACCTGGTCGGCACCCGCCCGGCGATGCGGTAGCGCACGGTGCCGTGCACGTCGGCGATCACCGCGTTGTTGACCGGCTCCACCCAGTGCTCGAGAGCGGCATCCACGTCGTCGACCGTCCGGGCCCGCAGCAGCGGCAGCAGCGCCTCGAAGCCCACGTCGCCCAGCACCGTCGAGGCGTCCCGCAGGCTGTGACCGGGCTCGAAGACGACCCCGCGCTCGGTCTCGACGACCTCGACCAGCTCCTCCCGGTGGCCCACCTCCTCGCGCACCACGATCGTCTCGGTGCGCTCGAGCACCACATCGTCGGGAGGCGAGCGCTCCGCGTGCACGTCCTGGTAGTCGGCGGCCGCGTTGGTGATCGCCCACGCCACGTCACCGGCGTGGGCGAAGTGCTGGACGCCGGGGACTCCGGGGAAGGCGAACCCCACGACGTCACAGGGGTCGGCCGGGTCCTCGCACGCCAGGCGCACCTGCATGTAGACGCCCGGCTGCTCGATCACCCGGTGCGGGTCGCCCCCGATGAGGGGGCGTCCGGACGCCGTACGACCGCCTCCCACGGCCCAGGCGTTGCTCCCGTTGGCCGGGATCCCCTCGTAGCTGATCAGGTGCGCCCGCTCCCCCAGCGCCGCCTCCAGACGACGCCGCCACAGCTCCCCGCCGAGTCCCGCGAAGAGCAGGTGCTGACCGTGGAAGACCGCCAACGGCGTCCACTCCTCCCAGGCCTGCGGCGCCGCGTCGAGCGCCACCAGCTCGTGGGCGTCGTCACGCAGACCGGCGTTGACCCCCTCGACGTACGCCGCCACGAACGCCTGGCTATCGGCCGAGAGCGCCGCATGGGCTCGTCTCGCGGTGTCGACGAGCAGGGTCCGTCGGGCCAACCGGTCCCAGCCGAGCCCGGACTCGCCCACCAGCTCGGCCGTCGTCCCCGTCGCCCGGCGCCGCTGCCACTCCAGCTGCCACGTGCGGTCGTGCGCCGTGATCCGTCCCTGCCCCGACGCCAGGTCGAGCATTGACCCCGCGCGGACGTGCGGGATGCCGTAGTCGTCCCGGTACAGGCGCGTGGAGCTCATGCGGGCGAGGCTAGCCGTGGCGTGGACGGTGGCTGGCTCTTCGGGGTGGGTGTGGCGCCCGCTCCTCGGGGTGGGTGTGGCGCCCGCGCGCGTAGTCGATCCCCTTTCGGGGTTGGTGTGGCGCCCGCGCGCTTAGTCGATCTCTCTTCGGGGTTGGTGTGGCGCCCGCGCGCTTAGTCGACCGGGTCTCGCCGTCAAGGATCTCGCTGCGCTCGACCGCT
>NZZG01000017.1 GCA_002698575.1 Pimelobacter sp. | reverse complement strand
TCGATCTCCAGCTCCAGGTCGTCGACCGCCGAGCGGTCGGCGCCGGGATACGTCCGTCGAGCTCGATCGAACCGCACCGATGCCATGTCTGCCCTCTCCTGCGCGCCTGCCCGGCGCGAGTGGTTCCTCGGAAGATGCTGAAGCCTAGAGCGCTGAAATCGGCACGTCGAGTGGAAGCGCTCCCACACCTATCGGAGCAGACGTGGCGCGGATAGTCAATGAAATGCCGAGCATCTGTTGACAGTTGGGGTGACGCCTGTCACGTTAGGCGCATCACCATCGTGGAAGCGCTCTCACACTGCGCATCCGTCCACCGCCGGGTCCCCCGGTCCATCGCATACGGCAGGAGCAATCAATCGTTCAGCACTCAGCTTCCGGGCGGATCCGCCGCGGCCTCGCTCTCGGCGCCGCAGCCACCCTGGCCCTCACCCTCACCGCCTGCGGCGGCAGCGACGAGGCCGCCGACGGTCCCGTCACCCTCTCCATCGCGACGTTCAACGAGTTCGGCTACGAGGGCCTGATCGAGGAGTGGAACGCAGCGAACCCCGACATCCAGGTCGAGCAGAAGAAGGTCGGCACCTGGGACGACGCCAAGGACAACCTCTACACCAAGCTCGCGGCCGGCTCCGGGCTCTCCGACATCGAGGCGATCGAGGGCGACGCGATGCCAGCGATCCTGGCCGAGTCCGACGCCTTCGTCGACCTGACCGACCCGAGCCTGGACGGACGCTGGCTGGACTTCAAGGCTGCGGCGGCCACCAACTCCGACGGCCAGATGATCGGCTACGGCACGGACGCCGGCCCCGAGGGCATCTGCTACCGCTCCGACCTGTTCGAGAAGGCCGGTCTCCCGACCGCTCGCGAGGACGTCGCCGCACTGATGGGTTCGTGGGACGACTACTTCGCCACCGGTCGCGAGTTCGTGGCCGCGGTGCCCGGGAGCGCGTGGTACGACTCCAGCGGCGGGACGGCGCAGGCCATGCTCAACCAGGTCGCCAACCCGTTCGAGACCGACGACGGCACCATCGACGTGGAGAACGCCGGGTTGGCCGAGGTCTGGGACGCCGTCACGGGCAACGTCGCCGACGGGCTGTCCACCACCCTCCCGCAGTGGAGCGAGGACTGGGTGGCGTCGTTCCAGAACGACGGCTTCGCCACCATGGCGTGCCCGGGCTGGATGCTCGGCGTCGTGGAGGGCAACGCCGAGGGCGTGGCCGGCTGGGACTTCGCCGACGCCTTCCCCGGTGGAGGAGGCAACTGGGGCGGGTCCTTCCTGACCGTGCCCCAGCAGTCCGACCACCCGGAGGAGGCCAAGGAGTTCGCGGCCTGGATCACCGCACCTGAGCAGCAAGCCAAGGCGTTCGCCGCGATCGGCGCCTTCCCGAGCCAGGTCGACGCGCTCGAGGCGCCCGAGGTGCTCGAGGTCTCGAACGCGTTCTTCAACGACGCCCCTGTGGGTGAGATCCTCTCCCACCGCGCGGCAGCGATCACCGTGCAGCCCTTCAAGGGCCCCCGGTACTCCGACATCCTGCAGGCCTTCCAGGCAGCCATCCTCCGTGTCGACGACGGCTCCAACTCTCCCGACGAGTCCTGGAAGACGTTCCTCTCCGACGTCTCCCAGCTCTCCTGAGACGGGCTCGGACCCCACGTCGGATGACCCACCGCACCCAGGCCCCGAGCGGGGACGACCTCGCGTCGTCCCCGCTCGCGGGCCCGCCCCCCGTCCGGGTCGAACCCAGCCCACCCCCGGCCTCCCGGCACCATCGCCGTGGCCGGCTGACGCGGCGCCAGCGGCTCTCGGCCTGGGACGTGAAGCTGTCGCCGTACCTCTACATCTCACCGTTCTTCGTGCTCTTCGCGGTGGTCGGCCTCTTCCCGCTCGCCTACACCGCCTACGTGTCGGTCTTCGACTGGAGCCTGCTCGGGGGCAAGGGCGACTTCGTCGGTCTGCAGAACTTCGAGGACGTCCTGGGCAATCCCTACTTCCTGAAGTCGCTGGTCAACACGATCAGCATCTTCCTGCTCTCGTCGATCCCCCAGGTCGTCATCGCCGTCAGCCTCGCCGGGCTGCTCGACACCCACCTGCGGGGCCGCACGCTGTGGCGGATGAGCATCCTCCTGCCCTTCGTCGTCTCCCCCGTCGTGGTCGCGATCATCTTCGGCAACCTCTTCGGCGACACCTACGGCCTGATCAACCAGGCACTCGGGTACGTCGGCATCGAGCCGATCCAGTGGCACACCAACCGCTTCGCGAGCCACCTCGCCATCGCCTCGATGGTCAACTGGCGCTGGACGGGCTACAACGCGCTGATCTTCCTGGCCGCGATGCAGGCCGTGCCGCGGGACCTCTACGAGTCGGCCTCCCTCGACGGTGCGGGCCGGGTCCGCCAGTTCCTCAACATCACCATCCCGATGATCCGGCCGACGATGATCTTCGTCATCATCACGTCCACCATCGGTGGACTCCAGATCTTCGCCGAGCCGCGGCTCTTCGACACCACCCTGGCGCAGAACGGCGGCAGCGATCGTCAGTTCGGCACCCTCACGATGCTCATCTACGACTTCGGCTGGCACCTGCGCGACCTCGGCCGTGCCTCGGCGACCGCCTGGCTGCTCTTCCTGCTCATCGTGGTGATCGCCCTGGTCAACTTCCTGGTGAGTCGTCGCCTCAACGCCCTCGGGGGACGCCGATGAACCGCCGACCGGGCTTCCTCGTCTACGGCCTCCTGATCGCCTTCGTCCTCGGCTCGGCCGCGCCGCTGTACTGGTCGTTCCTGATCGGGTCCCACACCAAGGACGTGATGGCCCAGCAGGTGCCTCCGCTCCTGCCCGGAGGGCACTTCCTCGAGAACGCCGGCCGGGTCTTCGAGACCGTGCCGTTCTGGAAGGCCATGGGCAACTCCCTGCTGGTCTCCGGCGTCACGGCGACCTCGGTCGTCTTCTTCTCCACGTTGGCGGGCTTCGCCTTCGCCAAGCTTCGCTTCCGGGGCAGCGGCGCGCTGCTGGTCTTCGTCGTGGCGACGATGGCGGTGCCGACCCAGCTCGGCGTCGTCCCGCTGTTCATCCTGATGGCCAAGCTGGGATGGACCGGCAGCGTGTGGGCGGTGATCATCCCCTGGGTCGTCACCGCGTTCGGCGTCTTCTTCATGCGCCAGTACCTCGTGGACGCCGTGCCCGACGAGCTGATCGAGGCCGCCCGGGTCGACGGCTGCTCACAGTTCCGGATCTTCTGGAACGTCGCCGTCCCGGCGGCGCGACCGGCCGCCGCGATCCTGTGGCTGTTCACCTTCATGCAGGTGTGGACCGACTTCTTCTGGCCGCTGATCGTGCTGCCCGGGGACAACCCCACCGTCCAGATCGCCCTCAACCAGCTGCAGAGCGGCTACTACACCGACTACAGCCTCGTCCTCGCGGGAGCCTCGCTGGCGACCCTCCCGCTCCTGATCCTGTTCATCGCGACCGGCAAGCAGTTCGTGTCCGGCATCATGCAAGGAGCCGTCAAGGGATGACCACCATCCACACGCCCACCTCCCACCCCGGCCAGAGCGGCCAGCACCCCAGCCGGATCGACACCGGCACCGCCGTCGAGTTCCCCGCGGACTTCCGCTGGGGCGCGGCCACCGCGGCCTACCAGATCGAGGGAGCAGCCGACCTCGACGGTCGCCGCCCGTGCATCTGGGACACCTTCGCCACTCTTCCGGGCGCCGTGCTGGCCGGCGACAACGGCGACGTGGCCTGCGACCACTACCACCGGATGCCGCAGGACGTCGCGCTGATGAAGCGTCTCCACCTCGACTCCTACCGGTTCTCGACGTCGTGGGCACGAGTCCGTCCCGACGCGGGTCCACTGAACCCGGCCGGGGTGGACTTCTACCAGCGGCTCGTGGACGAGCTGCTGGGCCACGACATCCGCCCGTGGTTGACGCTCTACCACTGGGACCTGCCGCAGACGCTGGAGGACGCCGGCGGGTGGACCAACCGCGACACGGCCTACCGTTTCGCCGACTACGCGCTCTCCCTCTACGACGCGCTGGGCGACCGGGTGCCGACCTGGACGACGATGAACGAGCCGTGGTGCTCGGCGTTCCTCGGCTACACCAGCGGTCGCCACGCCCCCGGTCGCCAGGAGGGGGTCGCGGGCCTGGTCGCCGCCCACCACCTGCTCCTGGGCCACGGGCTCGTCGTCGACGAACTGCGCCGCCGCGACACCTCCCTCGACCTGGGCATCACCTTGAACCTCACGGTCGCCGACCCGTTCCGGGCGCGCGACGACGCCGACCGCGATGCCGCCCGCCGCATCGACGGCCTGCAGAACAGGGTCTTCCTCGACCCGCTCCTGCGGGGCAGCTATCCCGCGGACGTGGTCGCCGACACCGCGAGCATGCCGTGGTTGGGGCGGCCCTGGCAGGAGGTCGTCGCCGACGGCGACCTCGACCTGATCGCGACCCCGCTGGACCTGCTGGGCGTCAACTACTACCGCGGCGACTGCGTCTCGGGGCGACCGCTCGAGAAGCCCGAGGACGACGGTGTCACCCATCCGACCCGTCCCGCGGGAAGTCCCTTCCCGGGCAGCGAGCACGTGACCTTCCCCAGCAGAGGACTCCGCCGCACCGACATCGGCTGGGAGATCCAGCCCGAGGGCCTGACCCGCCTCCTGGTCCGACTGCACTCCGACTACAAGGTCCCACCGATCTACATCACCGAGAACGGCGCCGCCTTCCACGACGTGCCGCTGCCCGACGGCACCGTCCACGACCCGGAGCGACTCGCCTACCTCGACGCGCACCTGCGGGCCATCCGGGTGGCGATGGATGCGGGGGTCGACGTCCGCGGCTACTTCCAGTGGTCGCTGCTCGACAACTACGAGTGGGGCTACGGCTACGCACAGCGCTTCGGCATGGTCCACGTCGACTACGCCACCCAGCAACGCACACCCAAGGCCAGCGCCTACTGGTTCGCCGACGTGGCTCGCAGCGGGGTCGTCCCGCCGTACGACGCCAGGGCGACGCCATGAGCACGACGCGAGGCGCGCCCCGGGGTCGCGGCCGAGGCACTAGCGTGACGCGGGTGGACGAACCGAGGACCGACGGCGGTCGGAGCACCCCGACGCTGGAGCAGGTCGCCCGGTTGGCGGGGGTCTCGCGGGCCACGGCGTCGCGCGCCGTCAACGGTGGCAACCGGGTCAGTCCCCGGTCGCAGGCCGCGGTCGACGCCGCCGTACGGGAGCTCGGCTTCAGCCCCAACCCGGCGGCTCGCAGCCTCGTCACCCGTCGTACGGACTCGGTCGCGGTGGTCGTGCCCGAGCCGGACGAGCGCGTCTTCGCGGATCCGTTCTTCGCGCGCACCCTGCGTGGCGTCACCGAGGTGCTCTCCGACCGGGACCTGCAACTGGTGCTGCTGCTGGCACGCCCGGGCGAGGAGGAGAGCAGGATGCTGCGCTACCTCGGACGTCGTCATGTCGACGGTGCCATCGTCGTCTCGCACCACCGCAGCAGCGGACTGGCCGACCACCTGGCCGACCTCCGGCTGCCGTGCGTGTTCGTCGGGCGCCCGTGGACCGGGGCCGACCGGGTCGCCTACGTCGACACCGACAACGTCGCCGGCGGGAAGCAGGCCACCGAGGTGCTGATCACGCGAGGCTGTCACCGGATCGCCACGATCGCAGGTCCCTCCGACATGACGGCCGGCTCCGACCGTCTCGACGGCTGGCGAGGCGCCCTGCTGGCCGCGGGGCTCGACGACTCGGCGGTGGAGTACGGCAACTTCTCCGAGGAGGGTGGCTACGAGGCGGCCCGACGCCTGCTCGCCCACCACCCGGACCTCGACGGCATCGTGGCGGCCTCGGACCTGATGGCCCTGGGCGCCCTCACCGCTCTGCGCGAGGACGGCCGCGAGGTGCCTCGTGACGTCGCCCTGATCGGATACGACGACGTCGGCATCGCCGAGCGCACGTCACCGCAGCTGACCACGGTGCGCAACCCCATCAGCGAGATGGCCGAGCAGGCCACCCGGATGCTGCTCGAGCAGATCGACGCGGGCCGGCCGGCTCACGCGGTGCGCGTGATCTTCCCGCCGGCCGTCGTGGGGCGGGACAGCGCCTGACCCGCCCCGCGGCGACGGTCGGTCAGGACACGGCGCCCGGGCTCGCCCCGATCGAGACGAGCTCGGGCCCACCGCAGCAGCCGCCGCCCTGGTCGTCGAAGCCGGGTGCTGCGCCGCAGACCCCGGTCTCGGGCAGGGTGAGCTCGACGCGGGCGGCGGACTCGAGGTCGCCGGCGACCTCGGCCACGATCGAGCGGACCTGCTCGAAGCCGGTCAGGGCCAGGAACGACGGAGCCCGGCCGTAGGACTTCATGCCGGCGAGGTAGAGCCCCTCCTCGGGCTGACGCAGGAGGTCCGCCCCGTGCGGGCTGACCGTGCCGCAGGAGTGGTGGGCCGGGTGGATCTCCGGCGCGAGCAGCCGCGGCGCGGAGAGCTCGCCGTCGAGGTCGAGCTGGACCTCGGAGAGCCAGGAGTGGTCGGGGCGGAAGCCGGTCACGGCCACGACGTGGTCGACGTCGCTCACCTCGCGTCCGTCCAGGGCGCTCAGCACCAGCCGCCCCGAGTCCTCGGCACGGCGTACCGCGACGGTCCGGAAGCCCGTCACCTGCGTCACGGCGGTCGACTGCGCCACTGCTCTGGCGTGCTCGCTCAGTGCTCCGCGCGCCTCGAGCTCGTCGGCGTCCCCGCCCCCGAAGGCCTTGGTCGCGTCGCCTCTGCGCAGGAGCCAGGTGATCCGGGTCCCGGGCTCGGCGGCGGCGAGCTCTCCCAGGGCGACGAGCACGTTCTGCGCCGAGGCACCGGCGCCGGCCACCGCGACGTGGCGTCCGGCGAGACGTGCGCGCACGGCGGGGTCGGTGACATCGGGCATCGCGTAGGTGATCTGCTCGGCCACCTCGCGCTCCCCCGCAGCCGGGTAGCCGTCGGTGCCGAGAGGACCGGGCTGGCCCCACGTGCCCGAGGTATCGAGCACCGCGGCCGCGGTGAGGACCTCGTGACCCGTGGGGGTCTCGACGTGGACGGCGAAGGGCACCTGCTCGCGGTCGATGGCGACCAGGCGGTCGCGGCCCTGCCGCGACACTCCCACGACCCGGGACGACGTACGGATGGCGACATCGGCGGAGCGCAGCGCCTCGGCGAGCGGGGCCAGGTAGTCGCCCACCCACTCGGCGCCCGTCGGCAGGCCACGGGCGTCCGGCCGCACCCACCCGGTTGGCTCCAGCAGCCGGGCAGCCGCCGCGTCGACCAGTTCGGACCACGGCGAGAAGAGACGGACGTGACCCCACTCCAGCACGGCCTGACCGACCGAGCCGCCCGCCTCCACGACGATGACGGGCAGGCCGCGCTCGTGGGCCTGCGCGGCGGCAGCGAGGCCGATCGGACCGGCACCCACGATGACGAGGGGGCGGTCGGTGCGGGGGGTGAGGCTCATGGAGGGGTCCTGTCCGGTTGATCGATGTCGGTCGATGCAAACCATATCGATCACAATCGATGTCTGCAACCATCGACGCAGATCGATCATCAACTAGGGTGGTCGCATGGCCCTGCTGGATCCCCTCGCCGCCACGACGTACGCCGACTGGTTCGCCACCCTCGCCGACGCCACCCGCGTGCGCCTGCTCCACGCCGTCGCCTCGAGCCCGAGCGGCTCCGTGCGGGTCGGCGACCTCGCCGGCCAGCTGGGGATCAGCCAGGCGACGTGCTCCCACCACGTGCGCCGTCTGGCCGAGGTCGGCTTCGTCGCGGTGGACAAGGTCGGCACGGCGAGCCTGGTGTCGGTCAACCCCGCCTGCTGCACCGGGCTCCCGCACGCCGCCGACGTCGTCATGGGCACGCTCGGCTCGCGGGGCGCCGCGCCGTGCTGCCCCGAGGACCTGCCCGCCGACGTCACGACCCGGGCGATGACCGACGACGACCTGCTGCGCGTGCTCGAGATCTACGCACAAGGCATCGCCACCCGCACCGCCACCTTCGAGACCGAGCCGCCAGCCCTGGAAGCCCTGCGCGACCGGTGGCTCCCCGGCCACCGCTGGGTCGCCGAGGCGAACGGGGTCGTCGTGGGCTGGACCGCGGTCGCGCCCACCTCGGCACGCCCCTGCTACGCCGGCGTGGGCGAGAGCACGGTCTACGTCGCCGAGGAGGCCCGCGGCCGAGGCGTCGGGCGCGTCCTGCTGCACCGTCAGGTCACCGAGGCGGACACCGGCGGCCTGTGGACCCTGCAGACCTCGATCTTCCCCGAGAACCGCGCCAGCCTGGCCCTCCACCACGGCGCCGGCTACCGGACGCTCGCCGTCCGGTCCCGGATCGCGCAGCTCGACGGCGTCTGGCGCGACACCGTGCTGCTCGAGCGCCGCCGCCCCGAGGAGTGAGCCTGCCGGAGGCCGTCGACGTCTGCGTCGTCGGCGGGGGACAGTCCGCGCTGGCCCTCGGTTTCCACCTGCGCCGCGCCGAGCGCGAGCGGACCCGCGCCGGCCGGGACCCCCTGTCCGTGGTGCTCCTGGACCGGCGCGAGCGTCCGGGTGGCGCCTGGCTGGACGCGTGGCCGAGCCTGCGGCTCTTCTCCCCCGCGGGCTACAGCTCGCTTCCCGGTCGCCTGATGCCGGCGACCGGCGACGACGACAACCCCGACGCCGCGCACGTCGTCGACTACCTGACCGACTACGAGCAGCGCTACGACCTCGACGTACGACGACCCGTGCTCGTCGCAGGCGTCCAGGAGACCCGCGACGGCCTGCAGGTGCACACCGACCACGGCGACCTACGGGCCAGAGCGGTCGTCAGCGCCACCGGCACGTGGGACCGGCCCTTCTGGCCGAGCCTGCCCGGCGCGGGCGTCTTCACCGGTCGCCAGCTGCACACCAGCGACTACCGAGGCCCCGATGACCTGGTCGGCGCCCGCCTGCTCGTCGTCGGCGGCGGGAACTCCGGGGCCCAGATCGCCGCCGACCTCCTCGGTGTCGCCGACGCGGTGCACTGGGTCACCCGCGAGCCCCCTCGCTACCTGCCCGACGACGTCGACGGGCGCGTCCTCTTCGAGGTCGCCACGCGAGCGGTCTCCGAGCGGGCCGCCGGACGCGAGAGCGCTGGCGTCGGCTCGCTGGGCGACATCGTCGCGGTCCCGCCCGTGCGCGAGGCCCGCGACCGGGGCGACCTGCAGTCCGAGCCTCCCCCCGTCGCACTCAGCGCGCGGGGCGCGCGCTGGGAGGACGGACGTGAGGTGGAGCTGGACGCCGTCGTGTGGGCCACGGGCTTCCGGCCGGCCCTGGGGCACCTGCACGAGCTCGGCCTGCCACGGTCCTCGGGGCATCCGACGACGATCGCGCCCGACGGATCATCCAGCGCCGTGCGCTCCGCCGACGGTCGACCGCTGTGGTTCCTCGGGTACGGCGACTGGTGCGGGCCGGCGTCGGCGACCCTCATCGGGGTCGGCCGACCGGCGCGCGACACCGCCGAGGACGTCGTACGGCACCTCGACGGCTGACTAGGCGCGCGCCTCTGCCGCGTCCAGCAGCTGCAGCTCGCCGAGCAGCGCCAGCACCCGGCGCTCGACGTCGTCGCGGATCTCGCGCACGGCGGCGACGTCGTGCCCCGCCGGGTCGGCGACGTCCCAGTCGCGGTAGTCCTTGCCCGGGAAGATCGGGCAGGCATCGCCACAGCCCATCGTGATGACCACGTCGGCGGCCCGGACCACCTCGTCGGTCCACGGCTTCGGGAACTCGCCGGAGATGTCGATGCCGCGCTCGCCCATCGCCGCCACCGCGGCCGGGTTGACCTCGGTGCCCGGCTCGGAGCCGCCCGACCAGGCCACGGCGCGGTCGCCGACGTGGTGCGTCAGGAAGCCCAGCGCCATCTGGGACCGACCTGCGTTGTGCGTGCAGAGGAAGAGGACCACCGGACGCCCGTCGTCGTGCAGCTTCTCGACCCGCGCTAGCGCGTGCAGGCGCTGGCGGGCGAAGCGCTCGGCGAGCAGCGGCAGGAACGTGACGACCGTGGCACGACCCGCGAACTCGTCGTAGGAGGTCGTCAGGAAGCGCTCGATCGTCTCGGCGCCGTACAGGCCGTCGAACTCCCCGGCCAACCGGGAGGCGGCCCGACGCAGGGCGACCTGCTGGTCGAGGGTGATCTCGCCGCCGAGCTCCTCGGGCGGGGTCTCGGGCAGGTTCTCGGGCGAGCGGTGGGAGAGGCTGGTGTCGGTCAACGGGACTCCTCAGTCCGGTGGTGTGGGTGGTAGCCGGTGCTGTTGGGGCTTCTGGGGGCTCTGGAGGCCTGGGAACGCTGAGGGGACTGGGAACGCTGAGGTGCGCCGCTCACGAGGCTGCGGTCGCGAGGTCGATCCGGGTCTCGAGCTCGTCGAGGGTGGCCTCGAAGGCCTCGTCGGTGTCGATCCGCACCGGGTCCGGCACCGACCAGTGGACGGCGGTGCCCAGCCTCGCCTCGTGCCGCACCAGCTCCTCGTGAGCGCGGTCGCAGACGGTGACCACCACCGACGAACCGATGCTGCCGACGTCGAGCTCGGTGGGACGCCCGACGAGCCGCATGCCCCGCCGTCCGGCCGCCGCGACGGCACGCTCGGCGATGCTGTCGGCAGGGTGCGTCCCGGCGGAGGTGGCTCGCGGCCGCGTGCCGGGCCGGGCGTTCCAGAGCGCGGCGGCGAGCTGGGATCGCGCGGAGTTCGCCGTGCAGACGAAGACGATCCCCTCGGCACCCTCGGCACCCTCGGCACCCTCGGCACCTGTGGATCCTGTGGCTCCTGCGACCCTCCACAGGGCCGGCGTCGCCACACCTGCGGGCAACGCCGCAGCGACGAGGCTGACGTAGGACCGTCGACGGTCGGCCTCCGAGCGCCGACGGGCGACGAGACCGACACGCTCGAGAACGCCGAGGTGGTGGGCCAGGAGGTTGGACGTCATGCCGAGCTCGCCCTGCAGCTCGCGCGGCGAGGCATCTCCCACCGCGAGCAGGTCGACGACCCGAAGCCGCGAGACGTCGGCCAGCGCCGCATGGCGTGCTGCCCGCAGGACCAGGTCGTCCATCATCGCGCCTTTCACTCAGTAATCATTGACTCACTTGTTATTGAGTCAATAGTTGCTGAGTCTTTCTCCGTCGTCAAGTCGCCCTCGTGATAACTTGCAGCTCCCCTGACGGTCTCGGCGCCGGGTCCCCCTCCCCCTGCTCAGACATCGAGGACGCTGATGGCGTTGGAGTCGATGCTCGGCCTGTTCCATGCGGCGATCGCGACGGCCGCGCTCACGACCGTGTGGCTGCTCGTGCGCGCGGCCCTCGCCTCCCGCGCCCCCGGGGCGGCGCGCGACATGCGGGCCGCGGGTTGGCTCGTCGTGGCGCTGTGCTCGGTGGCGGTGTGGTCCGCTCACCTGGCGTGGTTCCACCTCTGGGGAGGGTCGGTGGCCCAGGTGCTGTGGTTGCCGGCCGTGGGGGCGACCTTCGGCGCGGTGCTGGCGTGGACGGTGGCGCTGGTGCGACCCGGCCTCGGCTCGACCCGGGGTTGGGTGGCGCTGTGGCTCCTGGACCCCGCGCTGCTGGTGGCCGCCCACGTCGCGCTCGGCCCCGAGTCGGTCGTCGTCCGCGTCGACCGGGTGGTCGACTACGGCTGGGTCTACGCCGTGCACACCCTTCTCTGCTTCGCGATGATCCTGGCCGCGGCGTCGCTCTGGGCGGGGTGCCGCACCGACCCGTCGCGTCCGGTGCGCCTGGTCGCCCACGTCGTGCTGGTCGCCCTGCTCACCGCCGGTGTCACCGAGGTGCTGCAGCTGCGCCTCATGGATGTCGTGATGGGCCTGGCCCTCGTCGTCGTCGCGACGTTCGCCCTGCGCAACGATCCCACCTCCCTGCGCTCACGGCCGCACGCCGGGCCCCTGCTCGACGAGCTCGGCGCCCTCGTGCTGGTCTTCGACCGGGACGACCTACTGGCCGACCTGAACGCCCCCGCCAGAGCCTTCTTCTCGCGCCACGGCGAGCAACCTCCGGCGACCGGCACGCCGCTGGCCTCGTGCCTCCCGGTCTCGCTGACCGAGGCGCTCGACGGTGTCGAGGTGCGGCTGCCCGACGGCGCCGGTCCCGGTGACGTCCCGGCCGTCGACTTCGTCTGCTTCGCAGCCCGGCTCAGTCCCTCCACCACGCCGCCGGGGGGCAGCATCGTCGTGCTGCGTCCGGCCGCGACGACGCCTCGTCACCGACCCGACACCTCCGAGACCTCCCCGCACGTGCCGTCGAGGTTCGAGGACGACGTCGCGCACCTGGAGGTGGAGTCGGGCACGCTGGTGGCCCTCGGCCTGCGCTTCGTCTCACCCGACGACGCAGCCCGGGCCGCCCACGCCATCGAGTTCGTCGTGGGCTCCCTCGGACCGGTCGCGATCGGGATCGTCGACGACTGCTCGTGCATCGCCGTCGCCCCCACCCACCTCGAGGCACTGCTGGTCGACGTCGCCGCCGACTGGCAGTCCCGTGCGTCGGGCACCGAGCCTCCACCGGAGGCGGCAAGGGAGGCCCGCAGCTCGATATCGCTCTCCCCCGTGCTGGCCGGCGAGCTGGTCGTGCACCACGGACCGGCCGAGGAGGCGATGGTGCTGGTGGCCACGGTGCGCACGAGCCTCGCCGAGGAGTAGCCCCGCGGGGGTGGTCTACGGTCGAGGGCCCAGACCTGACCGCCACGAGCTGCTGGAGCCGACACGTGTCGACCGAGGACCACCGTGCAGAGCGCGAGCCGCGGCGCCGATCCGTGCTGCGCGAGCTGGGCTCGGAGATCGCCGAGGACCGCGTGCTCGGTCTCGCCGCCGAGATCGCCTTCTTCACCGTGCTCAGCCTGTTGCCGGGCCTCCTGGTGGCAGCGGGGCTGCTGAGCTACCTGGAGGTCGTCGCCGGAGCCGACGTCGCGGCGCGCACCCAGGTCCAGGTCACCGATGCACTGAGCCAGATCTTCGACAACCAGGCCGACTCGGTCACCACCGCCGTCGCGACCATCCTCTCCGGGCAGTACGGCGGACTGCTCACGGTCGCGACGATCGGCGCCCTGGTCTCGCTGTCGGGAGCCTGGGCCGTGGTGATCGAGGCCCTCAACCACGCCTACGACATCGAGGAGCACCGCACCTGGCTGCGCCGCCGCGGTCTGGGGCTGCTGCTCGGCGCGGCCACCGCCGTCGTGGTCGTCATCGCCCTGGCCGTCGTGGTCGTCGGCCCCCTGCTCGGCCGTGGCGAGGATGTCGCCGACGTGGTCGGTCTCGGCTCGACCTTCGTGTGGTTCTGGGACGCCGCACGCTTCCCGACGCTCTTCCTCCTGGTCACCGCCTGGCTCGTGCTCGTCTTCCACGTGGCCCCCAACCGACCCACGCCGTGGCGGGCCAGCCTGCCGGGCGCCTTCGTCACCACCACCCTGTGGCTGCTGGCCACCGTCGGCTTCAGCATCTACGTCCGGGTCGTGGCCGAGCGCAGTCCGGTGCTCGGCGCCCTGGGCGGCGGCGTCATCCTGCTGACCTGGGTCTACCTGCTGAGCATCGCCCTGCTCCTGGGCGGCGAGCTGAACGCGATCCTGCAGGTGCGCCGTGAGGCCCACGCGGCGACCGACGAGGGCGTCAGCGACGCTCCAGCAGGGTGATCACCTCGAAGTGGCTGGTGTGGGCGAACATGTCGACCACCCGCGCCCGGCGCGGCACCCACGACGGCAGCCGCCCCAGGTCGCGCACCAGGCTCGCCGCGTTGCAGCTGGAGTAGATGACCCATCGCGCCGACGACGACTCCAGCCGCGCGCACAGGTCGGGCCCGAGCCCGCGGCGCGGAGGGTTGACCACGACCAGCTCGGCCTCGACCTCGACCGCGGTGGCGTCACCACACGCGAACTCGGCCGCCAGGTCGCTCTCGGTCGCCGTCGCCACGGCGCTGGCCACCGCCTCCTGGCTCAGCTCCACGCCCCGCACCCGGCGGCCCGGAGCAGCCAGGTGCAGGGCGAACCCACCGACGCCGCAGTACAGGTCGAGCACGGCCGAGGCCCCGATCTCGTCGGCCCACGAGGACGCCTGGCGGTAGAGCGCGGCCGCGAGGTCGGTGTTGGTCTGGAAGAAGCTGCGGGGGCGCAGGTGCAGCACCAGGTCGTTGACCTGCATCGGCAGGGTGACCCGCTCGGTGAGGACCTCCTCCTCCGGCCCCTCGAGGATCGCCTTGTGCTCGGGCTGCCGGTTGACCGAGACCACGGCGATCGACGGGTGCTCGGCGAGCAGCCCGGGCAGGTGCTTGCGGATCCGCGGGACGCCCTCGGAGGAGCGGAGCACGAAGCGCACGAGGAACTCGCCGCCCGGCGACTCGGTGACGATCAGGTGCTTGAGCTCGCCCCGCCGCAGGCTCACGTCGTACGGCGTGAGGCGGGCGCGGACCACGAAGTCCGAGAGCACCTCGAGCAGGCCGTGCATGGCGGGCGAGTACAGCGGGCAGGTCCGCAGGTCGACGCCGGCACCCAGCGGGTCCAGGATGCCCAGCGTGGGCGCCTCCGGGGTGCCGGCCACGACCATCTTGGCCTTGTTGCGGAACCCCTGCGGGGCGCTGCGGGCCGTCGGCAGCCAGGAGATCCCGGAGCTGTCCGGATGGTCGGCCAGGGCCTCGCGACAGCGTCGCTCCTTGGCGTCGAGCTGCACGTCGTACGGCGTCGGCAGCTCCGAGCACGACCCGCACCTGCCTGCGGCGAAGTAGGCGCAGTCCACGAGATCAGCGTAGTCAACCAACCGAACCGGCCGGCACCGCATCTGACAGGGTGACCGACACGCTCTCACCGGGGAGACCGCATGCCACGACCACCGTCCGACGCCGAGTTCAGCGAGCTCGTCCAGGCGTCCTGGGCCTCGCTCTACCGCACCGCCTACCTGCTGCTCGGCGATCGCGCCGAGGCGGAGGACCTCGTCCAGACCGCGCTGGCCAAGACCTACGCCTCCTGGCACAAGGTCCGCGCCGTCGAGGCGGCTCCGGGCTACGCGCGCACCACCCTGGTCAACACCGCCAGCTCGTGGTTCCGCAAGAAGTCGTGGCGCAACGAACGTCCGACGGAGGCGCTCCCCGAGCAGGGAGTCACCCACGACCCCTCCGACCGTCCGGCGGTCATCGCCGCCCTGGCCCAGCTGCCACCGCGGCAGCGAGCCGTGGTGGTCCTGCGCTACTACGACGACCTCAGCGTCGCCAGCACCGCACACGCCCTCGGCATCACCGAGGGCACCGTGAAGAGCCAGACCTCCGACGCCCTCGCCCGGCTGCGCACGCTGCTCGGCGACGCGGTCGTCCCCGACACCCTGGGAGCCCACCATGACTGAGCGTCTCACCGCCCTGCTGACCGCCGAGGCCGACCTGCTCGACGTACCGTCGGCGCCCACCGCCACCGTGCTCGCCCGCGGTCGCAGGCTGCACCGTCGTCGCCGCGGCCTCCAGGTCGGCACCGGGCTCGCCGCCCTGGCGATCGTTGCCGGCGTTGGGCTCGCGGCGACGTCGGGCTCGGACGACCGCGACGACGCTCTGGATCCGAGCGGCACTCCCCCTGCGGCGCTCACCCCGGACTCCGGGACGGTCTTCACGATCGGCACGACCGTCCACGTCGGCGGCGGAGCGATCACCGCCGAGATCGACGACAAGGCCGTGAAGTCGCTGTACTACACCTCCGCCGGAGTGCTGGTGCGTCACGGCAACAACTCGTTCAGCGACGGAGGCGGTCCTCAGAGGTTCTCCCTCGTGAGCCCGGACGGCGCGGTCACGCCGCTGGACCTGGTCACCGAGGGCGTCGTGCACGCCACCGACCCAACCCAGCCGTACGTCGTCTACGTCGATCGTCCTCAGGGAGCGGCGGTGCTGCACGTGCGCGACGTCACGACCGACAGCGAGGTGGCGACCGTCGAGCTGCCCGAGGCAACGGACGACTACTCGTCGTCGGCCCTCGACGGCGACACGGTCTACGTGCGCAACGGCGGCTCGGTCCTCGTGATCGACTGGCGTCAGGCGACTGTGGAGGTCTCTCCCGCCCTCACGAGCGAGTCGGTCGCCGGAGGACACGCCATCGAGGGCTACGGCCAGAGTCCGACCGTGGTCGACGTCGCGACGGGGCGCACGCTCCTCTCTGCCGATCTGGACGCTGACGCATACGGCTACTTCCGCCTGTCGCCCGACGGTTCCTCGGCCCTGCTCGTCGTCGAGGACGACGGTCCCCTCGACGACGAGGAGGCGCAGACGACCGCCTACGACGTCGAGACGGGCACCACGCTCACGGTGCCCGGCGCGAGCTACGACTACGACTGGACCAGCGTCGGGGACCTCTTCCGGGTCACCGACGAGGGCGTGGTGACGACGTGCGTCGTCTCGACGGGCGAGTGCACCGACAGCACTCCGGAGCTCGACACCCTCCCCGACGCCAACTACCTGACCAGGACCGTCGAGGACGACCTCGTGCTGGGCGGAGTGACTCGCGAGTCGTGATCGTCTGGTCCGACGGCAGGCTGACGACCCGACGCACCACAGGCCAGCGACACCCGGAAGACCCGGTAGGTCGTTGCGCCACTGCCGAACGTCGCGTCCGGGGCCCACCCGTCGAACAGCGCCTCGTTGAGCGCGAACCTCGGACTGGTCCGCTCCTGCGGGCCGACCAGGACGTAGTCGACGGGCAGCTGCTCGAGCAGGGAGCAGGCGATGCCGGTGCCGGGCGCCGAGTAGATCGCCGCGATCGCCCGCTGCCGCTCGGTGACGTCGTACCCGGCCGAGGACGCCCAGGACGAGTAGCCGAGCGCGATGCCGCGACCGGCCAGGGTGGGTGCGGTGTACAGCTGGTCGTAGTCGGTGAGGAAGCTGGACCGCAGGGGCGTCTCGGCGATGATCCACTCCATCACCTGCTGCTGGGTCGCGTCGCCGAAGACACTCACCACGTAGTCGTTCTTGACCGTCATCGCATCGATCAGCCCGGAGACGACCAGGAAGCACGCCAGGCACACGGTGACGGCCCTGGCGCCCAGGCTCCGCCAGCGCACGCGCAGACCACGCCCGTGACGCCGGAGCACCCGTCCACCGCTGACCCAGGTCATCACGAGGGCATAGGCGACGAACGGACCGGCCAGGTTCTCCCAGAGGTTGAAGACCTTGTGGTTCTGCCCACCGACGTCCTGACCGACCTGGACGAGGTTCCCCCACAGGAACACGCCGGCGGTGGCCGCGATGATCCGGCGCTCGCGCCACGACCCGAGCACGACGGCAAGGGCGAGCAACGGGATGAAGACCCCCTCGTTGAGCCACCAGTACTGGGTGAACGACCACCAGTCGGCCGCCGAGAAAGGGTCCATCCGTCCCCCGTGGCACGACGACGCCGTCGACGAGCAGGTGAGGTAGCCCAGGTGCGGACGCAGGCCGCCCTCGGTCCCGCCGCCGTTGAGCAGCAGCGCCTGCGGGACGGCCAGGAGCAGGGCCGGTACGGCGAACCACGCGCCGGCCCGCAGCCAGGCCCCCGACCGGCGCCGGTCGGACCTGGCCCCGAGCGCCCCAAGCGCCCCGAGCGCACCGAGCAGGAGCAGCCCGCCGAGGAAGACCGCGGCCGCGAGCCACACGACTCCGTTGAGCCAGAAGGACACGCCGAAGGTCACCCCCACCCCGGCGAGCACCCGCCCGTCGGGGGCCGCGCCGTCGCTCAGGGCGTCGAGGTGCGCGAGCACCACGTGGACCAGGAGCAGGACGACCGCCATCGCCACGATCAGGTGGGTCTGGGTCAGGTAGGCGTTGGGCGTGTTGAACATGACGATCCGGTCGTCGGTGTAGGGCCCGCCGGTGAGGTAGCCCTTGTGCGCCCAGAGCACGTCGGGGCGCAGCGCCCTCAGCAGGCTGCCGCCGGCGTCCTGCTGCACGTAGCGCAGCCATCCCAGGGACTGGTTCGTCAGCAGGAGCGCCACCGCGACCAGGCCGACCCACACCCCGCGGTCGCGCCACCACCGGGGCGGAGCCGCTACGCCGAAGAGCAGCCGGCAGATGGCGAACGTCGTCAGCAGCATCGCGGTGAACCCGATGATCGCCGGCAGGTTGAACGACCACAGCAACGAGAGGCCGCCCTCCTGGAGCATGGCGGCGAAGAAGTCGAACCCGAAGTGGTAGCGGATCGGCTCGCCGGCGAAGAACGGGTACTGCGTCGGGTAGTTCGCACCGACCGAGAACGAGCGCGAGAGCGCACCGTGCAGACCCAGGTCGCCCCAGGTGTTGGCCGAGACCAGGGTCTCGCCGTTCTCCTCGCGCAGCCGGGAGTGCATGAGCCACCACGAGACGGTCACGGCGAGGACCGCCAGCACCCCGTCCACACGAGGGACCCACAGGTCCCGCGGACGCACCCGCCGACCGAGCACGAGGAGCACCAGAGCCGCGAGCGCGGTGCTGACGAGCAGGCCGACGCGCAGCGCGTGCTCGTCCCACCCGAGGACCTCGGAGGAACCGAGAGCCATCGCGTACGTCGTCCAGGACGTGACGACGACGGCGAGCAGGAACCCTCCCGGGACCCGCACGATGGCCGGAGCCGACGGCAGCGCCCGCGTCAGGACGGCGAAGCCCGCCAGCGTGGCGACGAGCAGGTACGCGACCGCCAGCACGCGGTCACTCTAGTAGTGCGCCGGGACCCTGCTCGAGCAAGACGGTGAAGCCTGCCTCGTCGAGGATCGGCACCCCCAGCTGCTCGGCCTTCTCGGCCTTGGAGCCGGCACTCTCCCCGACCACCACGAAGTCGGTCTTCTTCGAGACCGACCCCGACGCCTTGCCACCGCGCGACAGGATCGCCTCCTTGGCGGAGTCGCGGCTGTAGTCGACCAACGATCCGGTCACCACGACGGTCAGCCCCTCCAGGGTGCGCGGCGTCGACTCGTCGCGCTCGTCGGCCATCGTCACCCCGGCGGCCTCCCACTTGTCGACGATGGCGACGTGCCAGTCGTGGGTGAACCACTCGATGACGGCCTCGGCGATCGTCGGCCCGACACCCTCCGCCGCCGCCAGCTGCTCCTCGGTGGCGGCGCGGATCGCCGCCATCGAGCCGAACTCGGTGGCCAGGGCGCGCGCGGCCGTCGGACCGACGTGTCGGATCGACAGGCCGACGACGACCCGCCACAGGGGGACCTGCTTGGCCCGGTCGAGGTTGTCGAGAAGGCGCTGACCGTTCGCGGAGAGGACGCGGCCCTCGGTGGCACCCTCCTCGAGCTCGGCCTTCTTGGCGGCCCTGGTGAACAGGTCGGTCCGCATCAGCTGCGCTGCGTCCAGGTCGAAGACGTCGCCCTCGTCGGTGATCACCCCTGCCTCGAGCAGGGCGGCGGCCGCCTCCGAGCCGAGGCCCTCGATGTCGAAGGAGCCACGACCGGCGACGTGGAAGACCCGGTCCAGCATCTGCGCCGGGCACTTCTGGTGGTTGGGGCAGCGCAGGTCCTTGTCGCCCTGCTTCTGCTGGGCCAGGGTGGTGCCGCAGGAGGGGCACTCGGTCGGCATCACCCACGGCGCCAGACCCTCGGGACGCAGCGGCAGCACGGGCCCGACGATCTCGGGGATCACGTCGCCGGCCTTGCGCAGCACCACGGTGTCGCCCGGGCGCACGTCCTTGCGGGTCACCTCGTGGGCGTTGTGCAGCGTCGCGCGCTCCACCGTGGAGCCGGCGACGCGCGTCGGCTCCATCACCCCGAACGGCGTGACCCGCCCGGTGCGACCGGTGTTGACCTCGATGGCCAGCAGCTTGGCGTTGACCTCCTCGGGCGGGTACTTGAACGCGATCGCCCACCGGGGCGCACGACTCGTGGACCCGAGCCGTCGTTGCAGACCGACGTCGTCGACCTTGACGACCACGCCGTCGATCTCGTAGGGCACTATCGTGTGCCGCCGCTCGCCCACGTCGGCGATGAAGGCCTCGACGTCGCTCAGCGCGGCCACGACCTCGACCTGCTCGGAGACCGGCAGTCCCCAGGCCGCGAGGGCGTCGTACGCCTGCGACTGCGCCGTCGGCACGAAGCCGTTGCGCGCTCCGATGCCGTGGCAGACCATGCCGAGCGCGCGGGTGGCGGTGACCCGAGGATCCTTCTGCCGCAGCGAGCCCGCGGCCGCGTTGCGAGGGTTGGCGAAGACCGGCTTGCCGGCGTCGGTCATCGCGACGTTGAGCCGCTCGAAGGCCTCGACCGGCAAGAAGACCTCGCCGCGCACCTCGACCGAGGCAGGGACGGGGAACTCGTCGGTGCCGGTGAGCCGGTGCGGGACGGAGTCGATCGTCTTGACGTTGGGCGTGACGTCCTCGCCGGTCCGGCCGTCGCCCCGGGTCAGGGCCCGGGTGAGCCGACCGTGCTCGTAGAGCAGGTTGATCGCGAGCCCGTCGACCTTGAGCTCGCACAGCAGCGCCGGGGCCTCGACGCCGTCGCGGGCCAGCCGAGCGTGCCACTGCTCGAGCTCGTCGTAGGTGAAGGCGTTGTCCAGGCTCTCCATCCGCTGCTGGTGGTCGCGCGCGGTGAAGTCGGTCGAGACCGCGCCACCGACCTTCTGGGTCGGCGAGTCGGGCGTGCGCAGCTCCGGGTGCGCCTCCTCGAGCGCCTCGAGCCGGCGCAGGCGCTGGTCGAAGTCGGCGTCGTCCAGCACCGGGTCGTCGAGCACGTAGTAGCGCCAGCGGGCGTCCTCGACCTCCTCGGCCAGCAGGCGGTGCTCCTCGCGCGCGGCCTCGGGAGCGGGGTCGGGGGACGTCTCGGCCATGGGGACATCTTGCCGGTGACCACCGACACCGCACACCTCACCCATCCGGGTGCCGGCGCGGGAGCGAATGTCTCGCGTGAGCCATGAGCAGTCGCGCCAGCACGTCGCCCCTCCCACCTCCTCCGGACGCGCCCTGACGCGCCTGGACGTCCCTGCCTCCGTCTCCAGCGCCACCCCTCGGGGCCTGGTCCTGGCCCTGCACGGCGGCAAGCAGACCAGCCGGCAGCCGGTGGACGGCCGCAGCGCCTCCTGGAAACGGATGGCGGCCCTGCAGCGCACGATCGCGCCAGACCTGCACGAGGAGGAGATCAGCACCTGGCTGCTGCGCTACCAGGTGCGCGGCTGGAACGGCGGCGCCCCCGTGGCCGACGCCCGCTGGGCCCTGGAGCAGGTACGCCGCGAGGTCGGTGAGGTGCCCGTCGTCCTGCTGGGACACTCGATGGGAGCCCGCACCGCCGCCTACGTCGCCGACGACCCGTCGGTGATCGGGGTCGTCGGGCTCGCCCCCTGGTGGCAGCCGGACGACTCGGTGGCCGCTCTGCGCGGCAGGACGGTGGCCGCCGCGCACGGCCGCAGCGACAAGATCACCTCGGCGCGGATGACCCGCGCCTTCCTGGGGCGCGCCGAGGGCGTCGCGGCCCGGACCGAGTTCCAGGACATGGGCCGGGTCGGGCACTACATGTTCCGCGACGTGCGCGCCTGGAACGGCTTCGCCGCCTCGCGCTGCCTGCAGCTGCTGCGCTGACCTGCACCAACTCCACCAGGGTGGAGTTGTGGCACGGTTCGGCGCCGCCACCATGTCACAACTGCAGAATAGTGGGATCTGAGCACGCCTGAACGCGCTCGCGAAAAACTTCTGCGTCAATTTCCCGTCGCCGGGAATGAAACGAAACCGTACCCTCTTGAGTGGTACGAAACCGTTCCGTTCCATCCAGTGACGAAGGCCACGTCCCCATGACCCCAGCACCACCTCCCGGCGCCGAGGGTGGCACCCGCCCCCGCGTCGAGGGCGACCGCGAGCAGGAGATCCTCGACGCGACGCTCGCGACCCTGGCCGAGGTGGGCTACGACCGCCTCACCATGGATGCCGTGGCCACGGCCGCCCGGGCGTCGAAGGCCACGCTCTACCGGCGCTGGTCGAGCAAGCCCGCGCTGGTCATCGACGCGCTGAAGTCCCAGAAGCCCGCGCACGCACCCGTCGACACCGGCAACCTGCGCGAGGACCTCCTGGCGACCTACTGCGGCATGGGGGGCCAGGCCGACCAGGAGCAGATCGCCATCCTGGCCAGCGTCATCACCGCCATCGCCCGCGACGCGGACTTCGCCGAGGCGTTCCGCCGCGACTTCATCGGACCCAAGGCGGCCGTCACCGCCGGCATCTTCGCCCGCGCCCGCGAGCGCGGCGAGATCGGCCCCGACGTCGACCTCGACCTGATCACCCCCGCCCTTCCCGGCATCGTCCTGCACCGTCAGTTCCTGCTCGGCGAGCCGCCCGACCAAGCCTTCATCACCCGCGTGATCGACCAGATCATCCTGCCCGCCGTCGCCGCCGGGCAGCCCACCGCAGCAACCACGACCTCGAAGGATGCCTGATGACCGACAAGACCCTGGTGGACCCGCCCGTGCCCGACGCGGACCCCACCCCTGACGACGGCAAGGAGCTCCACCTCGGGTGGGCCCTCGTCGTGATCTCCATCGCCCAGCTGATGGTCGTCCTCGACGGCACCATCACCAACATCGCGCTGCCGTTCATCGGCAACGACCTCGACATCAACCAGGCCAACCTCTCCTGGATCGTGACCGGCTACGCGCTCGCCTTCGGCGGGCTCCTCCTGCTCGGCGGTCGTCTCGGCGACCTCTACGGGCGTCGTCGAATCTTCACCCTCGGGCTCATCGTGTTCGCACTGGCCTCCGCACTGGGCGGACTCGCCCAGAACGAGGCGATGCTGCTGTCGTCCCGGGCCCTGCAGGGACTCGGCGCCGCGATGGCGGCCCCGACCGCGCTCGCCCTGATCACCACGACCTTCCCGGCAGGACCCGCGCGCAACCGCGCGTTCGCCGTCTACGCGGCCATGTCCGGCGCCGGGGCGGCCGTCGGGCTGATCCTCGGCGGCTACCTGACCGGTCTCGACAGCGTCCTGGGCATCGAGCTGGACGGCTGGCGCCTGACCTTCCTGATCAACACCCCGATCGGCCTGGCCGCCGCCGCGCTGGCCCCACGCTTCCTGCGCGAGTCCGCCGCGGACCGGGGCCGGCTCGACGTCCCGGGAGCGATCACCGCCACCGGTGGTCTGCTCAGCCTGGTCTACGGGCTCACGCGCGCCGGTGACGACCGCTACGGCTGGGGCGACGGGTTCACGCTGCTGGCCCTGGCCGGAGGCGTGGCGCTGCTGGCGCTGTTCATCTACGTCGAGTCCCGCACCGACCACGCCCTGCTGCCGCTGCGGATCTTCCAGAACCGCACCCGCGCCGCGAGCTTCGTGGCGATGATGCTGGCTCCGGCGGCGATGTTCGCGATGTTCTACTTCCTGAGCCTCTTCATCCAGCAGGTCGTGGGCTACAGCTCACTGCGCACCGGCTTCGCCTTCCTCCCCTTCTCGCTCGGGATCGTCATCGGCGCCGGGCTGTCGTCGAACCTGGTCAACCGGATCGACCCGCGCTACATCGCGGGCACCGGCACCCTGCTCGCGTCCTTCTCGCTCTTCATGTTCTCGCGGATCTCGATCGACGACTCGCCGTCGGCGGTCCTGGCCGCCATCGCGAACGGCACGACCGCCGGCGCCGACATCAACTACTGGGCCAGCATCTTCCCGTTCGTGCTCACGATGTCCATCGGCATGGGCATGACGTTCGTGCCGCTGACCCTGACCGCCGTGCACCACGTGCGCACCGAGGACTCGGGCATCGGCTCCGGGGTGCTCAACACGATGCAGCAGGTCGGCGGTGCCCTCGGGCTGGCCAGCCTCAGCACCGTCGCGGTCCACTTCGTCAACGGCCGGGCCGAGACCGTGGCCGGGGCGCTGGGTCAGGGACTGGGCACTGCGGGCCTCGACCCGAGCGCCGTGGTCCCCGGCACTGACCTGACCTACATGGAGGCGGCCGTCTTCCAGGCGAGCTTCACCGAGGGCGCGACCAACGCCTTCCTCGTGGGCTCGGTCATGATGCTCGGCGCGTCGCTGGTGGTCTGGTTGCTGCTCAACGTCAAGCACGACGAGCTCGCCACCGACGGCCCCGAGGGCTCCCCGGCCCACCTGGGCTGAGCGCCGCCGGGGCACCTGCCCGACTCAGCCCAGGTTGTCGGCCGCCGAGCGCGAGATGCGCAACGCCCGACGTGCCCACGCGGCCGAGGCGCCGGCCTGTCCGCACGCCGGCGAGACACCGAGTGCCGGGGCGGTCTCCTCCGGGTCGAGGCCGAGCATGTCCAGCCACCGCAGCACGCGTTCGACGACGGCGGTGTCGGTGACCGACTCGTCGTCGAGGGCGGGCACGACGCCCAGCACGACCCGTTCCCCCGCCTCCAGGGCACTGCCCAGGGTGTCGTGACCGGCGCCGTCCAGCGTCGCCACGTCGACGAGCAGTCCACGCGCACCGGCACCACGCACCAGCTCCAGCGGGGTCTCGGGCGCACAGGCGTGCACCCACGGCTCGGCGCCCTCCTCCGCGATCGCCGCGAGGAGCCAGCCGAGGTGCTCGGAGGCCTCGGGCGGGTGCACCGTGCGGTGGCGTCCGAAGCCGGAGGCCGTGGGCACTCCCCCGCCCATCACGGCGGCCAGGGCCGGCTCGTCCACCTGGACCACGAGCCGTGCGGGCGTGCCGTCGGGTGCCGCGTGGCCACGATCGCCGAGGCGTCGTCGTACGTCGCGCACGTGGACGCGCGCGGACTCCGCAAGCGCCTGCGCGAGGTCCCGGCGAGCGCCGTGGTCACTCAGGACCTTGTCGCCGCGCGGCTTCTCCACCATCGCCGACAACGTCCACGGTCCGGCGACCTGCACCTTGAAGGCGCCGTCGTAGCCCTGGGTGTGCTCCTCGAGCACGTCGAGGTCCTGGTCGAGGCGGCTGCGCGCGCGCCGGTGGTCGACGCCCGGGCTGTCGGTCAGCCGCCAGCCGGCGGGCTGCAGGTCGACGCCGATGCCGTCCAGCAGCGCCAGGCTGCGGCCGATCATGCCGGAGGTGACGCCGCGTGCCGGCAGCTCGGGGAGGTAGGGCAGGCCACGTTCGTGCGCGAGCTCGTCGAGCACCACCTGCAGACAGGTGGCGAGGTCCTCGCCGGGCATCGACCCGATGCCGGTTGCGATCGTCATCGGGTCCTCGCGCCACCGTCGGCGGCGACCCGGTCGGTCGCCGAGATGGTGGCCGACCCGACGACGCGGGTGCCGTCGTAGACCACGACGGCCTGCCCGGGGGCGATGCCGTACGCCGGCTCGTGGAGCTCGACGGCCACCTCGTCGGCCCCGTCCCCCTCGTCGCCCAGGACCCTGACCGTCGCCGGCAGCTCCTCGCCGTGGGCGCGCAGCTGGACGCTCACCCCGGGCCCGGCGAGGGTGTCGGGCACCGCGCCGCACCAGCGCGGGCGGATGCCGCGCAGCGAGTGCACCGCGAGCCGTTCCCGGGGGCCGACCGTGACCGTGCCCGAGACGGGCTCGATGTCGAGGACGAACCGCGGCTTGCCGTCCGGTGCCGGGCGACCGATGCGCAGGCCCTTGCGCTGGCCGATCGTGTAGCCGTAGGTGCCCTCGTGCCGACCGAGCACCTCGCCGGAGTCGTCGTCGACGATGTCGCCGCCCTCGTTGGGGGCGCGGTCACCGAGCTTCTCCCTGAGCCAGCCGGCGTTGTCACCGTCGGCGACGAAGCAGATGTCATGGCTGTCGGGCTTGTCCGCGACCAACAGGCCACGCCGCTCGGCCTCGACGCGCACCTCAGGCTTCGTGGAGTCGCCGAGCGGGAAGAGCGAGTGCGCCAGCTGGCGCTGGTCGAGCACACCGAGCACGTAGGACTGGTCCTTGCCGTCGTCGACCGCCCGGTGCATCTCGATGAGTCCGCCCTGGGACTCCGGAGCGCGACGCAGCTGGGCGTAGTGCCCGGTGGCGACGGCGTCGAAGCCCAGGGCGAGGCCCTTCTCGAGGACCGCGGCGAACTTGATCTTCTCGTTGCAGCGCAGGCACGGGTTGGGGGTGCGCCCCGCGGCGTACTCGTCCAGGAAGTCCTCGACCACGTCCTCGTGGAACTCCGCAGACAGGTCCCAGACGTAGAAGGGGATGCCGATCACGTCCGCCGCGCGACGGGCGTCGTTGCTGTCCTCGATCGTGCAGCAGCCGCGCGCCCCCGACCGGTAGGACCGGGGGTTGCGCGACAGGGCGAGGTGGATGCCCGTGACGTCGTGGCCGGCCTCCACCGCGCGCGCGGCGGCGACGGCGGAGTCGACGCCGCCGGACATGGCGGCGAGGACCTTCACGTCCTCACCTCCGGGCCGCTCTGGCCCGCTCGACGACGGGGCCGATCGCCGCGACGACGGCGTCGACGTCGGCCGGGGTGGAGCTGTGTCCCAGCGAGAACCGGAGCGAGTGCCGCGCGGACTCCTCCGAGCACCCCATCGCCAGCAGCACGTGGGACGGCTGGGCGACCCCGGCCGAGCAGGCCGAGCCGGTGGAGCACTCGATGCCGCGGGCGTCGAGGAGCATGAGCAGGGAGTCGCCCTCGCAGCCGGGGAAGCCGAGGTGGGCGTTGCCGGGCAGCCGCCGCTGCGGGTCGCCGTGCAGGTGGGCGTCGGGAACCTCGGCGACCACGCGCCGGACGAGGTCGTCGCGCAGCTCGGTGAGTCGGGTGGCGTGCTCGGCCTGTTGCTTGACCGCGAGCTCCACGGCGGCCGCGAAACCGGCGATCGCCGGGGCGTCCAGGGTGCCGCTGCGGATGTCGCGCTCCTGCCCGCCGCCGTGCGACAACGGCGTGACGCCGAGCTCACGGCGTACGACGAGCGCCCCGACGCCGTAGGGGCCACCGACCTTGTGGCCGGTGACCGTCATCGCGTCGACGCCCGAGGCGGCGAAGTCCAGCGGCACCGCGCCGAGAGCCTGCACCGCGTCGGTGTGCACGGGGATGCCGTGCTCGGCCGCGATCGCGACGACCTCCTCGATCGGCTGCAGCGTGCCGACCTCGTTGTTGGCCCACATCACCGAGATCAGCGACGTCGGCACCCCGGAGACCAGCGCCCGCAGCTCGTCGAGGTCGATCCGGCCCGTGGAGTCGACGCCGAGCAGACGGACCTCCGCCTCGTCACCGTCCTGGAGCCAGTCCAGCGGATCCAGCACCGCGTGGTGCTCGATCGCGCTCGAGACCAGTCGCGGCCTGCCGCCGAGCACAGCCGTCCGCGACCAGTGGATCCCCTTGAGGGCGAGGTTGTCCGACTCGGTGCCGCCGGAGGTGAAGACGACCTCGCCGGGCCGGCAGTTGAGGGCCTGGGCGATCGTCTCGCGCGACTCCTCGACCACCCGCCGGGCACGGCGGCCCGAGGCGTGCAGCGAGCTGGCGTTGCCGACGTCTCGCAGGTGCTCGGTCATCGCCTCGATCGCCGCGGGCACCATCGGCGTGGTGGCGGCGTGGTCGAGGTAGTGCACCTGCTCGTTCATGTGGTCCCAGCGTACGGCCAGGGTGGGGTCAGGCCTTCACCCGCAGCGTCCCCAGCCTGCTCGGGGCCCCCGGCGCCACCGCGCACGCCAGGCCCTGCTCGAAGGAGGAGCCGTCGCCGTGGGCGGTGAGCTCGACGGCCAGCCGCTTCGGCACCTTGACCGCGTAGCGTCCTGGCGCAGGCGTCGCGAAGGCGTCCACGCGTCCCGTGCCCCGCAGCACGAGCGATCCGGACTCCGGGAGGTCGGTCCGCGGCACCCGGAGGCCACGCACCGCGGGCCGCGCGGGACCGACCCTCAGCCGGGCACGGTCGGCGCGGCCCTCGACCGACTCCACACCGAACTGCCGCAGGGACGCCACGGTGTCTGCGGGAAGGACGAGCGACACCTTGATTCGGCGCTGGGCGAGGGTGCTGCCCGCGGCAGCCTTCCTCGGCAGCCTCACCTTCACCGTCACGTCGATCACGCCCGATCCCTGCCCGAAGTCGCAGACGTACGCCGTGTCCAGCACGGCCTTCCTGCCTGCCGCCTCCGCCTCCGGGGCGACGCGAACGGTGACCAGCAGCGCGGCCAGCAGGGCGAGGGCGAGGAGCTTCTTCACGAGCGGATCCTATGTCAGCACGGCTGCGCTGCCTCGCGATCGGCGGCAGCGCTGCCCACCGGTCCGCCGTACGGTCCCGCGAGCTTGGCTCACACTCGTCGACCCGCCCGCCACTGCGACCTCGGCCACCCCGGCGTGGTCATCGGCGCGTCGGCAGCCGCACAGAACCTCCCTGTCAGACTGACGCGCATGAACGGCGCTCGCACCATCGTGATCGAGCCGTACGATCCCGAGTGGCCCGCCCAGTTCGCGGTCATTGCAGCTCGGCTGCGAGAGGCGCTCGGCGACGTGGCTGTCCGCATCGATCACATCGGCTCGACCGCAGTCCCCGGCCTGGCCGCCAAGGACGTCATCGACGTCCAGGTGGGAGTAGCAGACCTCGACGCCCCGCTGCTCCTGACGGCGTTCCAGAGCCTGGGGGCGACCGCGACACAGATCAGCGCCGACCACCTGCCACCGGGGGCCGGCGACGCGGAGGAGTGGGAGAAGCGCTACTTCCGTCCGCCAGCCTCGTGGCGTCCCACCCACCTGCACGTCCGCGCGGTCGGACGAGCCAACTTCCGCTATGCGCTGCTGTTCCGGGACTACCTGCGCCACTCGTCATCGGCGACCGCCGCCTACGCGCAGGTGAAGATGGCGCTGGCCCGCCTGCACCCCCACGACGTCACCGCCTACTACGACGTCAAGGACCCGGTGTGCGACCTCGTCATGGACGCGGCCGAACGCTGGGCGAGCGACATTGGATGGAGCCCCTAACGCCAGCCGAGCCGGCGAGCTCCGGCTACAGCAGCGCCAGGTCGTCGCGGTGCACGATCTCGCGCTCGTAGCCCGCACCCAGCTCGGCCTTGAGGTCGCCCGAGGAGCGACCCAGCAGCCGGGGCAGCTCCTCGGCGTCGAAGTTGACCAGTCCCCGCGCGAGGACCACCTCGTCGGGGCCGACCAGGTCGACCGGGTCACCGGCGATGAAGCGGCCGGTCACGCCGGTGATCCCGGCCGCGAGGAGCGAGGCGCCCCGCTGGGTCACCGCCGCGACCGCCCCGGCGTCGAGGACGAGCGTCCCCTTGGGCTCGGTCGCGTGCGCCAGCCACAGCAGCCGGGTCGAGCGGCGGCGCCCGGTGGGGCGGAAGAGGGTGCCGACGGGGTCGCCGGCGAGCGCCTCACCGGCCTGGGCGGCGGAGGTGAGAACGACGGGGATACCGGCGCCGG
>NZZG01000016.1 GCA_002698575.1 Pimelobacter sp. | reverse complement strand
TGCCCGAGCTCGTCGCCCGCGCGTCCTCCCTCGGCTGAGCGCTCCCTCCGGCGGTCCGGCCGCCCCGCCGCCCCGGCCTCAGCGCTGGTCGGCGAAGAATCCGTCGAGCAGCGCGGCCGACTCGCGCGACATCACGCCGGCGACCACCTCGGGCCGGTGGTTGAGCCGGCGGTCCCGCACGACGTCCCAGAGGCTGCCGACGGCGCCGGCCTTGGGGTCGAAGGCGCCGAAGACCACCCGGTCGACGCGGGACAGCACCGCGGCGCCGGCGCACATGGTGCAGGGCTCGAGCGTGACCACGAGGGTGCAGCCCTCCAGGCGCCACTCACCGCGCTCGCGAGCAGCCGCACGCAGGGCGACGACCTCGGCGTGGCCGGTCGGGTCGGCCTCGGCCTCGCGCACGTTGCGGCCGCGACCGATCACGGCACCGGCCGGGTCGAGCACGACCGCACCGATGGGGACGTCTCCGGTGGTCAGGGCACCGCGCGCCTCGTCGAGGGCGGAGGTCATCGGCTCCGCCCAGCGCTGCTGGGCGGTCACGCGGAGGTGAGACCGACCGCGTCGTCGAAGAGCTCGCCGAACCCGAGCTGGCGGGCGACGTCGGACAGCATCTCGTCGGGGTAGAGGTCCTCGTCCTCCTCGAGCATCTCGGCGAGGTCGATCGCCCGCACCCCGAGGTCGCTCAGCAGGTCGAGGTCGCCGGCCGGGTCCTGGTCGTCGTCGTCCTCGGGGAACGGCAGGCCGAGGTGCTCGACGACCGAGCCGGCCAGCTCCCACTCGTCGGCGGCGGTGATGTCGGAGAGCAGCACCCTGGTGAGGGACCCCGTCACCCGGACGATGAGGAAGAAGTCCTCGTCGACGGCCACCAGACCGACCGCTCCGCCGTCGCCGGGGAAGCGGCGCAGCGCGTGGACGATCGTCTCCACGTCCACCACCAGGTCGTGACCGAGCTCCTGGACCTGCCACCCGTCGTCGTCCCGGTAGGCAGCCAGCGCGAAGTCGACGGCGTCGATCTGCTCGGCCATGCCTCAAGAGTCGCACGCCCCCGGGTCACCGCCAAGCCCTTTCTCGTGCGCTGCTCTCGGCGCCCCGGCGCGTGGCTACTAGGGTTTCACCATGCGCACGCACGTGGTCGACCACCCGCTCCTGGCTCACAAGCTCACCGTGCTGCGTGATGAACGCACCGACTCCCCGACGTTCCGTCGCCTGGCGGACGAGCTCGTCACGCTGCTCGCCTACGAGGCGACCCGCGACGTGCGCGTCGTACCGGACGAGATCGTGACGCCCGTCGCCCCCACCACGGGGACCAAGCTGGCCACCCCCAAGCCGCTGGTCGTCCCGATCCTGCGAGCCGGTCTGGGGATGCTCGACGGGATGATGCGGCTGCTGCCGACCGCGGAGGTGGGCTTCCTCGGGATGGTGCGCAACGAGGAGACCCTCGAGGCCTCGACGTACGCCGAGCGGCTGCCCGACGACCTGTCCGGGCGCCAGTGCTACGTGCTCGACCCGATGCTCGCGACCGGCGGGACCCTGGCCGCGGCGATCCGGTTCCTGGTCGACCGCGGGGCCGACGACATCACCTGCATCACCCTGCTCTCGGCGCCGGAGGGCTGTGCCAACCTCGAGCGCGGCCTCGAGGGCATCGACGTGCCGGTGACCGTGGTGACCGCCGCCATGGACGAGCGGCTCAACGACAAGGGCTACATCGTGCCGGGCCTGGGCGACGCGGGCGACCGGCTCTACGGGCTGGCGCAGTAGGCGCCGGCTCGAGCCAGCCTCCCCGCGCCGGTTGAGCCGCGCGGCGCCTGGGTAGCGTCGCGGGCATGCTGCAAGCACAGTCGCTCTCGCGGACGTTCGGCACCCTGACTGCGGTGGACGACGTGTCGTTCCACGTCCGACCGGGCCGGATGACCGGCTTCGTCGGCGCCAACGGCGCCGGCAAGACCACCACGATGCGGATGCTGATGGGGGTCCTCGCGCCGTCCTCGGGGTCGGTGACCTGGAACGGGTCGCCGGTCGGTGCCGAGGACCGGCGCGACTTCGGCTACATGCCCGAGGAGCGCGGGCTCTACCCGCGGATGAAGCTGGCCGAGCAGCTGAGCTACTTCGCCCGGCTGCACGGCTTCTCCCGCAAGGGCGCCCTGTCTCGTGCCGACGAGCTGCTGGGCTTCTTCGGCCTCGAGGAGCGCCGCGACGACCTGCTGGACAACCTCTCGCTCGGCAACCAGCAGCGCGTGCAGATCGCCGCCGCCCTGATCCATCGCCCGACCGCCCTCGTCCTCGACGAGCCCTTCAGCGGCCTCGACCCACTCGCCGTCGACGCGATGGTCGACCTGCTGCAGCGCGAGGCCGCCGACGTGCCCGTGCTCTTCTCCAGCCACCAGCTCGAGCTCGTCGAACGGCTCTGCGACGACCTCGTCATCCTCTCCGGCGGGCGCGTGGTCGCGGCCGGCTCGGTCGACGAGCTGCGCAGCGAGAGCGAGGAGCGCTACCGCGTGGTGCTGAACGGCCAGGACGCCGCCTGGCTGCGCGACCTGCGCGACGTACGGGTCGACGACGTGGACGGCTCCACCGCGCTGCTCACCCTCGACGGCCTCGAGGCCGCCGACCTGACCCGCACCGTCGTCGAGCGGGGACCGGTCCTCGAGGTCGCCCGCGTCCGCCAACCCCTGTCCGAGATCTTCCGGGAGGTCACCCGATGAGCACCCCGCCCACCACCGGCCCGGCGGCCGGCCGCGGCATGTGGCGCGTGGTCGCCGAGCGCGAGGTCAGCACGCAGGTCCGCAGCAAGGCGTTCCTGATCCAGTCCGGCCTGCTGCTCGTCGGCCTGATCGGCATGGTCGTGCTCTACACGTTCCTCGGTGATCGTGAGCAGACCAGCACGGTCGGCGTCGTCGACGAGATCTCGGCCACCGCCGTCGACGAGGCCTCCGCGATCGCCCGCTCCACCGACGACAACGCCGTGCTCGAGGCCACCAGGTACGACGACGTGGCGGCGGCCGAGGACGCCGTCCTGGCCGGCGACGTCGACGCTGCCCTGCTCCCGGCCGCGTCGGGCGAGGGCTACGAGCTCGTCGGCGAGGACGGCGTCTCGCCGACGATCACCCAGTCCGTCACCGCCGCCGTCTCCCAGCTGGTCACCACCGCGAACGCGGCCGAGCAGGACGTCGACCTCGCCGCCCTCGTGAGCGGCGCCGACGTGGGGCAGCGGCTGCTCGATCCCGATGCCGACGACGCCAACCTGCGTCAGGCCGCGTCGTTCATCTTCGTGCTGCTCTTCTACGTCACCGCGCTGACCTTCGGCCTCACCATCGCCGGCAGCGTGACGCAGGAGAAGGAGAGCCGGGTGGTCGAGATCCTGGCGGCCTCGGTCCCGATCCGGGCCCTGCTCTGGGGCAAGATCGCCGGCGCCAGCGTCCTGGCCATCGGCCAGACCGTCGTGCTGGCGCTCGCGGGGGTGATCGGCCTGGTCGCCACCGGCAACCTCGACGCGCTCGGCGTCATCGGGCCGGCGATCGGCTGGTACGTCGTGTTCTTCGTCCTCGGCTTCGTCACCCTGGCGAGCCTGTGGTCGGTCGCGGGCGCCCTGGCCTCGCGCCAGCAGGACCTGGGCGGGGCGACGGCGCCGCTGCAGATCCTGCTCTTCGCGCCCTACCTGATCGCGGTCACCGCCGGCGAGGGCGTGCGGACCGTCGTGTCGATGCTGCCCGTCGTCTCCACGATGCTGATGCCGGCGCGGCTGGCGGAGGGCGACGTGCCCGCCTGGCAGCTGGCGGTGGCGATCGTGGTGACCCTGCTCGCGGCCGTGCTGTTCGTCCGGCTGGGGGCGCGCGTGTACGAGAACAACCTCCTGCGCACCGGCAACCGGATCTCGTTCCGCGAGGCGTGGGCGCGACGTTCACCGGCGGACGCCTGACCCGGGCGCACGTCGGGTCGGCGCCGCGCGGCGCCTGACCCGACGGCAGGTCGTGCGGAGAGTCCGCCGAGGCCCGGCGAGGGCCTCGCCGGTGACGCTCAGGCGCCCTTGCCGGTGACCGTCACCGGGACGTTGCCGCGGGTGGCCTTCGAGTACGGGCAGACCTGGTGGGCCGCCTCGACCAGTTCCTGGGCCTTCACGTCGTCGACGCCCGGGATGGTGGCGGTGATGTCGGCGGTGATCGCGAAGGAGTCGCCCTCGGGACCGAAGCCCACGGCGATGTCGACGGTGGAGCCGGACGCATCCACGCCGTGCTTCTTGGCGACCAGGCCGAGCGCCCCCTGGAAGCAAGCTCCGTAGCCCACGGCGAACAGCTGCTCCGGGTTGGTGCCGGTGCCCGGGCCGCCGGTCTCCTTCGGAGCGGTCAGGGCGAGGTCGAGGACCCCGTCGTCGCTCTTCGCGTGGCCGGCGCGGCCACCCGTCACGGTCGCCTTGGCGGTGTACACGATCTTGGTCGGTGTGTTGGTCATACCGCTTTCAACCACCCGGACCGGCGGCTTGTTCCGTCAGAGCGCCTTGAGCGCCGCGAGCAGCTTGCCCATCGAGTCCTTGGCATCGCCGAAGAGCAACGTGGTGCGGGGGTCGAAGAGCAGCTCGTTCTCGATGCCGGCGAAGCCGGGGCGCATCGAGCGCTTCATGAAGACCACCTGGCGCGCCTGGTCGACGTCGAGGATGGGCATCCCGTAGATCGGTGCGGACGGCGTCGTCCGCGCTGCGGGGTTGACCACGTCGTTGGCGCCGACGACCAGCACCACGTCGGTCTGCTTGAACTCGGCGTTGATGTCGTCCATCTCGATGAGCTGCTCGTAGGGGACCTGGGCCTCGGCCAGCAGGACGTTCATGTGTCCGGGCATCCGGCCGGCCACGGGATGGATGGCGTAGTCCACCTTCGTGCCGCGCTCGGCGAGCAGGTCGACGAGCTCGCGCAGGGTGTGCTGGGCCTGGGCGACGGCGAGCCCGTAGCCGGGCACGACGATGACGCGCTCGGCGTAGGCCAGCAGGATCGCGACGTCGGCGGGGCCGGCGCTGCGCACCGGCCGGTCGGAGGCCTGGCCCGCCCCGAGGGTGGATCCGCCCTTGAGGGCGCCGAAGAGGATGTTCGGCACCGAGCGCCCCATCGCACCGGCCATCAGCAGGGTGAGGAAGGTGCCGGACGCACCGACCAGCGTGCCGGCCACCAGGAGCACGGTGTTCTGCAGGACGTAGCCGCCGGCGGCCACGGTCAGGCCGGTGAAGGCGTTGAGCAACGAGATCACGATCGGTACGTCGGCGCCGCCGACGGGCAGCACCAGCAGGACGCCCACGGCGAGGCCGAGCAGCCCCAGCACGACGCCCGCCCACACGGCCGGCTGCCCGACGATCAGGCCGGCCACCACCAGCGCCGCCACGAACGCACCGCCGAAGGCGATCGGGAGACCGGGGAAGACCACCGGTCGTGAGGTCATCAGCTCCTGGAGCTTGGCGAAGGTGACCACCGAGCCGGAGAACGAGACCGAACCGACCAGGATCGTGAAGCCGGTGGCCACCAGGTAGGCCACCGGGAGGTCGACGCCGAGCTCGTCCAGGTCCGCGAACGTGCGCAGCTCGAGCAGCGCGACGAGCGCGGCCGCTCCTCCACCCACGCCGTTGAAGAGCGCCACGAGCTGGGGCATCTGGGTCATCTGCACCCGTTGCGCACCGACGACTCCGATCGCCGTACCGATCGCGATGGCGACCAGGATCAGCACCACGTTGTCGAGGTCGGCGTAGAAGAAGGGCAGCGCGCAGGCGACGGTCGCGGCGCCGGCACCGACGAGGTTGCCCGCTCGGGCCGTCCTCGGCCCGGACAGGCCCTTGAGGGCGAGGATGAAGCCGACGGCGCAGAGCAGGAGGACCAGCTGGGCCCAGGTGGGGATCGTGAGGCTCTCCATCAGCGCTCGGCCCCCTTGCGGGCGGCCGGCTTGCGGGTGAACATCTGCAGCATCCGGCCGGTCACCAGGAACCCGCCGACCATGTTGACCGCGGCCAGCACGATCGCGACCAGGGCGACGACCAGCGCGAACCCGTCCGCCTCCCCCGCGACCAGGACCGCGCCGAGCAGGATCACCCCGTGGATCGCGTTGGCTCCCGACATCAGCGGCGTGTGCAGGGTGGAGGAGACCTTGGAGATGACCTCGATCCCCACGAAGACGCTCAGCACGAAGAAGGTCAACCAGGTGATGTCGTTGCTCATCGGAGCACCTCTCGCGACGGCCTCATGGTCCGACCTCCAGGGCCGCACGCGTCGGCGCGTGACGCACCTCGCCGGCGTGGGTGACGCAGGCCGCGTCCACGATCTCGTCGTCGAGGTCGAGGTGCAGCGCGGACTCGTGGGTGAGCAGGTCGATCAGGCTGACGACGTTCTGGGCGTAGAGCCGCGAGGCCGGGCCGGGCATCTGCGCCGGCACGTTGGCGCCGCCCCAGACCTGGGCTCCGCCCACCCGGACCACCTCGCCGGGCAGGGCTCCCTCGACGTTGCCGCCCGACTCGGCAGCGAGGTCGACCACCACCGAGCCGGACTTCATCGCCGCGACCATCTCGGTGGTGACCAGCAACGGCGCCCGGCGACCCGGCACGGCGGCGGTCGTGATCAGGGCGTCCGCCGCGGCGACGTACGGCGCCAGCAGCTCGCGCTGGCGCAGCGCCCGGGCCTCGGTCATCTCCCGGGCGTAGCCACCCTCGCCGTCGAGGGCCTCGAGGTCGAGGTCGATCGGCTTGGCGCCCATCGAGGCGATCTCCTCGGCCGAGGACGGCCGCACGTCGTAGGCGCGCACCACCGCCCCGAGCCGCTTCGCCGTCGCGATCGCCTGCAGGCCCGCGACACCCGCGCCGAGCACGACCACCTCCGCCGGCGGCACCGTGCCGGCGGCGGTCATGTTGAGCGGGAAGAAGCGGCGCAGCAGACCGGCCGCGACGATCGCGCAGCGGTAGCCGCTGACCAGCGACTGCGAGGAGAGCGCGTCCATGGACTGCGCCCGCGAGATCCGCGGCACCAGCTCCATGGCGAAGCTCGTCGCCCCCACGTCGCGCAGGTCGGCGACCACGCCGAGGTACGGCGAGTCCGCGCCGACAGGCAGGAAGGACACCGTGGTCGCGCCCTCGCGCAGGCGGCGCACGGCGCCGGGCTCGAGCGGCTGGACCGACACCACCAGGTCGGCCGCGGGCAGCGGGTCGTCGTCGAGGGCGGCACCGGCATCGACGTACTCCTCGTCGACGACCTGGGCGCCCCGCCCGGCGCCCGGCTCGACGACGACCTCGTGACCCAGCGCGACCAGGCGTGCCACCAGCTCGGGCACCAGGGCGACGCGGGTCTCGCCGTCTCGGGTCTCCCGGGGCACCACGACTCTCACCTGCGTGAACCTACCGGGCGAGACCGGCGTCACACCTGCGCCCCGGCCGTGGGGCCTCGCTTTTCTCACCCAGGTGCGGCGACGACCGATGAGTTGAGCCGTCGACGCCGGTCGGTACGTCGAGGCACACTTGAGCACCTGCCGTCCCGGCTCGATCCGAGGAGCACCGATGACCAGCAGCACCACCCCGACGCCCGCGCCGACGCAGGCCGCGGCGGGCGCAGCGAGCGGCGACACCACCGAGCTCGACGACTTCGACGGCCTCACCTCGCGCTACCAGCGCGAGCTCCTCGCCCACTGCTACCGGATGAGCGGCTCGGTCCACGAGGCCGAGGACCTCGTCCAGGAGACGTTCCTGCGGGCCTGGAAGGCGAGCGCGTCGTTCCAGGGGCGCAGCTCCGTGCGCACGTGGCTGTACCGCATCGCCACCAACGTCTGCCTCACCAACCTCGAGGGCAAGCCACGCCGACCGTTGCCCGCCGGGCTCGGCACGCCCGACCAGCTGGCCGGGGACGCCCTCGAGCAGAACCACGAGATCACCTGGCTCGAGCCGGTGCCGGACGCTGCGATCGTCGTCGCCGAGCGCGACTCGATCCGGCTGGCCTTCGTCGCGGCGCTGCAGCACCTGCCCGCGCGCCAGCGCGCCGTGCTGATCCTGCGCGACGTCCTGCGCTGGTCGGCCGCCGAGACCGCCGCGGCCCTGGACACCACCCCGGCGGCGATCAACTCCGCGCTGCAGCGCGCCCACGCCCAGATGGAGTCCCGCGGCCTGACCGAGGACACCGTGAGCGACGAGCTGACCGCCGACCAGCAGCGCCTGCTCGAGCACTACGTCGACGCGTTCTGGCGCAAGGACATCGCCACGATCGTCTCCCTGCTGCGCGCCGACGCCGTGTGGGAGATGCCGCCGTTCACCGGGTGGTACGTCGGGGCCGACAACATCGGCGCCCTCATCGGCGGCCAGTGCCCCGGGGGCGTCAACGAGATGCCGATGGTGCGCACGACGGCCAACGGCCAACCCGCCTTCGGCCTCTACATGCGTCAGCCCGACGGCTCCTTCGAGCCCTTCCACCTGCAGGTGCTCGAGCTGGACGGGGACCGGGTGCGCCACGTCGGCGCGTTCTTCGGGGTCGAGCTGTTCGAGAAGTTCGGCCTGCCGGCGAGCCTGCCGGCGGGCTACACCCCCGACCCGGCGTGAGTCCGCGATGACGGCCGCGCCCGGGGTGAGCGACGCCGTCGAGCTCCTCGAGCGCTCGCTCTCCTACACGCGGGTCGCGCTGAGCGGGATCTCCGACGACGAGCTGGGTCGCCCGACCCCGTGCACCCGGTGGGACCTGCGCGACCTGCTCGCCCACATGGACGACGCCCTCGATGCCTTCACCGAGGGCGCCACCGGGGCGGTCATCGGCCCGGTGGACGCCGGCGCCCCCGCGGCGGTGCGCACCGCCACCCTGCAGCGCAAGGCGTGCGCGCTCGTGGGGGTCTGGAGCACCGCCCTGCTCGGGGACCTCCGCGAGACCACCTCCGTCGGAGACGCCACCCTGAACCGCTCGGTGCTCGCCCTGGCCGCCGCCGTGGAGATCACCGTGCACGGGTGGGACGTCGGGATCGCCACCGGTCGGGGTCGGCCGATCCCCGAGGCCCTGGCTGCCGAGCTGCTCCCGATGGCCGTCGGCCTCGTCGACGAGGCCGACCGCTGCGGTCCCGGCCCGCACCGGTTCGGAGCCCCCCTGGTCCCCGCCGTCGACGCGTCGTACGGCGAGCGCCTGCTGGCCTTCCTGGGCCGCAGGCCGACGCCGCCCTGATCGGCGCAGCGGACTGGTCCACCCGTCCGGGTTTGGAGGACTTTGGGCGATTCGCCGGACGGCCGGGTCGCCGATTCCTAGTCTGGGCGCATGTCAATCGCTCCTCCGGGCGTCGGGACCCCACCCCGCCTGGACCCGCGGCTGCACGACGTCCGACTCCTGGTCCGCCAGGGCAAGATCCGTGCCGCGTCGGACGCCCTCACCCTGCTCGACGGGGCCGCCTCGGCGGTCACCTTCGACCGTCTCGACCGCGCGGAGCTGGTCGCCCTGACCATCGACTGCCTGCTCGCCCGCGGGGAGACGGCGAGCGCGATCGCATGGGGTGAGCAGCTCGCCGACCTCGTGGTCGGGCCCGGAGCCGCGACCGCTCTGCACACGCGCGGCGAGCTGGCCTCGGCGCAGGACCGGCACGAGCTGGCCCTCGAGCTGCACCTGGCCAGCGGCGCGGCCGGCGACGGCGACCACCTGCCGTGGCGTTCCGGCGCGGCGCTGGCGCTGGTGCGCTGCGGGCGACGGCGGGAGGCCGATGACCTGGCCCACTCGGAGCACGCCGCCGCCCTCGAGCGCGACGACGCCCACGACGTCGCCCACTCCCTGCGCACGCTCGCCACGACCGCGGCCGACGGGCGCGCGGTCGGCCGGCTCACCGAGGCGCGAGCGCTTCTCGCGGGCACCGACTCACGGCGCCTGGCCGCCCAGGTCGACACCGACCTCGCCGGTCTCCTGGTGCTGTCCGGGGACCTCGCCCAGGCCACCGACCTGCTGCGCGGGGCCGAGTCGTACGCCGCGCGCGAAGACCTCTGGCCCCTGCAGAGCCGGGTCCGCCGGCTGCTCGAGCGCCTCGGCGAGACGCCGCTGAGACTCGAGTCGGAGGCCCTGGCGGTCCTGACCAACGCCGAGCGTCGGGTCGCCGTCCTCGCCCTGGACGGGTTGTCCAACCGCGCGATCGCCGAGCAGCTCATCGTGTCGGTCAAGGCGGTCGAGGGGCACCTGTCCAAGATCTACCGCAAGCTCGGGGTCACGTCACGGCGCGACCTGGTCGCCACGGTGGGGCGCCTGGCCTGAGCCCAAGCCCGGGTGCACCAGGCAGAGCCTCCCGGTCCCACGGTCGGTCCCACGGTCAGTACTGGTGGAACCACCGCTCGAGCTCGAGCGAGACTCCGGGACAGGTGAGGTTCATGTCGCGGTTGCGCTCGACCCACTGCCCCATCACCGCCGGACCGCCCTGGATGTCCTCCCCCGGGGCGCACGTCGCGAGTGCGGCAGCGCCCGAGGTGTGCCCCGCCGCGCGCCACTCCGGCACGCCCAGCTCGAGCCCCCCGACGACCTGGTCCCACAGGTACGGCGTGGAGTAGACGCCGATCGCGAGACCGGCGTCGCGGTAGCCGCGCGCGAGTCCGCCGATCACGGCCGCATTGGCCTCGCGGTCCGCGCTCCACTCGAAGTCCGGCACCGGCTCGACGTCGATCCACACGATCGGGCTGAGCAGGCCGGCGTCGGCCATCGTGGCCAGGTTGAACTGCGCCTGCGCGTAGCCGGTGTTGGCCAGCGCGCCGAGGCGGGTGCCGCCGTCGTACGGCCCGTCGTCGCCGTGCCGGGCGAGCCGGACGGGTTCGGGATAGCTCGCCACGGCGTACGCCGCCGCCATCCGGCCCCGGGCGCGCACGTCGGCCACCTGGTCGGCCAGGCACGGGTTGGGGTAGAAGCTCGGGCCGTTGGTCAGCCCGAGGACCACGTAGCGGGCCTCGTCGACCGGCGGCGGTGAGCCCTGGGTCGGTCGCTCGGGGATCCCCATCCCGCGGGGGCACTGCGGCCAGCTGATGTCGGCGCCGAGCACCGCCTCGTCCGACCCCGTGGCGAGGCCCTCCACGGCGTCGGCGAGCGGGTCGCGGCGCGGCGCGGTGCGGCGCTCCCGCCCGGTCGCGGCGTCTGGCTCCGCTGCGGTCGCCGGCTGCTCCTCGGTGGGCGACGGGCTCGAGGACGCCGGGACCGTCTCGGCGGAGGGCGCCGGCTCCGCGGCGCACGCCTGCACCAGCAGCGCGGCCGTCGCCGCCGCACACGTCACCACCCCCGACCACCGCATGCGGTCGAGCCTACGGTCCGGGGCCCGGACCGGGCCCCGGTCCTGGCTGACCAGCCCCCGTCCTGACTGGACGGCCCCGTCGACCGGCCGGCTCAGACCTGGCTGACCGGCAGAGCGACGTAGGTAGTCTCGAGGTACTCCTCGATGCCCTCGAAGCCGCCCTCGCGCCCGAAGCCGCTGGCCTTCATGCCGCCGAACGGGGCGGCCGCGTTGGAGACCAGGCCGGTGTTGATGCCGACCATCCCGAAGTCCAGGGACTCGGCCAGCCGGATCGTGCGGTCGAGGTCGCGCGTGTAGGCGTAGGAGGCCAGGCCGTACTCGGTGGAGTTGGCCAGTGCGACGGCCTCCTGGTCGGTGGTGAACGTGGTGATCGGCGCGACCGGGCCGAAGATCTCCTCGGCATTGATCGTGGACTCCGCCGGTACGTCGACCAGCACCGTCGGCGGGTAGAAGTACCCCGGACCCTCGTGGGCCCGCCCTCCGACGAGCACCCGAGCACCGTCGTGGATCGCGTCGGTGACCAGCTGGCTGACCGACTCCAGGGCCTTCTCGTCGATCAGCGGACCCACGTCGACCCCCTCCTCCTGGCCGCGGCCCAGGCGCAGGGCGCCCATCCGCTCGGCCAGGCGGGCACCGAACTCCTCGGCGACGTCGGCGTGCACAAGGAACCGGTTGGCCGACGTGCAGGCCTCCCCCATGTTGCGCATCTTCGCCAGCATCGCGCCGTCGACGGCGGCGTCGAGGTCGGCGTCGCCGAAGACCAGGAACGGCGCGTTGCCGCCCAGCTCCATGCTGACCCGCTGCAGGACGTCGGCCGACTGGCGCACCATCACGCGACCGACGCCCGTGGAGCCGGTGAAGGAGACCTTGCGCAGCCGGTCGTCGGCCTGCAGGGTCTCGCTGAGCCCGGCGGCGTCGGTCGTGGTGATGATGTTGAGCACGCCCGGTGGCAGCCCGGCCTCGGCCAGCAACGCCGCCAGGGCCAGCATCGTCAGGGGGGTCTGCGCGGCCGGCTTGACGACCATCGTGCAGCCGGCGGCGATCGCCGGCCCGATCTTGCGGGTGCCCATGGCGAGCGGGAAGTTCCAGGGGGTGACGAACAGGCACGGCCCGACCGGCTTCTTCACCGTCAGCAGCCGGCTGCCCCCCGCCGGCGCCTGCATCCAGCGCCCATGGATGCGCACGGCCTCCTCGGCGTACCAGCGGAAGAACTCCGAGCCGTAGGTCACCTCGCCCTTCGCCTCGGCGACCGGCTTGCCCATCTCGAGGCTCATCAGGGAGGCGAACTCGTCGGCGCGCTCGGTCAGCAGGTCGAAGGCGCGGCGCAGGATCTCGCTGCGCTCGCGTGGCGCGGTCGAGGCCCACGCCGCCTGGGCCTGGACCGCCGCGTCGAGGCCCTCGACCGCCTCGGAGGTGGAGGCGTCGGCGACGGTCGTCAGCACCGACCCGTCGGCCGGGTCGATCACCTCGAAGCGCCGGCCGTCGTCGGCCTCACGCCAGGATCCGTTGATGAAGAGTCCACGCTGCTCGGCAGGAAGGAGGTCGAGTCCGCTCATGTCCTCACTCTTGCACCCGGGCACACGCGGTGAAAGCGGCGCCGCACCGACGGGTTCTCGCGAAATCACGCCAAGACGAGACACGGCGTGGGGTGTCGTCGTATAGTTGCGGCAGTCGTCCTTCGGAGGGAGCACCAAGAAGACGACAGAACCCCTCTCTGACCCCATGCAGCGAGGGGTTCGCTCCGTTTTGGCAGCGCTTGTCGCCCATCGTCGTCCCCCCTCGACGTACGGCGGCTGGTCGATCGCCGGACGGACGGCGCGGGGCCCGGCACGTGTGCCGGGCCCCGCGTTCCTTCCATCTCCCCCTCCGGGAGCTCCCCGCCCCCGGGGCCGGTACCGGTACCGGTGTCTACGGCGTGTCGTACTTCAGCGTGTAGGAACCCGAGCCGGAGTAGGAGTACACCTCGATCCGGTAGGTGCCCGACCCGGCGCTGTAGGCGATCTGCTCCGTCGACGAGGCCGACTCGCTGGCGGCGACGTCGTACCAGGACGAGCCGCTCTTCTTCTGCAGGTACAGGTCGAAGTCGGCGCTGCTCGGACCGGTCAGGCAGGCGTTGATGGTGCCGCCCGACGTGGTGAAGCCCGAGGTGCTGGGCTTCCACTGCGAGGTGCGGTTGCTCAGCGACCCGGTCGTCGTGGTCTCCGAGCAGGTGCCGCCACCGCCGGGGGTTCCGCCACCGCCGCCGCAGGTCGGCTCACCCGACTGCGCCGGGACCGAGATGCCTGCCCAGGCGGCCTTGACCGCGTCGAACGTCGAGCAGTCGGTGCTGCCGTAGAGGTTCTTGGCCGCCGTCAGGGTGGCGACGCGCGCCTTGCCGTGCGTCCACGACGAGGTCTTGAGCAGCAGGCCGTTGTAGAAGATCTTGCCGGCGGTCTGGATGCCCAGGCCCGACAGCGTCGTGCCGTTGCAGGTGGTCGATCCGTTGGTGCCCTCGGCCAGCAGGTAGAACCAGTGGTTGAGCGGACCGGCTGCCGCGTGCACCTCGGTGTTGGGGATGCTCGAGGAGTAGCAGTTGGGGTCGCCCACCGCGCTCGGGTTGGCCATGTTGCGGATCGGACCCTGTCCGACCAGGTCGGCCTCCTCGCCGACGAGGTAGTCGGCCGGGTCGTCGGGGTTGTTGGCGTACGCCTCGGTCAGGGCACCGAAGATGTCGCCGGTCGCCTCGTTGAGCCCGCCGGTCTCGTTGCCGCCGGTGGAGCCGCCGGGTGTCGTCTGGAAGATCCCGTGACCGGCCTCGTGCGCGACGATGTCCATCGCCGTCAGCTGGCGGGCGTTGTCCGAGCTGTGCCCGAAGTTGAGGAACGAGCCGTTGAAGTAGGCGTTGACGTCGCTGAGGCCGACGCGCGCCGGGTAGCTGGTGCCGTTGCCCTTCACGCCGCTGCGGCCCAACCAGGCCGACAGCATGTCGATCTCCTTGTCGAGCCCGTAGAGGACGTCGACGCAGGCGGTCTCGAGGTTGGTGCCGGAGCCGTTGCCCCAGACGTTGTCGGTGCCGGTGTAGGCCGAGCCGTTCTGGCCACCGCACGTGACGCCGGAGCGCGTGGCGTCGGTCATCGAGTACGACGAGCCGGAGCCGGAGGTGCCGATGGTGACACCGGGGTAGTAGTAGCCGTTGCCCGAGCCCTCGTGCACGCCCTCGGAGGCCAGCAGGACCGCACCGGTCCGGGCGTCGGTGAAGACGGTCCGGATCGAGGGCGTGCCGCTCCTCTGGGTGCCGGTCACCTTCGTGCGCCACGCGAGGGTGGGCTTGCCGACGGCGTAGACCACCAGGGTGGGCCGGGAGACCGTGCGCACGGTCGCGACCTGGCGCTTCGCCGTACGGCGGGCGTTCTTGCGGCTCTTCGTGGGTGTGGTCGAGGCCACCGAGATCGAGCGGGTCGCGCCCTGCGACGCCCCGGTCGCCTCACCAGCGCCGTCGACGGCCACCACGAAGTCGCCTCCGAAGACCGGCAGGTCGCCGAGGGTGCGGCGGTAGCTCACGTAGTAGGTGTCCTTCGTGCCCGGCACCGCGGCGCTGCGACGGATCGTGTCGTCACCCGCCTTGCGCGAGGCCGGCCGGCGGGCCAGGTAGCGGGCCGCCGCGTCGATCGCGTCCTGCTTGCGAGCCCGGGTGCCGGCCTTGCTGTCGTCCTGGGCCTGGGTCTGGGCCCGGCCCGGCGATGCCGTCCCCGGCTCGTCGGCGGTGGGGGCCGACTGGGAGGGTGCGGCGGTGCCGAGCGCGAGGGTGCCCGACATCGCCGTGGCCAGTGCCGCCCCGAGCAGCGTCCTGGATCTCATGGGATCTCCTGAGTTCATCCGGTGGGTGGGTGGGTCGCGGCCGCGCGGTGCTGAGAGAGCAGGTCCGGGGTCACCGGCCTGCGCGAGCGGCTGCCTGTCGGAAACCTAGGCAGCCGGGCACCCTCGTCGATACGGGGGAAACCCTTGCCCGGCCCCGCACCCGGGGCTCAGCTCAGTCGCGGGGCGCCAGGAGGGCGGCGAGTCGGGTGCGGGAACGGATGTCGAGCTTGCGGTAGATCCGGGTCAGGGTGGCCTCGACGGTCTTGACGCTGACGTAGCTGCGCTCGGCGATCTCGCGGTTGCTCGCGCCCGATGCCACCGCGCGGGCGATCCGCGCCTCGGTCTCGCTCAGCCGAGCCAGCAGGCCCGCCGCCTGCTCTCCCGCAGCGCCCACCGCGGCCGGCACCGCCGCCCGGTCCGGGGAGAGCTCGGCCAGCACCTGGCCGGCCCACGACGTGGCGCCGAGGGTGACGAAGAGGTCGTGAGCCTGCTGGAGCGCGGTCCGCGAGGCCGCGGCCCGGCGTCGCCGACGCTCCAGGTGGGCCCGCGCGACGTGGGTGCGACCGAGGTCGATACGCAGACCCAGGTCGGTGGTGATCTTGGCGGCCCGGTCGAGCAGCACCTCGGCTGTCTCGAGGTCGCCCCGTGCCACCGACAGCTCGGCCTCGGCCCGGTCCACCTGGGCCGTCACCCCCGAGGTGCCGCCGTACGACGCACGGCGCTCGACGGCGTAGCGCGCCTCGGCCAGCCGCTCGCCGGCCTCGTCGAGTCGGCCCAGCGCGACGAGCGCCGAGACGAGGTCGGCGTGCCAGCGGTTGACCGTGGGGTCGCCGAACCCTCCCTCGACCTCGATGTCGCGCACCCGGGTCAGGGCCGTCACCGCACCCTCGGCATCGCCGGAGCGCAGCAGTGCCTGGCCGAGCACGACCAGGTGGCGCTGCAGGTAGCGGATGTCGCCGGCCTCCTCGGCGGCCTGGGCACCGCGCAGCGCCAGGGTCCGGGTGCGTCCGAGGTCGCCCACCAGGAGCTCGGCCTGGGCGCCGATGAACCACCCGGCGTAGGCATCGATGTCGAACTCGGCGCCGACCGCGGCCGCCCGCCCGGCGTAGCGCGTCGCCTCGGCGCAGCGACCCGTGCGCGCGGCCACCTCCACCAGGCAGCGCAGCACGTGGACGTGGTCCATCCCGGCGCCGCGCTCGACGCGACCCAGCATCGTGAGGAACGCGGACCGGGCCTCGTCGAGGCGGTCGTCGTAGAAGGCGAACCGAGCCGCCATGTAGCCCGGGGAGATGTGCAGGAACCCGGTGGTGGTGGGCTCGGCCAGCTCGACGGCTCGCTGGAGGTACGACGCGTGCTCGACGCCGAGCCAGCGCCGCGAGACGGCCAGGGTGGTCAGCGCCAGGGCGACCGCTCCGTCGTCGGCGGCGGGGCCGGTGCGTTCGAGGATCTCGACGGCTCGCTCGGCGGCCTCCCGACTCGCCCGCGGACGCGACTCCATCAACGCGATCCTGGCCCGCTGCAGCAACACCTGGGCGACCAACGCCTCGTCCGCGGCGTCGTGGCCGTCGACGTCCCCGGCGGCCGCCGCGTCCGCCGCGGCCGCCGTGAGGACCTCGTCGAGCAGGGCCACGCCGTTGCCGGCCAGCTCGGGGATCGCCAGCCTCAGCCTGACCCGCTGCGCGGGCCCGGGATCGAGCTCGTCGAAGGCCTGCGCCAGCGCGCGCTGCACCAGGTCGACGTGGTTGCCCGGAGCCGCCGTCTCGACGGCCTGGACCAACCACTCGAGCCGTTCGTCGTTGAGCGATGCCGGCGCCCGGTCGGCGGCCAGGAGGTAGAGCTCGGCGGCGAGCTCACGGCCCCCGTGGGCGGCGGCGTCGCGGGCGCCGTCGGCGAGCTCGTGGGCCAGGTCGGCGTCCGGACGCGGATCGCTCAGCGCCAGGTGACGCAGCCGCTCCGGGTCGGTGCTGGCGGTCTCGGCCAGCTCGCGGTGCAGCTCGGCGCGCTGGTGGGCGGGGAGGAGTCCGACCACGATGCTGCGCAGCACCGACGGGGTGAAGCGCAGCGAGCCCCCCGGGCCTCCGGCGCGATCGTGCCCGGCGAGGAGGCCGGCGCCGAGCGCCCGTCGTACGTCGTCGTCGGCGGCCAACCGTCCGCCGCGTTGCAGCTGCCGCACGGTCGGTCGGTGCAGCAACGCTGCGTGCACCAGTGTCGCTCGCACCGCCTCGGGCAGGCTGAGCACCCGTTCGCGCAGGACGTGGGCGATGCTGGGCGGCACGGGGGTGGGCGACCCCAGCACCTGCGGACGCTGCCCGATCGCCCCCGCGAAGGCGAGGGCCGAGGACGGCATGCCGCCCGACTCGACACTGATCCGTTGCGCCACGTCGGGAGTCACCCCCAGCTCGAGCAGCAGGTCGACGAGGTCGCGCGGGTCCAGCGGCGTCACGTCGAGGTGGTGCAGCCCGCTGACGTCGATCTCGTCTCCGCCCGGCGACGCTGCGCCGGACCGTCGCGGCGGTGCGGTCGACAGCCCCTGCGGGAGGGTGTCCGCCGCGTCCTGGTCGCCACCGCCCAGCGTCACCACGACCGAGAGCCGACCGCGCAACCGGCGGCGCGCGTAGCCCACGATCGCCGACGACTCGGCGTCGAGCCACTGCACGTCGTCGAGGAGCAGCAGCAGGCGGCGCGACCTGCTCCAGTGCTCCAGCACGGCGTGGACGGCGGCCGCCAGGCCGGCACGGTCGTCCGCGGCGATGAATCGCTCGAGATCGAGGGGCTCCAGCGAGCAGCCGGGGTCCTCGGACGGATCGGGTCCTTGGGCGAGGAGGTCGCGGACCGCGGCGAACGGCAGCACGCGCTCCTCGGCGGAACCGGTGCAGCGCAGCACCAGCCGGCGATCGCTCCCGGTGCGGGCTGTCTCTTCGAGGACGTCGAGCAGGGCGCTCTTGCCCACCCCGGTGGGGCCGCACAGCGCGAGCGACTCACCCTGCTCGAGCAGGCCGGCGACCTGTGCGAGCAGCGTCGAGCGACCGACGACCCGAGTCATGCTCCCAGGCTAGGCGCTCGCAGCCCGGCCGTGATCGCCCGCAGGGCGGAAATCACCGCTGCGCGGTCGGCGCGGCGCTCAGCGGGCGGCGCGCAGGAACTCCTCGAGGATCGGTCCGGCCGTCCCGGAGCCGCTGGAGCCGTCCTGGACGAACACCGCGACCGCGAGGTCTCCCTGGGCGGCGATCATCCAGGCGTGGGTGCGGGTGCTGCCGTCGTCCGCGGCGTACTCGGCCGTGCCGGTCTTGGCGATCACGTCCGGCCCGGGTACGTCGGCGAGCAGCCGTCCGCTCCCGTCGGTGACCACACCGCGCAGCAGCGCACGCAGCTGGCGGGCCTCGGCGGACGAGACCGGCGTGACGCCGTCGGGGGGCGAGACCTCGACCTGCTCGACGAGCCGCGGCACCACCAGGTCGCCCTGCTGGATCGAGGCGATCACGGTCGCCATCGCCATCGGGGAGGCCAGGACGGTCCCCTGACCGATCATGTCGGCGGCCCGGCCGGTCTCGGTCGTGGGCGGCTCGACGGAGCCGAAGTAGGCGGGGAAGCCGAGGTCGTGGTCGACACCGAGACCGAGGGAGGCCGCCGCGTCGGCCAGGTCGTCCTCCTCGAGACGCCGACGCTCGGCGATGAAGGCGGTGTTGCAGGAGTTGGCCAGTGCCGTGCGGAACGGGATCCTGCCGAGCCCGCCGGCCGGGTAGTCGTCGTAGTTCTCGAAGTCGCGACCGTCCACCTCGACGGTCGCGGTGCACGGCACCCGGCTGTCGGGCTCGAGCCCGCTGCGCAGCAGCGCGAGGGAGCTGACGCTCTTGAAGGTGGAGCCCGGGGCGTACTGACCGAAGGTGGCCAGGTTGAGGCCCCCGTTGCCGGGACCGTTGGCCGCCGCCAGGACCGCGCCGTCGCTGGGACGGATGGCGACCAGGGCGCTGGCCGGGTCGACGTCGGCCAGCAACGACTCCGCCCGGCTCTGCAGTCGCTCGTCCAGCGTCAGTCGCAGGGGCTCCCCGTCCTGGCCACCGAACCGGATGATCTCGCGCTCCTTGCCGTCGCTGCCGACGGCGTCGATGACCACGCCCGACGTCCCGCTGAGCTGCTCGTCGTAGCGGGCCTGCAGGCCGGAGAGGCCCGCGGTGTCGCCGACCTCGAAGCGGTCGGGCTCCTCGGCGATCATCTCCGCGGTCACCTCACCCACCGTGCCCAGGATCGGGGCGGCGAAGTCGCGGGTCGGCGCCAGCGGCACCTCGGCGGGCAGGAGCGAGGCTCCGTCGATGTCGGTGTAGGTCCGGCTCACCTGCGCGGGGACGTCCTCGGCGCGGAAGGTGATCGCCTCGACGAAGGCCAGGTCGCCGGCTGCCTGGACGCGCTTGCGGAAGTCGTCGACGCCGATGTCGACGAGCCGAGCCAGCGCTGCGGCGGAGGCGGCGGCGCGCTTCGCCCCGACCTTGGTCTTGTCGATCCCGACCCGGACCACCGAACGGTTGGTCACCAGGCGCAGCCCGTCGGCGCCGACGATGTCACCACGGCTGCCGGCCACCGTCGAGGCCTCCAGCACCGAGCTGGCGTTGAGGCTCGGCTCGACGACGTCGTGGTCCCAGACGACCTCCCACGCGTCGGCGACGCGTTGGAGCGCGACATCGGTGGTGTAGGTCCAGGTCTCGGCATCGCCCAGCGGCCACGACCAGGTCAGCGTGGCGGTCGCGGCGTCGCCGTCGGTGGAGACCTCGCCGAGGCGGATGGTCGCGGTGCGCTCGCCCATGCCCTCGACCACGGAGACCAGGTCGTCGGTGGCGTCGGTCCAGGTCACCTCGGTGAAGGGCACGGCCGCCAGGTCGCCCTGGTTGAGCGCGGCCACCAGAGCCGCTGCCGTGCCGTCGGCCTCGACGCCGACCTCGTCGGGATCGGGCGGCGCCGCGTCGCACCCGGCGAGCAGGCCGGCCGCGAGCACGAGGACTGCGGGCGCGACCAGCGCACGAGCCAGGGCACGGGCCAGGGACGAGGTCGGCATACCCCGGTTGTACCAGCCGCCCCCGACCGCACCGGGCGGTGCGACCGCTGCGGGAGACGGGTGCGGCGACTCCGGACCCCTTCCACAGCCAGTCCCAGGGCCGGCTCAGTGCCAGTCTCCCGGCCAGCGCCTTCCCTCCAGCAGGTCCTCGATGCCGGTCCTGAAGCGGGGGCAGTTGGCCACGTCGTGGGCCCGGCACCGCAGGGCGTGCTCGGTCATCTGCCGCGACAGCTTCATCTCCTGCATCCGTCGGTCCAGGTCGGCCAGGTGCGCCTCGAGCACGCGGTGACGGTCGGGCGCGCCGGCGTCGAGCAGGACCGCGATCTGCTCCAGCGACATCCCCGCCGCCTTGTTGCGCAGGATGACCGCCACTCGCACCAGCTCGTCGCGGCCGTAGCGACGCCGACCGGCGCTGTCCCGCGCGGGCCTCAGCAGCCCCACGTCCTCCCAGTGGCGCAGCACGTGGGTCGCGAGGTCGAAGCGGGACGCGAGCTCGCCGACACTCCAGGTCTCACGAGGGCTTGACTTCATGTCGACATGAAGTCACATCCTCGTGGTGGAGACAAGTTGTCGACGAGAGGACACACGATGACCAGCGCCACCCTGGCCCGCGCGACGAACGACCACGCCACCGCCACCTACGAGGTGGTCGTCGTCGGGGGCGGCCCCGCCGGGCTCCAGGCGGCCCTCACCCTGGGCCGGATGCACCGCAGGGTGCTGCTGCTCGACAGCGGCAGCTACCGCAACGACCCGACCCCGGCGATGCACAACTTCCTGACCCACGACGGGCGAGCACCCGCCGACCTGCGCTCGCTCGCGCGCGCCGAGCTCACGGCGTACGACACCGTCGAGGTGCGTGACGCCGCGGCCACCGAGGTCCGTCGGACGGGCGAGGCCGGCTTCGAGGTCGTGGCCGACGGGGAGACGATCTCCACCCGGCTCCTGCTGCTCGCCACCGGGGTGCGCGACACCCTGCCGGACAAGCCCGGTCTCGCCGGGCTGTTCGGGACGGTCGCCGCGCACTGTCCCTTCTGCCACGGGCACGAGTACGCCGGTCTGCCGGTGGCCGTCCTCGGCAGCCACGCGCACGTCGGCCGTCTCGCCGCGATGCTCACCCCGATCGCCTCGGAGGTCATCGTCCTGACCGACGGCGCCGACCTGGACGAGGTCGGCGCGGCGGCGGTGGCCGGTGTCGGGGCGAGCGTGCGTCCGCAGCGCGTGTCCGGCTTCTGCCCCAGCTCGTTGGGAGCCACCGTCTCGTTCGCCTCCGGCCCGGACCTCGAGGTGGGTGGCGTGCTCGTGTCGACCACGTTCGAGCAGTCGGCGCCCTTCGCGGACCAGCTCGGACTGAGCCTGCTGGAGTCGGGCTGCGTGGAGGTCGACGCGATGGGCCGGACGTCGCTGCCGGGAGTCTTCGCAGCCGGCGACGCCGCTCACACCGCAGTCATGCCGATGCCGATGAGCTCGGTCCTGATGGCGGCCGCAGCCGGTCAGATGGCGGGGGCCTCGTTCGTGGCGGACCTACTGGCGCGGCCTGCCGCTCCGCCACCATCGTGACGCAACGGCAGGTCGGAGCGCGTTGAACCGGCCGGCCTCAGGACTTCTTGTGGCGCGGCTTCTTGTCGCGACGCGGTGCCCCGTCGTACGACGAGCCGCCACCGGACGGCGGGCGGGAGCCGCGGGGGCCCCGGTCCTCGGCGAGCTCGATGAGCTTGCCGCTGATCCGCGTGTTCTCGAGCTTCTTCCAGGTCTCGGGCGACAGCTCGGCGGGCAGCTCGACGACCGAGAAGTCAGGGCGGATCTGGATGTGGCCGAAGTCGGAGCGGGACAGGCCACCCTCGTTCGCGATCGCGCCGACGATCTGACGGGGCTCGACCTTGTGGCGCTTGCCGACCTGGATCTTGTAGGCCTTCATCGGCTGGTCGTTGCCGCCGCGGGGACGTCGCTCGGACGAGCCGGCGCCGCGCCCGGCGGAGGCACCGCGGTCGGGGCGGTCCTTGGCGAAGGTCTCCTGGCGCAGCTTGCGCTCGGCCGCCGGGTCGAGCAGCAGCGGCGTGTCGCCCTGGGCCACGACGGCGAGCGCAGCCGCCACGTCGGCCTCGGGGACGTCGTGGTGGCGGACGTAGTGGGCGACGATGTCGCGGAACTGCTCGATCCGGTTGCCGTCCTCGAGCGCCGCGGTGATCTGGTCGTCGAAGCGCGTCAGCCGGGTGACGTTGACGTCCTCCACGCTCGGCAGGCTCATCTCGGTCAACGGCTGACGGGTCGCCTTCTCGATGTGCTTGAGGAGGTAGCGCTCGCGGGGCGTGACGAACGAGATCGCGTCACCGCTGCGCCCGGCACGACCGGTCCGGCCGATGCGGTGCACGTAGGACTCGGTGTCGGTGGGGATGTCGTAGTTGACGACGTGGCTGATCCGCTCGACGTCGAGGCCACGAGCAGCCACGTCGGTGGCGACGAGGATGTCGAGCTTGCCGGCCTTGAGCTGGTTGACGGTGCGCTCGCGCTGCACCTGGGCGACGTCACCGTTGATCGCCATCGCGGAGAGGCCGCGGGCACGCAGCTTCTCGGCCAGGGTCTCGGTCTCGTTCTTGGTGCGGACGAAGACGATCATCCCCTCGAAGTTCTCGACCTCGAGGATGCGGGTCAGGGCGTCGACCTTCTGCGGGTAGCTGACGATCAGGTAGCGCTGGGTGATGTTGGCGGCGGTCGCGGTCTTGCCCTTGACGGTGATCTCGACCGGGTCGTTGAGGTACTTCTTCGACAGCCGGCGGATCTGGGCGGGCATCGTGGCGCTGAACAGCGCCACCTGCTTGGTGTCCGGGGTGTCGGCCAGGATCGTCTCGACGTCGTCGGCGAAGCCCATGTTGAGCATCTCGTCGGCCTCGTCGAGCACCAGGAACTTCAGCTCCGACAGGTCGAGCGTGCCCTTCTCGAGGTGGTCCATGATCCGCCCGGGAGTGCCGACGACCACGTGGACGCCGCGGCGCAGCGCGCTCAGCTGGACGCCGTACGCCTGCCCGCCGTAGACGGGGAGGACGTGCACGCCCTTGGTGTGGGCGGCGTACTTCTGGAAGGCCTCGCAGACCTGCAGGGCGAGCTCGCGGGTGGGGGCCAGGACGAGCGCCTGCACGGACTTCTGGCGGACGTCGAGCTGGTCCAGGATCGGCAGCGCGAACGCGGCCGTCTTGCCGGTGCCGGTCTGGGCGAGGCCGACGAGGTCGTTGCCGGCGAGCAGCGGCGGGATGGTCTGCGCCTGGATGGTGGAGGGGTTCTCGTAGCCGACGTCGCGCAGCGCCTTGAGGACGGCGTCACCGAGGCCCAGGTCTTCGAAGGTGGGCTCGGTGGACTGCTCAGAGATGTCGTTCACCCGACAACGGTAGTGGCTCGCGCCACTACCACTCCATTCGACGGCGCGGTGCGCTGGGTCACCCTCGAGCTCTCGGGGCGGGCTCGCCGGACCGTCACGCGCCCACGCCGACCACTCGTGCCTCGTGGTCCGCTGCTCACTCCACCGTCACCGACTTGGCGAGGTTGCGCGGCTTGTCGATGTCGTGGCCCAGGTGCAGCGCCGCGCGGTAGGCCAGCAGCTGCAGCGGGATCGTCAGCAGGATGGGGTCGAGCTCGCGCTCGGAGCGGGGGACGTCGAGGCGACGGCACTCGATGGCCCCGAGGTCGACGTCGGGGTGGGTGATCACCACGAGCGGGCCGCCGCGTGCCGCGATCTCGTGCAGGGCGCCCACGTTGCGGTCGGTCAGCTCGTCGTGCGGGACGATCGCGACGCTCGGCACGTCGCCGGAGATCAGGGCCAGGGGTCCGTGCTTGAGCTCGGAGGTCTGGTAGGCCTCGGCGTGGCGATAGCTGATCTCCTTGAACTTCTGGGCGCCCTCGCGCGCGACCGGGAAGCCGCGCACGCGTCCGACGAAGAAGAGGCTCTCGGCAGCCGCGAGGACCTGTGCGATCTCACCGATCTCCTCCTCGCGCCCGAGGATCTGCTCGATCTGCTCGGGCAGGGCGAGCAGCGCGGCGATCAGCCGCTTGCCGTCGGAGATCGACAGGTCCCGCACCCGGCCCAGCTGGAGGGCGAGCAGGGCGAAGCCGAGGAACATGTTGGTCAGAGCCTTGGTCGAGGCGACCGCGACCTCGGGACCGGCGTGCAGGTAGATGCCGCCGTCGCACTCGCGGGCGATCGCGGAGCCGACCACGTTGACCAGGCCGATGCAGCGTCCACCCTTGCGGTGGATCTCCTGGACCGCGAGCAGGGTGTCGATCGTCTCGCCCGACTGGCTGACGGCGACGTAGAGGGTGTCGGGCTCGATGACGGGGTTGCGATAGCGGAACTCGCTGGCCGCCTCGGCGTCCGCCGGGATCCGGGCGAGCTCCTCGATCAGCGAGGCGCCCATCTGGCCGACGTAGTAGGCCGAGCCGCAACCGAGGATCTTGACCCGCTTGATGGCCCGGGTCTCCCGAGCGTCCATCGGCAACCCGCCCAGGTGCGCGGTGCCGAAGCGCTCGTCCAGACGGCCCCGCAGCACCCGCTCCGCGGCGTCGGGCTGCTCGAGCATCTCCTTGTGCATGAACGACTCGTGCTCGCCCGCCTCGTACGTCGCGGGGTCGACGTCGACCTCGGTGGCCGTGCGGTGGGTGGAGGTCAGGTCGGCGCGGTACGTCGTGAAGCCACCGGCGGTGAGCGTGGCGATCTCGCCGTCCTCGAGGTGGGCCACCATCGTGGTGTGCCGGATCAGCGCGGCGAGGTCGGAGGCGACGAGCATCTCCTTCTCGCCCACCCCGATCAGCAACGGACTGCCGTTGCGGGCGACCACGATCCGGTCGGGGAAGTCGGCGTGCACGACGGCCAGCCCGTAGGTGCCGTCGACCGCCGAGAGGGCCTCGGCCACCCGGGCCTCCAGGGTCTCGGCGGTGGAGCGCGCGATCAGGTGGGCAAGCACCTCGGTGTCGGTGTCGGAGGTCAGGTCGACGCCGTCCTGGGCGAGCCGGGAGCGCAGCGAGGAGGCGTTGTCGATGATCCCGTTGTGGACCACCGCGACGTCACCCTTCGTGTCGGTGTGCGGGTGGGCGTTGACGTCGTTGGCCGGCCCGTGGGTGGCCCAGCGCGTGTGCCCGATGCCGACCTTGCCGGCGAAGCGCTTGGGCAGGTCGTCGGTGAGGTCCCGGACGCGACCGGCCTTCTTGGCCACGCGCAGCGCTGACTCTTTGGACCCGCCCAGCACCGCGACACCGGCCGAGTCGTAGCCCCGGTGCTCCAGGCGGGTCAGCCCCTCGAGGATGAGCGGGGCGGCCTGCTGGGTCCCGATGTATCCGACGATCCCGCACATGGTGGTCCTCTGTTCTCTGGTCGTGTCTCTGGTCGTGTCGAGCGTGTGGTCGCGAGGTGGATGGCTAGCCGTGCACGATGCGGCGCAGCTGGCGCGGCGAGAGCCGCGGCGCGGCCACCACGCGGTGCTCCAGCTCGGAGGCCAGCGTCGCGAACACCTCGGGGTTGTGCAGCCCGGTCAGGCGCAGCTCCGCGTGTCGCCGCCGGACGTAGACCTCGAGGCTCTCGGCGTGGAAGGCGACCACGTCCTCGATGACGCGGGCGGCCTCGGCGGCAGTCAGGCCGGTGCTCCCGACCAGGTGCGCCACCAGGTGCGCGTCCGGCGTCATGCGGTGGATCCTCCGACCAGATGATCAAGAACGCAACTTCTGACCCGATTTCGGGTCAGAATCAGGGCAATCGACTCCCCGCGGCGGCGGGACCCGATATCGGGCAGCAACGGCAGGGGCATGGTGTCGCCGTACCCAGTGACGAGGTCGATTCGTCCCCATGTGACAGATGTGACGGAAGTGGCGTCGGCGAGGGCTCGCCGCAGGTCGTACGAATCCGGCAGGTGGAGGAGAAGTTCCGCTGGCGCCGTGATCAGGGGGGCCGAGTGGGGGAATGCAGCCCGGAACGCGGACCCTCTTGGCAGCGTGGGGAAGCTCGTGTACCTTGGTGAACAGAAGATGAACAGGAGGTGTCCGATGACTCGCGACACGACACTCGCCCAGGCCCAGCTCGAGATGCGCTGGATCCCGGTGACCGACCCCAACGGTCGGAACCGGATGGAGGCCGTCTGGCTCACGCCCGACCAGGTCGCCGTCCACGCCACCACGCACGCTGCCTGAGCAGAGCCCGGCCGAGCCCGGCCCCGCCCGCGCGGCGACACGACGCCCTCCGGCGCCCCCAACCTGCTCCACCGACAGCCGCCGACCCGCCGGTCGGCGGCTGTCGGCATGTCTGAAGAATTTCTCGAGCTCTCGGGAATGGAATCGTCCCGGCGACCCTTGTAGGTGATTGACAGTTCAACCATCTACTTTTGGAGGCATCCTCATGAGCGAGTTCGACGCCGGCACCACCGCCATCGCCGACATCACCGGCGACTACACCATCGACGTCGCGCACAGCAGGCTCGGCTTCGTGGCCCGCCACGCGATGGTCACCAAGGTCCGCGGCCAGTTCAAGGAGTTCAGCGGCACCGCCCACGTGGACCCCGCCGACCCCGCCAGCTCCAAGGTCGACATCACCATCGCCGCCAGCAGCGTCGACACCGGCTCCCCCGACCGCGACGGCCACCTCCTCTCGGCCGACTTCTTCGGCGTCGAGGACACCCCCGAGATCACCTTCTCCTCCACCGACGTCTCGCGCGAGGGCAGCGAGTGGACGATCACCGGCGACCTGACCATCAAGGGCACCACCAAGTCGGTCAGCATCGACTTCGAGGAGGTCGGCACCGCGCGCGACCCCTTCGGCAACCTGCGTCTCGGCTTCGAGGGTGGGACCACGATCAACCGCTCCGACTGGGGCCTGAGCTTCAACGCCGCGCTCGACACCGGCGGCGTCCTGGTCTCGGAGAAGATCAAGCTCGAGTTCGACATCTCGGCGATCGCCAACGCCTGAGCGGCTGCTCACCTCGCACCGGTCTGGACCGGGCCCGGAAATCCGTGGCCCGGTCCGGACCGGTGTTGCTTGAGTACCTCCGTGCCGACGCCACTGCTTGAACCACTGCCTGAACCACTGCCCAGCCACCTGGTCTCCCGCCCGCTCACCGCCGACGACGCCCGCGCCGTCTACGAGACGATGGCGGCCCAGGAGCGCCGCGACATCGGCACGGTCGAGATCGAGGAGGCCGACATCGTCGGCGACTGGCAGCGGCCGAGCTTCGACGTGGGGACCAGCACGGTCGGGGTCTTCGACCGCCATCACGGCGACCTGCTCGTCGGCTACGCGGAGGTCAACGGTCCCGAGCGGGGTGACGCCGCCGTACGACCCTCGCACCGGGGCCTGGGGATCGGCACCTGGCTGGCCGGCTGGATGCGGGACCTCGCCCGCGCCCGCGGGTCCGTCATCGTCGGGATGCCAGTGCCCGAGAGCTCCCCGGGCGACCTCCTGCTGTCGTCCCTGGGCTACCACGTGCGCTGGACGAGCTGGGTGCTCAAGCTGCCGCAGGGTGCGCGGATCGTCGAGCGGACGCTCTCCCCCGGGTACGTCGTCCGGCCGGCCGAGCCGGCCGAGTACCCCGCAGTCCACGACGTCGTCGAGGACGCCTTCCTCGAGTGGTCCTCGCGCGAGCGTGAGAGCTTCGAGGACTTCGCCGCCACGACCTACCTGCGCCCCGGCTTCGAGCCGTGGCACCTCCTCGTCGTGGTTGATCCCGACGGGACCGTGGTGGGAGTGGCCAACGTGCAGCTCTTCGCCGACGAGGAGGGCGAGGCCTCCGAGGCCTTCATCTCCCGGCTCGCCGTACGGCGTGACCTGCGCGGCCGCGGTCTGGCGCAGGCCCTGATGGTCGACGCCTTCGCCCGGGCCCGCGAGCACGGCGCCGAGACCGCGGGGCTGTCGACCGACAGCCGGACCGGCGCGCTCGGGCTGTACGAGAAGGTCGGCATGGAGGTCACCTCGACCTGGTTGCACCGGGCCTGCCACCTCACCTGAGCACCTCGGCCCCTGGCAGAGGTGCTCGCGCCTGGCGGCGGGGACCCCTCCCAGGAACCAGCGTCCGCGATCGCGCTCGCCGAGGTAGAACGTGTTCTAACCTGCTGGACATGCCGCGCACCCAGTTCGTCGTCCGCTACGACTTCCGCGCGGCGGGCGCGACCCCGGCGCAACGCCAGGAGCTCTACGCGCGAGGCCTCGAGCAGGCGGCGTACGCCGACGCGGTCGGCTTCGATGCCCTGATGCTCTCCGAGCACCACGCCAGCGAGGACGGCTACCTGCCGAGCCCCGTGCCGGTGGCAGCGGCGATGGCAGCCGTCACCGAGCGCCTGCCGGTCACCATCTCGGCGCTGCTGGTGAACTTCTACGACCCGCTCCGTCTGGCCGAGGAGCTCGCCGTGCTCGACCACCTGAGCAAGGGCCGGGTCAGCCACACGATCGGACTCGGCTACCGGGCCGAGGAGTACGCGCTGTTCGACCGTCCGTGGTCCACCCGGGGTGCCGACCTCGAGTCCCGGATCCAGACCCTGCTCGCCGCCTGGACCGGCGAGGAGTTCACCTACGAGGGTCGCCGGGTGCGCGTCCTGCCCACGCCGTACTCCCGGCCGCACCCGGTCCTGTTCTACGGCGGCGGCACCCTCGCCGCCGCGCGTCGCGCCGGTCGGCTCGGCCTGCACTTCCAGCCCCAGCACGGCGACCCGGCCCTCAAGGAGGCCTACGACCAGGCGTGCCGCGAGGCGGGTCGCGACCCGGGCTTCACGCTGCTCGCGCCACCCGGGCCGGCGAACGTCTTCTGCTCCGACGACCCCGAGACCTTCTGGGAACGCCACGGCCACCACCTCCTCGCCGACGCCACGGCCTACCAGCAGTGGCACGGCGACGCGGCGTCGTACGTCGTCGACGCCTCGCGCACCGTGGAGGAGATGCAGGCGGCCGGGGTGTACGTCGTGCTCGAGCCCGACGACCTCGTCGAGCGCTGCCGGAGCGGGGAGATCGCGCTGGTCACCGCGCACCCGGCGTGCGGAGGCCTCCCGGCCGAGCCCTCCTGGGAGAGCCTCCGGCTGATCGGCGACCGGGTGCTGCCGGCGCTCGCGCGCCGGGTGGGTCGCTGATCTACCGGCTCCCCAGGATGCCGTCCTGGGCGCCGACCTCGACGGTGGTGACGATGTCGGTGACCGACGGTCGGGACGGGGTGGAGGAGAACCCGAACCGCGGCTGCGGGGCAACAGGCTGCAGCGGCCCCAGGTCGAGTCCGTCGAAGGTGCCGGTGGCACCGGTGATGACGCGGTTCCCGGTGGCGCCGTACCACTCCCGTCGCGCGCCGGTGGCGCCGCGGGTCCGTACGCCGCGCAGCACGACGCGAGCCACGACGTCGGTCACCGCGCACCACCAGGGAGCCGTGCCCACCGAGGAGGGCACCAGGGACAGCAGCCGTCCGAGCGGGGTCGGTCGACCCACGGTCAGGTCGAGGTCGAGGGAGGGGGAGCGCACCTGCCACGCGTCGCCGTCACCGGTGATCGTGAACGGCTCCATCCGAATCTCGTCGAAGGAGTAGGTCGCCGCCACGAACTGGGCCACGGTGGCGTCGGGGGCCAGGAGGATCCGGCGACCGTCGGCGCGTTCGACCATGGCGTCACCGAAGGTGCCCAGCGGGCTGTCCACCCACCGGCCGACGACGATACGGACCCCGCTGGCGCTGCCGACGCCGGCGATGTGCCCGCGGAAGCGGAACCGCCGACGGAGCGTGACGTTCACCGGGCCGCGCCTCGTGCGGGGGAGGGCAGGGGCGTCATCCTGCTCAGTCTAGGGGCGTGTCGTACGGCGCGTCGGCTGCCCGGCTGTCGTCCGGGGGCGCCGCGCGGCATAGGGTCGGCGCCATGCAGGCCCGGCAGCACCGCACGCTCGCCGACCTCCTCACCCTCGTCCGGCAGGAGGTCGAGCTCCCCGGGCCTCGGGCGACGAGCGGTGTGGTGGTCGTCATCGCCGCCACCGAGCAGCGTCTCGCCGCACTCGACCGGGAGGCGGCCGGGCTGCCGGAGGGCACTGTCCACACCCTCGTGGGTCGTCGTGCCGACGACCTCGCGGACGCACTGCTGGCGCTGCCGCCGATCTCGGTCGTGCTCGACACCCGTGCGGCCCTGGCGCCGCAGCAGGCCCGCCTCTTCGAAGCAGCGTTCTTCGCCCTCGAGCCGGGGGCCGTGTGGGTCGCCGCCCACGGCGCTGCCCCGGCTCCCCCGGCTCGCCCGTCAGCCGACGGGGGCCAGGCCCCGCCGCTGGCCCGGCTCGCCGAGAGCTTCTCCGCCTCCTCCCGGCCGAAGGACGTGAGGTCACGCTGGCGAGCGCACCGTCGCAGCTGCGACACGTCGGTCGTGACGGCTGAGCTGGCGCTGTTCCGCAAGGGCCGCGCCCACCTGCTCAAGGTCCGCGACGCCCAGGCCCTCACCGTGCTGGCCCAGCGCGAGCCCGGGCTCGAGGTGAGCGTCGTCGGTGAGCAGCCTGCGTGCAGGCTGACCACGCACGATCACCGCCAGTACGGCGCCCCGGCGGCCGGCGAGCAGCTGCCGGCCGTGCTCGAGTCGCCTCCGCTGGCGGTGCGCCGCTACGACGGTGCCGTCACCCTGCCGCTCAACTCGCTGGCCTACCACGGGCGCACGCTCCTGCCCGACTCCTTCCGGTGGCACCTCGCCGACGTGCCCACGGCCTGGGGGATCAGCGACACCGGTACGCGCTTCGCCCGTCTGAAGCCGCACGACGAGCCGACGCACCTGCCCGGCTCGTTCTTCCACTTCGGCTACAACAACTCCGGCCACTTCGGCCACCTGATGACCGAGGCGCTCGCCAAGCTCTGGGGCTGGGACGCCGCCAAGGCCGACGACCCCAGCCTGAAGATCCTCTGCCGCCTGCACCCCGACCGGGCCCAGGGGCCGGACAAGCGGCTCGAGTCACGGTTGCTGCCGGCGTACGGCATCGCGCCCGACGACATCGCGTGGGCCGACGGACCAGTGACCGTCGACCGGCTCTACGCGTGCACGCCGATGTGGCACAACGCGGCACCCTTCCACGCCCACGACGGCCTGCGCGCCGACTGGGCACGGCTGCGCGAGGGCCTGCTGCGCGAGCGCACCGGGCGCCCCGCCGGGCCCGAGCGGATCTTCGTCACGCGCCGGGGCGGCAACCGGACCTGTCGCAACGTCGAGCAGGTCGAGGCGCTCTTCGAGGCCGCCGGCTACACGGTGGTCTTCCCGGGGCCGCTGCCGCTGGAGGAGCAGGTCGCCCTCTTCGCCGGGGCGAGGGTGGTCGCCGGCTTCGGCGGCGCGGGGATGTTCAACCTCGCCTACGCCGAGCGTCTCGAGTCGGTGGTCGTGCTCAACCAGTGGGCCTACGAGGCGCGCAACGAACAGCTCTTCGCGGCCGTGCACGGCGCCGCCTGCCACACGTTCTGGAGCCCCCCGGACGTCGACCACGACGGGGGCCGCAGCTACCAGGCCCACCAGTCCAGCTGGGAGTTCGACCTGGGACTGACCGACGAGCTGCGGTCCCTGCTCGTCTCGTTGTGACGCCCGGGCAGGGACCGGCGAGCTCACCGCAGCCGCACCCGGACACTCTCCCCCCGGAGGCTCACCACGAGGTGGGTTGCTCGGCGCAGCTGCTTCGCCCGCATCCTGAACCGCTCCGGCTCGCCGCGCCGCACGCGGACCCGGGACGACGACAGCTCCACCTGTCGACGCACGGCCACGACCGTGGCGCGACCCGACCGCCGGGGGACGAGCCGAGCGAGGATCGTGCGACCCTGCCTGACCGCCTTGCGCACGGCGATGGGCGCGGGCGCCGGACCGGCCGGAGTCGGCGTCGTCGGCGGAGCGACGGGGTCGCCCTCGGCCGCCACGATGACCAGCACCGTCACGGAGTCGGTGTTGTCCGACGGGTCGTCGTCGGGGGTCTCGGTCTGGACCACCACCGTGTTCTCGGGCGTGTGGAACTCGCTGTCCGGACCGGGCTGGAGCTCGAGGCAGACCAGGTCGAACGTCGCCTCGATCGGCTGCGAGGTCGGGTTGAGCACCGAGTAGCGCCAGGTCACCGGCTCGGCCGACGGGTCGGGCGGGTAGGTGAAGGTGGCCGTCAGACCCTTGGCGCCCTTGCCCTGCGTCGACGCGCAGGTGACCTGGTGCTCGCTGCGACCCGGGGGCAGGGTCACGGTGATCTCCGGGTGGGTGAGGAGGAGCTCGTGGGTGTGCCGGGGGTGGGTGCGGCTCGCGTCCGCGTAGCTCAGTCGCGCCTGCAGGGGTAGGTAGCTGACCGTCACGACGGCGTCGACGTCGCCGTCCGGCACCTCGAAGACCAGCTCCCACCCGTACTCGCGCAGGTGGGACTCCATCAGCCTCGCGGAGCCCGCGACCACCTCGTAGCCCGGCGCGGCGACGTGCGTGCCGAGTCCGGCCTCCACGACCACCGAGTGGGTCGACACGCCGGTCGGGTCGCTGGCGTCAGCGGGCTCGGCGGGCAGGGTGTGCGCGGCCGAGCGGACCGAGCCGGCCAGCACCTCGTGGTCGTGGTCGTTGCCGTCCACCGTGCCGGGCGCCAGGCAGACGAGCTCCATGTTGCCCTGGGCGCGTCCGGCCGCGGTGTTGTCCAGGACGATGCGCCCCGCCGTGCGGGAGGTGGGGAACGCACCCAGGCGGGTCACCTGGTCGGTCGTGCCACCGTCCACTGCGTCGACCCGGACCAGCACGTCGGTGACGTAGCCTCGCGCGCCGCAGTCGAGGTCGAACGTGCCGTCGGCGCCGCCGTCCAGCTCCCAGGTGCGGTCGACCTTCTGGACGTCCAGCAGGTGCTCGTGGCCCGTCGGGGGAGCATCGTCCGGGTGCTTGCCCCGGACGCGGCCCTCGATCGTGATCGTGTGCTGCTGGCCCACCCTCATCGTGCCGAGGTCGCAGGACACCTCCTGGCTGTTCGGCGAGGTCAGGCACGGTGTGGTTGCGCTGCTCGTCGCGCCGAGGACCTCGAAGCGGTCGGGAACGTCGTCGGTGGCGACCACCTTGCGGGCCCAGGACGGGCCGTCGTTGGTGACCAGGATCGTGTAGGTGATCGAGTCGCCTCCGTAGTACGTCGTCCGGTCGGCCGCCTTGGTGACCGACACCTCGGCTCTGGTCACCAGGGGTGTGTCGTCGCTGGAGACGTTGTTGTCGTAGTCGCTCTCGCGCATGGACGTGTCGACACGGGCGGTGTTGAGGATCGGCCCGTCCTCCGGCAGGAGGTCCGGCCGCGACAGCGACCGCACGGTGACGGTGCGAGTGGCACCGACCGCGAGGGTCCCGAAGGAGCAGGACAGGGTCAGCCCGCTGGCCGAGCACTGCGGGTGCGACACGTGGGTGATGGCCGTGTAGTCGGAGGGGAAGGTGTCGCTGAGGGTGACGTCGGGCGCGGGCCACGGACCGTTGTTGCGCACGACGAGGTCCCACTCGGACTCCAGGCCCGCCGTGGTCGGGTTGACGACCGAGGTCTTGGTGATCTGGACGTCGGTCTCCTTGGTGTTGCCGATCAGGTCGGCGGTGAAGGTCCTGTCACCGGCGCCAGGGGGGACGACGACGACCGGGTCATCGGTGGTCTGCTCGTAGCCGGCCGGCTCCACTTCCCGGATGGTGTAGGTGCCCGGACCGAGGTCGAGGTCGTCCTCGGCGTCGAGGTCGAAGGTGTAACGGCCGTTGCCGGAGGTCGTGGTCTGGGCCAGCTTGACGCCGTCCTTGTAGAGACGCATGACGACACCGTTCATCCAGCCCTCTCCTGGGTCCTTCGTCTCGTTGTCGTTGACGTCCTCGAACTTCTGGCCGGTGATCTTGGGATGCGGCGGGGGCGGCATGACGGCGGAGAAGTTGCCGCACAGCAGCGCGATGAACCCGAGCTGTGAACCGACCCTCCAGGCCAGGACGTCCGTGTCGCCAGCCCAGGCCGTGCTGACGGGGTTCGACGTGAGGTGGGAGGGATCGCAGAACTTGGTCGGGCCCGGATCGGGGATCGACGGCGCACAGCCGGTGAAGTACTCGTCGGCCAGGCTCAGGGACTCCTGCTCGGCCCAGTACAGGGCGTTCGGGCTGACGCCGTACTCGTCTCGGTAGTGCTTCGCGGTCGACCTCTTCCGGAAGAAGGACGCGGCGTGCCGGGTGCACAGGTCCTCAGGGGCCACGATGAACCCGCCTCGGTAGCTCTCGCTGCAGGAGGCGTCGTACTGGGAGTCATAGGGCGGTGGTGCCGCGTGAGCCGGACTGGGGGCGGCGGCGATGACAGTGGTCGCCAACGTCAAGGCAAGCAGAAGTCGCAGCACAGCGCGCAGCACGGAAGATCCTCTCGAAGGTGGGGCCGCCCTCACAGCCCCGCGGACGTCGATCCCGGATCTCGACGCCTCACATCCTGTCGAGGCCCAGCGAGGGCTCGCGCGGGGTTTTCAAAGATGGTCAGACTGAAATCCGCAGCCCGACCGTGCCGCTACCGGATCGGCGATCCCGAGACGGTGCGCGCGATGACGAGCCGCTGGATCTCGGAGGTGCCCTCGAAGATCGTGTAGATCTTCGCGTCGCGTGCCCACCGCTCGACGGGGTACTCGCGGGTGAACCCGTTGCCGCCGAGGATCTGCATGGCCTGACCGGTGACCTTGACCGCCGTCTCGGCCGCCATCAGCTTGGACATCGAGCCCTCGGCGGCGTTGAACGCCTTGCCCTGGCTCGCCATCCAGGCCGCCCGGTGCACGAGGAGGCGGCTGGCATCGATCGCGACCGCCATGTCGGCGAGCACGAAGGCCACGCCCTGGTTCTCGATGATGGCCTTGCCGAACTGCTCGCGGGTCCTGGCGTAGTCGAGCGCGACCTCGTAGGCGGCGCGGGCGATGCCCACCGCCATCGCACCGACGGCGGGACGGGTGCGCTCGAAGGTGGCCATGGAGGCGTTGCCCTTGGCGCTGGAGCCCTCGCGGGCGCGAGCCAGCCGGGCGTCCAGCTTGTCCTTGCCGCCGAGCAGGCAGCGCCCGGGCACCCGCACGTTGTCCAGGACGACCTCGGCGGTGTGGGAGGCCCGGATGCCGTGCTTGTGGAACTTCTGGCCCTGGCTCAGCCCCTTGGTCCCGGGCGGTACGACGAAGCTGGCCTGGCCGCGGGTCTTGAGGTCGGGATCGACCACGGCCGTCACCACGTGGACATCGGCCAGCCCGCCGTTGGTCGCCCACGTCTTGGTGCCGTTGATGACCCACTCGTCGGTGGCCTCGTCGTAGCGCGCCCGGGTGCGCATCGCGCCCACGTCGCTGCCGGCGTCCGGCTCGGAGGAGCAGAACGCGCCGAGCTTGAGGTCCCCCGGGCCGCCGAACATCTCCGGCACCCACTCGAGCACCTGCTCCTGGGTGCCGTTCGAGCTCACGCCGGCAGCGGCCAGGGCCGTGCCCACGATGGCGAGTCCGATGCCGGCGTCGCCCCAGCACAGCTCCTCCATCGAGACCGGGATCCCGAGCCCGGTCGGGTCGAAGCCCTGGGTGGCGAAGAAGTCCATCGAGTAGATGCCGGCCTTGGCGGCCTCCTCGACCACGGGCCAGGGGAACTCCTCCTTCTCGTCCCACTCGGAGGCGGCCGGTCGGATCACGTCCGCGGCGAAGGTGTGGAGCCAGTTCTTCAGCTCGAGGTGGTCGGGAGTCAGGTCGAAGCCAAGCGCGTGGTCGGACATGGTGTCACGGTAAACCTCGCGGGCCATTTGCGCTGCCGGGTGGCCACAATGGTGCGGCTCCGGCGGGTCGGAGGCCGGCCTCCTCGCCCTCCTGAGCCCGTCGTACCTCACCCGTTCGACAACCCCTCCCCGGCTACGGTCGAGGCCATGACCACTCTTGGGACCACTCTCGGACGACATCGCTCACCTGCCGCGTTCCTCGCCGCTGCCGCGCTCGGAGCCGCCCTCCTGGCCCCCGGCGCCACCGCGTCGGCCGCCCCCTCCCAGGCTCCGGCCGGACCGGACGGCGACCGCACCATCGCCCTTCCCGACGGCTTCCAGCCCGAGGGCATCGCGATCCGCAAGCGAACGGCGTACGCCGGTTCGCTCGCCGACGGCGACATCTACGCCTTCGACGTCCGCACCGGTGAGGGCGACGTCATCAGCGAGGGCCCGGGCACTGCCTCGGTCGGCCTCGACGTCCACCGACGCACCGGTCGGCTCTACGTCTCCGGCGGCGACGCCGGCACCGCGCGCGTCGTCGACACCGACACCGGCGAGGTCGTCGCCGACTACACGCTGACCGAGGGCCCGGCGTTCATCAACGACGTGATCGTCACCCCGCGCGCCGCATGGTTCACCAACTCCGCGGCACCGGAGATCTACCGGGTCCCGATCACGAAGAAGGGCCGTCCGGCACCACAGCGCAAGGTCCGCACCATCGCCCTGTCCGGCGAGTGGGCCCAGCCCGACGGGTTCGGGGCCAACGGCATCACCCGGTCGCCCGACGGCAAGGCCCTGCTCGTCGTGAACTCCACCGACGGCACGCTCTTCCGCGTCCCCACGAAGGGCAAGGTGGCCGGCTTCGCGGTCGAGGCCGACCTCGGCGGACAGTCCTTGACCAACGGCGACGGCATGCTCCTCCAGGGCCGCAGGCTGTACGTCGTGCGCAACCGCCTCGACAAGGTCGTCAAGCTCAAGCTGGACAAGCGCGGCACCTCCGGCGAGCGGGTCGCCACGATCCGCAGCACGACCTTCGACGTGCCGACCACCATCGCGGCCAAGCGCGGACGCCTCCTCCTGCCGAACGCTCGCTTCGGCACCGAGCCGCAGGCCGACACGGCGTACACGGTCTCGGTGGTGGGCAAGAAGTAGCTTCGCGACGCTGACCGGGCCACGGGCCACGGGCCACGGTGACGAAACTCCCGCTTGTGTCATGGAACTTCTCGACACAAGCGGGAGTTTCTCCACTTCAGCGGAGAAACTGCCCTACTCGGCCAGCCACGCCGCATACGCGTCGAACGTGTACGGCCGACCCAGGAAGTCCGCCACCAGGTCGGCGGCGTCCTTGGTGCCGCCGGGCGCGAGGACGCGGTCGCGGTAGCGGCCGGCGACCCCCGTGCCGGCCTCGTCGAAGAGGTCGGCCGGGTCGAAGGCGCTGAAGAGGTCCTTGGCGATGACCAGTGACCACATGTAGGTGTAGTAGCCCGAGCTGTAGCCACCGAGGTGGCCGAAGCTGGCGAACATGTGGGTGCCCTCGAGGTAGGGCCACGCCGAGTAGCGCTCCTGCAGCTCGATCATCCGCGCCGTCAGGTCGCTGGGGCGCTCGACGTGGAAGTAGTAGGACATCGCGGCGTAGAACATCTGCACCCGCGCGGTGTAGCCCTTGCCGAAGTCGTCGCTGCGCCGCATCGACTCGACCAGGCTGGTGGGGATCGCCTCACCGTCGGCGTCGGTGGCGAAGCTGCTGAGGATGTCGGGGTCCCAGGCCCACTCCTCGAGCATCTGCGAGGGCGCCTCGACGAAGTCCCACTCGGTGGCGACCCCGGCGAAGCGCGCCCACGGCACCTGTCCGCCGAGCACGTGGTGGACGAGGTGGCCGAACTCGTGGAAGAGCGTGACGACGTGGTCGTGCTCCATCAGCCCGCGCGAGAAGTTGCAGACCAGCACGCCCTCGGGCAGCTGGCGGCCGGAGACCCCGTCGGTGAGCGTGAACTGCGCGGCATGCTTGTACTTGCCCTCGCGCGGGTGCAGGTCGAGGTAGATCCTTCCCAGCGGACCCGCCTCGGGGCCCGCGGCGACGTCGTGGACGTCGTAGACCGCGACGTCGGCGTCCCACACCGTCGCGTCCTCGATCCGGTCGTAGCGCAGCCCGAAGAGTCGGCCGGTCACGTCCAGGAGGCCCTGTCGCACCTTGTCGAAGGCGAAGTAGGTGCGCACCCGTTGCGAGTCGACGTCGTACTGCTCCTTGCGGACCAGCTCCTCGTAGTAGGAGGCGTCGTAGTTGGGCACGCGCTCGGCGTCGGGGAAGTCGGACCGGTAGCGCTCGAGCAGGATCGCCAGGTCTCGCTCCATCGGCTCGGCGGCGGCGTCGGCGATCTTGTCGATGAAGGCCGGGATCGCCGGGCCCTCCTTGATCATCTTCACGTCGGCGTCGTACGCCGCCCAGTCGGCGTAGCCGACGAGGTTGGCGACCTCGTGGCGCAGCTCGAACATCTCGCGCAGCAGCGGGTCGGTGGCCGGCCAGCCCCGCTCGAGGAAGGCGACCGTCATGTCGCGGCGGACGTCCTGGTCGTGGGCGAACATCCGGGTGGGCACGGCGTCGGGGTAGTCGGTGGTGACGGTGACCAGCCCGTCGTCGTCGACCGGATGGGCGTCGAGGAAGTCCTGCGGCAGCCCGGCGAGCCGCTCGGGGACGACCCGGATGGTGCGGACATCGTCGCGGATGACCTTGCCGAACTCCTGGTCGATCTCGGTGAGCCGCTCGTTGATCGCGGTGATCCGGGCCCGGGTCTCATCGTCCTGGTCGACGCCGGCGCGGGTGAAGTCGGCCAGCACCTTGGCCATCAGCCGGCTCGCCTGCTCGTCGAGCCCGGAGGCGTCCAGTCCGGCGAAGACCTCGTAGAGCCCGCGGTCGAGGCTCAGCTCGGTCATCAGACGCATCACGTCCTGCTCGGCCTTCTCGGCGCTGGTGCGTACCGCCTCGTCGGGGTGCACGTTGCCGTAGAGCGAACCCATCGCCGCCACGTTGCCCAGCTGCAGCGCTGCCTCGTCCCAGACCAGCAGCGCCGCCATCGCCTCCGTGGGCGGGTCCTCGCGCAGGCCGTCGATCAGCTGCCGAGCGGCCGCGATCCCCTCCTCCGCGCGGGTCCGGACCCACTCCTCGGCGTGCTCGGCATCGGGCAGGGTCAGCGGCGAGATCGTCACGGGGCCACGGTAGACGGTCGGGGCCGGAACAGTCCTTCCCGTTTCCGTCGCCTGTCGGGCGGATCCGCGGCGTGTCGGGTCGGGATCGGGACGGAGGAGTGCCCCGCCGGGCTCAGCAGGGCACTCCCAGACTCAACCGCCGAGCTGGTCGCGCCGCCGCGACAGGTACGCCGCCTCGGCCGCGTTGTCGCTGAGCCCGAGCGCCCGGTCGTACGCCGCCCGTGCCTCCTCGCTGCGACCCAGCCTGCGCAACAGGTCGGCCCGGGTGGCGTGCCAGGCGTGGTAGGCGTCGAGTGGCAGCGCGTCGACCAGCGCCAGCGCGACCTCGGGGCCGTCGAGCTCGGCGATCGCCACGGCCCGGTTCAGGGCGACGATCGGGTTGGGGTCGATGCCCGCGAGCTGGGTGTAGAGCGCGGCGATCTGCGACCAGTCGGTGTCGCGCACGTCCCGGGCGTCGGTGTGCACGGCGTTGATCGCGGCCAGCAGCTGGTAGCGCCCCGGCCTGCCGAGGGCCAGGCACTCGCGCACCAGGGCGTGCCCCTCGTCGATCGCTGCACGGTCCCACCGCGAGCGATCCTGCTCGGCCAGGGTGATCAGCTCGCCACCCGGCGCGAGGCGCGCCGTACGGCGGGCGTCGATGAGCAGCATCAGGGCGAGCAGGCCGGTGACCTCCGTCGCGTCGGGCAGCAGGCCGCGCAGGATCCGGGCGAGCCTGATCGCCTCGGCGGTGAGGTCCTCGCGCAGCGGGGCGTCCCCGGAGGTCGACAGGTAGCCCTCGTTGAAGACGAGGTAGAGCACCGCGAGCACCGCGTCGACGCGCGCCGGGAGGTCCGCGGCGCACGGCACCCGGTAGGGGATGTGGGCCGCGGCGATCTTCCTCTTGGCGCGGGTGATCCGCTGACCCATCGTGGTCTCGGGCACCAGGAACGCTGCGGCGATCTCGGGGACGGTGAGCCCGCCGAGGAGCCGCAGGGTGAGGGCCACCCGCGCCTCGGGCGCCAGCGCCGGGTGGCAGCAGGTGAAGATCAGCCGCAGCCGGTCGTCCTCCACCACGCCCGTGGCCTCGTGGGGTGTGTCGTCGTGCAGCATGTGGGCCGCCTGATGCTTGGCGTCGCGGTGCGACTCGCGACGGAGCCGGTCGATCGCCTTGCGGGTCGCCGTCGTGGTCAGCCAGCCGCCGGGGTTGGCCGGCACGCCGTCGACGGGCCAGCGCTCGAGGGCGACCAGGAGCGCCTCGCCCGCGGCGTCCTCGGCGACGTCGAGGTCACCGAAGCGCCGCGTGAGCGAGGCGACCACCCGGCCGAACTCCTCGCGGTAGACCCGCTCGAGGCTCTCCACGCCGACCTCCTCGAGCGCCGGGCCGGCGCTCAGGCCTCGGGCTCGTCCTGGAAGGGACGCACCTCCACCTTGCCGGCACACGCCTTCGACCCCTTCTGGGCCCACACCAGCGCGCCATCCAGGTCCGGCGCCTCGATCACCCAGAAGCCGCCGAGGTACTCCTTCGACTCGGCGTAGGGCCCGTCGGTGATGACCGGCTGGGCGCCGGTGTTGTCGACGACCGTGCTCATCTCGATCGGCTGCAGGCCGCCGGCGAAGACCCAGGCGCCCTGCTCCTTGACCTCGGTGTTGAACGCATCGACCGCCGCGAAGACCTCCTGCATCTGGGCCGGGGTCATCTCGGCCATCCGGGCCTCGTCGGCGGGGTCGTGGTTGACGGCCAGGAAGTACTGCGACATGTGGTCTCTCCTCCAGGTGCGGCGGCCCGAGTGGCCGCCTCTCAGGTGTTCCACGAACGCCGCGGACCGGATCCGACAGCGCCGGAGGAACGTGTTCAGAAACTACGTGCCGCTGCCTCAGCCCAGGCCGCGCTGGTCCTGCTTGAGCGCGGTGTCCACGCTGACCGCGGCGGCCACCACCAGTGCCTGCAGCGGGCCCTCGAGGGGACGGTGGATCTGGACGACGTAGTTGTCGGCCGTGGTGAACATCGTCTTCGCCAGGCCCTCCCAGGTCTTGGTGATCCGGGCGACCTCGATGTCGGCGTGGTCGCGGATCGAGAAGTTCCACGCCCGCCAGTTCTCGGCGTTGATGGAGCCGACCTGGTGGCCACCCGCGATCAGGCCGAAGCGGATCTTGCCGAAGACGTTCTGCTGCACGAGCTGACCGATCTCGTTGCCCGTCGGGTCCTGCACGATGACCCTGGACTTCACGAACTTCGCCGGCCGCGTGATCGCCAGCACCGGCGTCCCGGTGGCATCGACGACCTGCAGCTTGTGGGTCATGAACTGGTCGTAGGAGGTGAGCACGCGCGCGGCCTTCTTGAGCGCGCTCTGACCGACCTGCCGGACGGCGCCGATCTGACGGGCGTGCTGGTCGTAGATGGCGTACTCGTTGTTGACCTCGATGAGCTTGGCCTTCTGGTTGACCACGAGGACGGGCTCGGTGAACAAGGAGCCACCGCCGGCGAAGGCCGCCTGCCCCGCGGTGCCCGCGCGCTGGACGTCGCGCTGCACCTTCTCGGGTGCCCGGTCGACTCTCGGCACGTGACCCTGCACCGGGGGGTCGGTGCTCTGTCGGCCGTGGGAGGCCACGTGCTCGGTCCAGCCGGAGCCGTCGTAGTAGCGGACCTCGTGCCGACCGAAGGGATCGGCGTACCAACCGGGGGCAGCGTTCGTCACGGCCGGAAGCCTACGCCCGACCCCGACGGCACCGACGACCCCGACGGGAGACGGCGACCGAGTAGCCCGATCGGGCCATCAGCGAGATCCGATGAACCCCTGCCGCGGGCTGCGCGCCGCCCTAGAATCGGACAGTGTGCTTCCCCGGCCTGCGCGCCTTCCTCAGCGCCCTGATCCTCGCCCTGGTGGCGAGCCCCGTCGTCGTCCCCGGGCCCGCCGTCGCCGGTACGGCGAGCAGCCCGCGCAGCGCGGTCACGACACCTGACCTCGCTGTCGACGCCCCGTTCAACGCCCGGCCGAAGGCGGACCCCCGCACCAAGCGCGGGCTCTTCGTCGACGACCGGATGAAGGCCGCCAACGCCGGCGATGCCTTCAAGGCGATCGGCAGGCGGGCCCAGCCGTTGTGGATCACCGACTACTACGCGAGCCCGTCCGCGGCGCGCGAGGCCACCAAGGCCTACATCTCGCGTGCCCGCTCGGCCCGCAAGACCCCGCTGCTGGTCGTCTACAACATCCCCGACCGCGACTGCGGGCTCTACTCCTCGCAGGACGACCAGATCACCGACAAGTTCTACAAGAGGTGGGTCGCCCAGGTCGCCAACGGGATGCGCGGCGGCAAGGCCATCGTGGTCCTCGAGCCCGACGCGATCCCCTTCATCGACAACCCTGACTGCACCGGTCGCGGCGACCGGCTCGGGTTGCTGAGGTTCGCCACCAAGAAGCTCACCCAGGCCGGCGCCTGGGTCTACATCGACGCCGGCCACTCCGGGTGGCGCTCCTCGACCCACATGGCGCCCCTGCTCAAGAAGGCCGGCATCAAGCAGGCACGCGGGTTCGCCACGAACGTCGCCAACTCCCGCACCAACAAGAACGAGGCGGCGTACGCCCGCTCCCTGATCAAGCAGCTGAAGAAGCGCAAGATCAAGGGCGTGCGCTACATCGTCGACACCTCGCGCAACGGCGCCGGCAAGAAGGGCCCGGCCAACGGCGACGTCTGCAACCCGCTGGCCGCGCGCATCGGCGCGGACCCCCGGCTGATCTTCAAGGGCGCCTTCGACGGGCGCCTGTGGGTCAAGCTGCCCGGCGAGTCCGACGGGCCGTGCAACGGAGGCCCCGGATCCGGGGAGTTCTTCCCGACCGGTGCGTGCCGGTTGCTGAAGGGTGCGGACTTCTACTACGACGGCAGCGTCTGCCGGAAGTAGGGCAGCCCCCTCACCACCCCCACGATCCGGGTTGCCCCTTGAACGGGCCGACCACCCCCGAGGTGATCCAGCCGCCGTAGAAGCCCCCCTCCTGGGGTGTGACGACCTCGCCGTCGACCACACAGCGCTCCATCGCGGCCGGCATCACCGCGACCGCCCCTGCCAGGTCCGCGAAGCCCCCGGTGGGCGAGAGGTAGGTCCATCCCGCGCGCGGCGCGACCCGGCCACCACCCTGGACGTCGAGGTAGGACGCCATCCCCTTCCACTCGCAGAACGACGAGCCGTCGGCCTCGCGCAGCGACCCGTCGAGGAACGCCTCGCGGGGCAGGTAGTAGGTCGGGGGATGACTGGTCTCCAGGACCCGCCACGACCTCGTGGTCGAGGCGATCGTCTCTCCCCCGAGGACCACCTGGATCGAGGCGGTGCTGGCCTCCAGGCGGGGCGGTCGGGGGTAGTCCCAGACCGACTCCTGTCCGGGACCCGGCTTGATCGGGGTGGGGCGGCTCATGAGAGGAGTCAACTCCCTCGCCCAAGCCCCCTCGCTCACCCCGGGGTGGGGCGTCCTGCACCATGGTCGACATGGCCACCATGTACGGCGAGGTCGTCTCCACCGAGCGCCTCACCCCCACCCTCGTCCGCGTCGTCCTGGGCGGGTCCGGGCTCGACGGGTTCGAGATGCCCGACGCCAGCGACACCTACGTCAACGTGGCGATCCCACCCGTCGGTGCGTCGTACGGCCCGGTCTTCGACCCGCGCGACGTCGTGGAGACCCTCCCGCGAGCCCAGTGGCCGGCCCGGCGCCGCTACACCGTGCGTGCCTGGGACGCCGGGCAGCGCCGACTCAGCCTGGACTTCGTCGTCCACGGCGACGAGGGTGCGGCCGGCCCCTGGGCCGCCGCCGCCTCGCCCGGCGACACGTTGGTCTTCAACGGCCCCGGCAGCGGCTACCACCCCGACGCGACCGCCGACTGGCACCTGCTGGTGGGCGACGAGTCGGCGCTGCCCGCCATCGCCGCCGCGCTCGAGGCGCTGCCGCGGACGGCGCGTGCCGTCGTCCGCCTGGTCTGCGACGGTCCCGAGCACGAGGTGGCGCTGAGGAGCCCCGCCACGCTGGACCTGGAGTGGCTGCACCGCGGCGCGGGGCTCACGCTGCCCGCCTCGGTCGAGGCCCTCGACTTCCCCCCGGGCACCCCGCAGGTCTTCGTGCACGGCGAGGCCGAGGAGATCCGCGCGATCCGCCGCCACCTCGTGCTCGAGCGCGGTCTCTCCGCGAAGGCGATGTCCTGCTCGCCGTACTGGCGACGGGGCATGACCGACGAGCAGTGGCGCTCGGTCAAGCGGGAGTTCACCGCGGCGATGGACGCCGACCTCTGATCAGGTCGCCCAGAGGCCGAGGCTGAACCCGGCCGCGACCGCGGCCTCCTCGGCAGCCGGTACGTCGTGCGGCGCGGCCAGCAGGAGCAGGCCCCGTTCGGCGGTGGCGACGTCGAGCGACCCGGCCTCGACCAACCGGCTTCCGGCCGGGAGTCCGCTTGCCCCGAGCTCGGCGTAGGAGTCGGCGAGCGCGACCCGGTCGCCGACGATGCCCCACGCGACCGCGAAGTGCCCCACGTCCCAGTCCATCCCCGTGGGGGCGACGTGACCGGTGCGCAGGTTGACGACGACCCCGACCGGGCGGTCGAGGGCGATCAGCCGGCGCAGCAGGTCGGCCGTGGCGCCCGGTCCTCGCGCGGGCACGACGCTCACGCCCGACACCGCCCGGGCGAGGCCGGCAGCCAGGGCGGCGGCGTCGGTGCCGCTCAGCTCGGCCGTGGCGGCGCGGGGCAGGACGTCCCACCCGCTGCGGTCCAACGGCGCGCCCTCCGGTCGCCAGGCCGGGGTGTCGTGCGGCCAGATCCGGGTGCCGCTCGCGCGAGCGAGCGCGATGACCGACGGCGGGTCCGGCAGCACCGCGTGCAGGGCCGCCCACGCGGCGAAGGGACCGCACTGCTGGTCGGGCTGCGGAAGGGCCGGGCCGTGGGCGGCGAGGATCGCCTCGGCGCCGACCAGGCGGCGGACGGGTGGGACGAATGGAATGGGTGGAATGGGTGTCGCGGCCCCCGACACCGTCAGTACCTCCACCTCAACGAGGCGACCGTCTCCTCCGGGGTGTGCTCGGCGGCCCAGGCCGCGTCGGAGTCGCGGACCGCGACGAAGGCACCCAGCAGCTCCTCGCCGAGGACGTCGCGGACGAGGTCGCTGGCGAGCAGGTGGGCCCGCTGCTCCTCGTGGGTGGTGGCCAGGGGGCTGATCCCGGCTGCCTCCCGCGCAGCGTCCTCCCAGCCCCCGACGTCGTCCTGCACGGGGTCGGGCAGGGTGGCGCCGGCACCGTCGCGGACCCCGGCGAGACCGGCGGCGATCACCACCGCGAGCGCCAGGTAGGGGTTCGCCGAGGCGTCGCACGCCTTGAGCTCGACGTTGGTGTGCTCGGTGCCGAGCAGCGGGGAGGACGGCACCAGCCGGAGCGCGGCCTCGCGGTTCTCGACCCCCCAGAAGCCGTAGGCGCCGGCCCAGAAGCCGGGGCGGCGACGCATCAACGAGCCCGTGGTGGGGGCGGTGACCGCGACGAGTCCGGGGAGCTCTCGCAGCAACCCGGCCAGGTAGCCGCGTCCGGTGGTGGAGAGCCCGTGCTCGTCGGTGTCGGACCCGGTGCCGGTCAGCGCGTTGCGCCCCTCGCGCACCAGGGAGGTGTGCAGGTGCCAGCCGTTGCCGGCGCCGTCGGCGGTGGTGATCGGGGCGAAGCTGACGCGCAGACCGTGCGCGCGGGCGGCGGCGTGGATCGTCTGGCGCGCCAGCACCTGGGTGTCGGCCATCGCGAGAGGATCCAGGGCGTCGAGGGCGATCTCGACCTGCGCCCCGCCGTACTCGGCGTGGAGCTGGCCGATCGAGATCCCGTGCGCCGCCAGGTCGCCGAGGAGCTGGTGGACGAACTCGTCCACGTCACGCAGGGCGTTGGGCGAGTAGACCGGGCCACGGTGGGCCGGACGCCAGTCGTCGCCCGCGGGATCGGCCAGCAGGTCGTCGCGGACGACGACCATCTCGATCTCGAACCCGGCCCGCACCTCGAAGCCCGCCTCGGCCGCGGCGGCGACCTGTCGCTCGAGCACGGCCCGTTGGCAGTAGGGCCAGGCTTCGCCGTCGGCGGCGACCTGCCGCCCGTTGACCCAGGCCTGTCCTCGTTGACCGGCGAGCGGGGTCACATCGGCGGCGGACTCGATGACCGGCACCAGCCGGACGTCACCCGACGGGGTCGCGATCCCCTCGAAGGCGAACGTGACGGCGTCGTGGGAGTCGAAGACCGCGAAGGTCGAGGAGATGCCGACGCCCTTGCGCGCGGCGGTCGGCAACGCCGCGATCGGCACCGTGCGCGAGCGGACGGTGCCGTTGTTGTCGACCCACCCGATGGTCACACCACGCACGCCCTGCTGCTCGAGGGCTGCGGTCAGGGACTCGAGGTCGGGCTGCGGGGCCGTGGTCATGGGTTCGACGCTACTGCGCCGACCGCTGAGCCGTCGTGGAGCGGGCGTGTCCAGAGGCCACGATGGTGGCGTTGGGACCGGGTTCTGAGCCGACCCCGTGCAACAACTCCATCATTGTGCGATCTCGACACCAGGACTGTCGCAGCACACCGACCATCCCGCCTCGACCTCAGACCACGTCGTGACCGGCCAGCAGGATCACCAGGACCGCCGCCAGTGCGGCCAGCCCGCTGGCCAGGGTGCCGCGGGCGACCCACCTGACCCGGTGCCAGTTGCGCAGCAGGTAGGCGGCACCGATGAGCAGCACGACGAGCGCCACGACCGGTCCGCGGCGGGTGACGGCTCCGACGTACACCGCCCCGGCGCCGATCACGACGCCCACGAGGACCTGCACGACCGCCTCGCTGCGCGGCGTGGGGGGTGGCACGGGTCGCTGTGCTCGCTGGGTGGTGAAGAGCCGCGCCATGCCCTGACGCTAGCGTCACCGCGTGAATCTCTTCTCCTTCGAGGGCAAGCACCCGGTCGTGCACCCCGACGCGTTCGTCGCACCGACGGCCACGCTGATCGGTGACGTGACCGTCGAGGCCGGGGCCTCGATCTGGTACGGCGTGGTCATCCGCGCCGACATCTGCACCGTGATCGTCCGGGCCGGGACGAACGTGCAGGACAACTCGGTGCTCCACGCCGCACCCGAGGCGACCCTGACGATCGGCCCCGACGCCACGATCGGGCACGGTTGCGTCGTGCACTGCGAGGAGGTGGGCGAGAAGGCGCTGATCGGCAACGGCAGCACGCTGCTCGACGGCGCCCGGGTCGGCGCCGGCACCCTCGTCGCCGCGGGCTCGGTGGTCACCCCCGGCGCCGAGATCCCCGCCGGAGTGGTGGCAGCCGGGATCCCGTGCAGGGCGACCAAGCCGATCGAGGGGACCTCCTCGGAGTTCTGGGTGGAGACCAACGCGATCTACTACCGCGAGCTCGCTCAGCGCCACGCCGCCGGGGTGGGTCGCGTGTGAGGGAGCGCCTGCGGGGGCTCGTCGCCGACACCCGGCCACTGCGCAACGACCACTTCCGGCGGCTCTGGACCGCCAACATCATCACCGTCATCGGCGCCCAGCTGACCGTGGTCGCCGTGCCGGCACAGATCTACGCCGACACCGGCTCCTCGGCGTACGTCGGGCTGACGGGGTTGTTCGGGCTCGTCCCCCTCGTCGTGTTCGGGCTCTGGGGCGGGGCGCTCGCCGACGTCTTCGACCGCCGTACCCTGCTGATCATCTCGACGTCCGGGCTGATCGGGACCAGCGCGCTGTTCTGGGTGCAGGCCGCGCTGGGGAGCACCGACGTGTGGCTCCTGCTCTGCCTGTTCTCGGTGCAGCAGGCGTTCTTCGGGATCAACCAGCCCACCCGCAGCGCCGTGCTGCCCCGGCTGCTGGCCCCCGACCTGCTGCCCGCGGCCAACTCGCTGAACATGACGGTGATGATGGCCGGCGGCATCGCCGGCCCGCTCGTCGCCGGGATCCTGATCCCCTTCATCGGGCTCGAGTGGCTCTACTTCATCGACACCATCACCCTCTTCGCCACCCTCTCGGCGGTCGTCCGGCTCCCCTCGCTGCGGATCGAGCGTCCCGAGGGTGCCGGCGCTCGCGCGCAGACGCCCGGGCTGCGCTCGGTAGTGGAGGGCTTCACCTTCCTGCGGACCCAGCCGGTGCTGATGATGTCCTTCGTCGTCGACCTTGTCGCGATGGTCTTCGGGATGCCCCGCGCGCTGTTCCCCGAGATCGCCTCGGAGTCCTTCGACGGTCCGGACGCCGGCGGACTCGCGTTCGCGTTCCTGTTCGCCGCCATCCCGATCGGCGCCGTGGTCGGGGGCGTCCTGTCCGGCTGGGTCTCCCGGGTCGAGGCCCAGGGACGTGCGGTGGTCGTCTGCATCCTCGTCTGGGGCGGCGCGATGGTCGGGTTCGGGGTCGCGGTCGGGATCGCCGGGGCATCCGCTTCGTTGCGCGCGTCGATGCTGGTGGTGGCGGTGCTGATGCTCGCCGTGGGCGGCGCGGCCGACATGGCCTCGGCCGCCTTCCGGTCCTCGATGCTGCAGACCGTGGCGACCGACGAGATGCGCGGTCGGCTCCAGGGCATCTTCATCGTGGTGGTCGCCGGCGGGCCGCGGGTGGCCGACGTGGCGCACGGGGCCTCGGCGGCCCTGATCGGTACGGCGGCCGCGGCTGCCGGCGGCGGGGTGCTCGTCGTCGTCGGGGTCCTCGTCGCGGCCCTGGCCGTCCCGTCGTTCGTGCGCTACCGCGTGACGCGGGTGCCCGAGACCGGCTGAGTCCACCGTAGGATCCGCGGGTGATCGACCCCGACGACCTCGACGCCACCCTGCGCGTGCTCGGGCAGCTGCACACGATCCCCGAGGACCACCCCGACCACGTCCGGGTCAAGCGCGCGGCCTCCCACATGTACAAGGCGCTCAAGCGCGACCGGCGTGCTGCCAAGCGCGCCGAAGAGCTCGCCCACGACCGCGCCGTCACCGAGGCCACCGCCACCGGGTCGCCGCTGCGCATCGACGACGAGACCGAGGGGACCCTGCTCACCACCCCCACGACGGGCGCCTTCGCCGGGGAGCTGATCAACCCGCGCGGGTGCTACATCTGCAAGGACGACTACACGCTGGTCGATGCGTTCTACCACTGGCTCTGCCCGACGTGCGCGGCCCGCTCCCACGCCAAGCGCGACCAGGGCACCGACCTGAGCGGCCGGCGCGCGCTGCTCACCGGCGGTCGCGCCAAGATCGGGATGTACATCGCCCTGCGCCTCCTGCGCGACGGCGCCCACCTGACCCTCACGACCCGCTTCCCGCACGACGCCGTACGCCGGTACTCCTCGTTGCCCGACGCCGCCGACTGGATCGGGCGGCTCAAGATCGTCGGCATCGACCTGCGCGACCCGACCCAGGTGGTCGCGCTGGCCGACGACGTCGCGGCGGCCGGGCCGCTCGACGTCCTGATCAACAACGCCTGCCAGACCGTCCGTCGCTCCCCCGGCGCCTACGCGCCCCTCGTCGCCGCCGAGGCCGAGCCGCTCCCCGACGCGATCGCCGGTCGGGCGCTGCCGGAGATGGTGCGCTTCGACCGGATCTCCGAGGCCCACCCCGCCGCGATCGCGGGTGCGCTCTCGCGCGAGGCCGTAGCCGCACACGACGGCGAGTCGCTCGACCACGCCCGTGCCTCCCACTCGGCCGCGACGCTGACCGCGCTCGCCCTGAGGGCCGGGCATGCGTCCTTGGACGCCCACCTCGCCGGCACGGCCGTCGACGCCGGCGGTCTGCTGCCCGACCTCCAGAGCACCAACTCCTGGACCCAGACCGTCGACGAGGTCGATCCGATGGAGCTGCTCGAGGTGCAGCTGTGCAACTCGGTCGCCCCGTTCATCCTGGTCTCCCGGCTGCGCCCGGCCATGGCCGCGGCCGCCGCCGCAGCGCGGTCGGGGCGCGCCCACGTGGTCAACGTGTCGGCGATGGAGGGTCAGTTCTCGCGCCGCTACAAGGGTCCGGGCCACCCCCACACCAACATGGCCAAGGCCGCGCTCAACATGATGACGCGCACCTCGGCGGGAGAGATGTTCGAGACCGACAAGATCCTGATGAACGCCGTCGACACCGGGTGGATCACCGACGAGCGTCCCCACCAGGACAAGCTGCGGATCGCCGCCGAGGGGTGGCACGCCCCGCTCGACCTCGTCGACGGTGCCGCCCGGGTCTACGACCCGGTCGTGCGCGGTGAGGCGGGCGAGGACCTGCACGGGCACTTTCTGAAGGACTACGACCCGTCGCCCTGGTGAGGGCAGTTTCTCCACCTGAGTGGTGAAACTGCTGCTGTGGTCAAGAAGTTTCGTACACAAAGCGGGAGTTTCACCACTGAAGTGGAGAAACTGCCCGGCCCCCGCCAACCACCGACCGCCCCAACAAACCCCCGCACGTACGCCGCCCGTCCGACGTGCCGCAGGTCGTCGTCGACGACGCTGACGCGTGGCGCGCCCGACATCACCGGCGGGTAGCACCGAGGCTCGACGACCCGGCCGAAGTCCTCGGGTGAGAGATCGTCGAGCGCCACCTCGGCGCGGCCCCGACTTGCCCGGGCCACCTACGGTCGTGACGTGAGCCTCCTCCTGCGCCTCGTCGCCCTCGCCGCCCTGGCCGTCTCGCTGACGGCGTGCGCGGACGCGCCGTCCGAGGGGGTGGGCGACGCGAGGGTCTTCGTGCCCGAACGGCCCGGGCCCGACGAGCCGGGACAGTCGGACGACGAGTCCGGTGCACCCGGCGACCAGAGCGCCTGCGACCTCGTCGTGGCCGGCATCGAGGCGTTCAACCGGGGCGAGCTCGAGGAGACCGTCGCACGCTTCGAGGAGGCGGTCCCGCTCGCCGAGGCCGAGGACGAGGCCGCCGGCACCCAGGCCTCGGCCGACCTGCTGGAGGCCGTGGAGTACTACGCCGAGCTGCCGGCCGACGAGTACCTCGCCGCCTCGGCCGGGTCGCCGGACTTCGCGAGGTACAAGGCGATCACGCTCGGTCTGTGCGGCTCGGGGGAGCCGCAGGTGCCGGGTCAGCCCGACGACGGGGGCGGCGTCCAGGCCTGAGGGACAGGCCGTCGGGACGGTCCGGGCGGACCTCACCTCGTCGGAGGCCGGATCCTCGATCGTCGTCAGGGACTATCCCGACGTGGTGCCGCCCGGGGCCAGCCGCGCGAGCCGGGCGGCCAGTCCGTCGCGCCGGTGCGCGTTGCCGTGCAGGCCGACGAAGCGCTCGCCGTAGACCCACAGCAACGCATCGTCGAGACGCCGTACGGCGCCCGCCGGGTGGCGGTAGTCCATCCGCAGGGTCACCAGCGCCTCGTCGACGGGACGCAGGACGTCGCCCAGCTCGGCGAGCGAGGTGATCCCGAGCTCGAGCAGGAGGCCCGAGATCCAGCCGTAGTGCTCGGTGCGGGACCAGCCGGCCTCGGAGTACTGCCCGGCCAGGAACGCCGCCAGCTCGCGGGGGTCGATGCGCGGGTCGTCGTCGGCACCGGCCCGCACCTCGGGGGCGACGCCGCGCAGGCGCTCGCGGATCTGGGAGAACTCCCGGTCGGCGAGCTCGAGCAGACCGGCGGCCAGCGCGAAGCGGCGGTCGAACTCGCGGGCATGCTCGGCCGGGACCGTGCCCTTGTAGCGGATGTCGTGCTCGAACTCCGCCCACGCGTGCTGCAGCACGGTGCGGACCTGGACCTGCGCGGCCCGGCCGCTGAGGTGGGCGAAGTCGGGGTGCGACTCGCGGGCGGCGTCCAGGGCGATCATCAGGTGCCTGCTGGCGTAGCCGAAACGTCCCTCGTCGGCCGTCTCCTGCCCCATGTCGCGGTCGTCCTGGACGATCACCTGCTCGCCGAGCAGGTCGGCGACGGCGTCGACGTCGTCCTCCACGTAGGTGATCACCCGGACCCCGAGCTGGTCGGTGATCTGGGTGAGCGGGTCGGAGTAGGCAGGGACCCCGGCGAGCATCCGCGCTGCCTTCTCGGCGAAGGAGGCGACGCCCTTGGTCCGTCCGGTCACCGACAGGTAGTTGATGCCGGCCTCGTCCAGGATCCCGCGCACCAGCGCGACCGCCTCCTCGCCCGCCCGGGTCAGGTCGTCGTGCGTCGCGGCGTACGTCTGGACGGCCTCACGCACCACGTCGGTGCGGGTCGGTGCCGTGCCCAGGGTGGGGGTGACGATGTAGCCGGTCTCGAGGTCGCCGTACGTCGTGACCAGGTCGGGCGTGCGATCGGCGACGAAGCCGACGTAAGCGCACACGACCGCGTCCACCTGGTCCTCGACGACGCGCAGCTCGGACTTGCGGGTGGCCTTCTCGACCTGGGAGCGCAGTCCGGCCCAGGTCTCGTCGGTGACCACGATCTGCTCGACGTAGCCCATCAGCCGCAGCAGCTCGGACTGCAGCAGCGCGAGGTCGCGCCCGGGCTTGTTCTTGTACCTGAGGATCCTGTCCAGCCCGAAGAGCACCACCGACGCCGCGTGCGGGTAGACCTCGATCGCCCGGCGGGCCCGGCCCGAGCGCGGGTCGATGTCGAGGCCCAGCCGCTTGGCGACGCGGGCTCCGCGGCTGCCGTTGACGAACTCGCGCTTGCCGGTGTTGGTCGGATGGGTGCCGGCGTCGAAGCGCCGGAAGTCCTTGCTCAGCGCCTTCTCGGCCGGCCGCGAGCCGGTGGCGTTCTTGACGACCAGGGGCGCGTCGATGGCCACCAGGCACTCGCCGGTGACGTAGGCCGTCAGCTCGGCCTCGATGTCGTCGTCGGTGCGCACGGCGCTGACGTGCAGCAGGCGGGCGTGCTCGTCGACGACGGCCAGCCCGGTGGGCTGCTTCTCGCCCCAGGCGAGGTCGACTCCGACGTAGTGCATGCTCCTACCCTGCCGTATGTCGCCGACGGTCCGCCGACGCGTCGTTCCCGGCCCTGCGTCTCACCCCCGGGTGAGCGTCACCCGGTCGATGACCGTGCCGTCGGTGGCCAGCGCGGTGAGCTTCATCCGGGCCGGACGACCGGGGCGGCGCGGGACGACGTCGACGAAGCCGATCGAGTGCTGGTTGTCGGTAACCGCCGACCACAGCGTCGTCTCCGGCACCCGGATGCCGCCGTCCATCGTCACGTAGGACAGCGGCGACCCGCTCGTCGGGTAGACGGCCTGGCCGGCTCCACCGGCGGTGAGGTACGTCGTGCCCTGGCGCGAGTCGACGACGGCACCACGGCGTGCCTCGACGACGGGGTCCCCGGCGCGCAAGGGGTGGGTGCGCTCGTAGCAGTGGTTGTGGCCGTTGACGACGAGGTCGACGGAGTACCGGTCGAAGAGGGGTTCCCACCGCGTCCGGTTGCCGCCGTCGGAGGCGTGCACGAGGTTGGTGCAGTACATGCAGTTGTGGAAGCCGACCACGATGAAGTCGATGTCGTCGCGCTTGCGCAGCCTCCGCAGCCTCCGCTCGAGCCACGCATCCTGATCGGCTCCCAGGTAGCCCTGGTTGCGCGCGATCTCGAAGGAGGCGTCGTTGCCGTCCAGGGCGATGAAGGCGACGTTGCCGTAGACGAAGGAGTAGGTGACCGGAGCCCCCTTCACCCCGTTGCGCGGGTTGCGGAAGCGGTCCAGGTAGCCGGCGTAGCCGAGCTCCCCGTTGCCCGTCTCCATCTCGTGGTTGCCGACCGTGGTCATCCACGGCACCCGGGAGGCGCTCGACTCGATCTGGCGCAGCCAGCGGTCCCACGTCCGGAAGTCCTGGGTGTCGGGGCCACCGACGCCGGTGCCGCCGCTGGAGTCGGCGTAGCAGAGGTCGCCCACCACGAAGGAGAGGTCGGGCTTCATCGCGTCGATCAGCCGCACGTGGGCGGCGGCCGCCGCGTTGACCCCCATGTCGCCGAAGGCGGCGAAGCGGAACCGCTCGGCCCTGGCCGGGGCGGTGGTGAAGGTACCGGTCGTCGCCCCGGCACCGCGGTGGGTGATCCGGTAGCGGTAGCGCGTGCCCGGCTGGAGTCCCTCGACCTTGCCGTGGTGGTAGACGGTCCGCAGGTCCTTGGTGGAGCGGCTGTTGACCGGCACCCGCTGGCCCAGGCCACGGTCGGGCCCGATATCCAGGCGGGGCCGGTCCACGGAGCGCGGCGTCGACCACGACACGGTCATCGCGGTGCGCGCGTTGTCGCCGTAGACCAGGTGGACGCCGCTCGCGCGCGCCGCCGCCGACGCCGGCGGCACCCACAGCACCGGTGAGGCGGCGGCGAGCACCCCGGCTCCGGCGCCCCCGGCGAGCAGGTGGCGGCGGCTGGTGGCGGGAGGCGCAGCGGGCACGGGGGCGGCGGGAGTGTCGGTCACGCGGCGCAGGATGGCAGCGCCAGGTGGACGGGAGTTGAACCGGTCTCAACGTGCGTGGGCGACCGCGATCGCCGCGCCGAAGCGGGCGTTGTCGCGCACCAGGGCGACGTTGGCGACCAGGCTGGCGCCGTCGGTGAGCTCGACGATCCGCGACAGGAGGTACGGCGTGACCTCCTTGCCGCCGATCCCCAGGGCCTCCAGGTCGGCCAGGGCCCGGTCGATCACGGCGCCGATCTCGGCGGCCGGGATCTCGTCGGCGACCGGGATCGGGTTGGCCACCACGATCCCCGAGGTGAGGCCGAGTGCCCGCGCCGCGGTCATCGCCGCGGCGACCTCGGCGGCCGAGTCGACCCGCGCCGGGGCGGCGAAGCCGCTGCTGCGCGAGTAGAACGACGGGAACTCGTCCGAGCCGTGCACGAGCACCGGCACGCTGTTGGTCTCCAGCAGCTCCAGGGTCAGGCCGATGTCGAGGATGCTCTTGACCCCGGCACTGACCACGGTGACCGGCGTCGTCGCCAGCTCGCCGAGGTCGGCGGAGACGTCGAAGCTCTCGGCGGCGCCGCGGTGCACCCCGCCGAGCCCACCGGTCACGAAGACGTCGATGCCCGCGAGGGCGGCCAGCCGCATCGTCGCGGCGACGGTGGTCGCACCGTGGGCGCCGCGGGCGACGACGTACGGCAGGTCGCGCACGCTGACCTTGGCGACGTTCGCGTCGCTGGCCAGGAGCTCGAGGTCGTCAGGCGACAACCCGATCCTCGGCACCCCGCCGAGCACCGCGATCGTCGCCGGCACCGCGCCGGCCTCGCGCACGATGGCCTCGACCTCGAGCGCCATCGCGACGTTGTCCGGATAGGGCATGCCGTGGCTGATGATCGTGCTCTCCAGCGCGACCACCGGGCGACCGGCCGCGAGCGCCGCGGCGACCTCGTCGGTCACGGCCAGTCCTGCAGGTCCGGCAGGTCCGGGGGGTGGGGTGGTCACAGCAGGCTCCGCACGGTGGCATCGGTGAGGTCGGGACGGACAGTATGGCGACTGCCCACGGTCAGCGCGGCAGCCGCGTGGCCGTAGCGGGCGGCCTCGGCGGGAGTCGACCCGCTGAGCACGGCATGGCAGTACGCCGCGAGCATCGCGTCGCCCGCGCCGGTGACGTCGGCCACCGTCGCGGGCAGCGAGGTCAGCTCCACGCTCCCCTGGTGGGTGCGCAGCAGGGAGCCAGCGGCCCCCGCCCGCTCCCAGAGCACGCTCACGCCCCGGTCGAGCAGCGAGCCTCCGTCGAGGGCGAGCGCGTCCAGCTCCGTCGAGCCGGCCGAGAGCAGGGCGAGCGGACGTTCCTGGCCCAGCAGGTGCCGGATGGCGGCGGCCTTGGGCACGCTGACGGGATCGAGCACCACGCCCACGCCGGCCGCCACGGCCGACTCCCAGGCCGCGACGAGCGCGTCGGTCGGCAGGTTGCCGTCGAGCACCACCAGGTCCGCCGCGGCGATCGCCTCGCCGGCCAGCTGCACGTCCGCCTCGCCCAGGGAGGCGGTCGCGGCCATGTCCGAGACGGCCGAGACCAGCTCGCCCTCGGCGTCCAGCAGGGCGACGTACGTGCCGGTGGGGGTGAGTCCCCGCCGCACGAGATCGACATCGACGCCGGCGTCACCGGTGGCCTCCAGGACCAGGTCACCGTGGAAGTCGGAGCCGACCACGCTGACCAGACGGACGGTGGTGCCCAGGCGGGCGAGGTTCTCGGCGATGTTGCGCCCCACCCCACCGGCCGTGACGGTGACCTCGCCGGGGTTGCTCGTCGCGGGCAGTGCCGCGACCCGGGGCCTGGCCAGGACGTCGACGTTGGACCCTCCGACCACGACGACCCTCGCCGGGGCGTGCACTCCCGTCCCACCCGTCGCACCGACCACCTGCTCAGGGTATCGAGGGCCCCGATCCGTGCCGCAGGTCCGATGAATTCGGTTGTCGGCGGTGGTCCCTACTCTGCAACAGTGACCGCACGACCCACGACGTCCTCGATCCGCAACGCCTCGATCTGCCACGCCTCGTCGACGCCGGATCGCTCACGGAAGGAAGCCGCATGCCCGACATGATCCAGGCCACGGGCCTGGTCAAGCGTTACAAGGAGGTCGAGGCCCTGGGCGGGCTCGACCTCGCCGTGCCCGAGGGCAGGGTGCTGGCGCTGCTGGGGCCCAACGGCGCCGGCAAGACGACCGCCGTGCGCTGCCTGGCGACCCTGCTCACCCCCGACGAGGGCACCGCGCGGATCGCGGGCGTCGACGTCGTCGCCGACCCGCAGGGCGTACGTCGCCTGATCGGTCTCTCCGGACAGTACGCCGCCGTCGACGAGCACCTGACCGGCTTCGAGAACCTCACCATGGTCGGTCGGCTCTACGGGTTCGACAAGGCCCGCGCGCGACAGCGTGCCCGCGACCTGCTCGAGCGGTTCGCCCTCTCCGACGCCGGCGACCGGCCCTCCAAGACCTACTCGGGTGGCATGCGGCGTCGCCTGGACCTGGCCGGCGCCCTGGTCGCCGAGCCGCCGGTGCTGATCCTCGACGAGCCCACGACCGGGCTCGACGTCCGCAGCCGCCAGCAGATGTGGGACGTCATCCGCGAGCTCGTCTCCTCGGGCGCGACCCTGCTGCTGACCACGCAGTACCTCGAGGAGGCAGACAAGCTGGCCGACGACATCGTGGTGATCGACCACGGCAAGGCCATCGCGCGCGGCACCGCCGACGAGCTGAAGTCCCAGACCGGCGGTGAGCGGGTCGAGGTCGTGCTCGCCGACAGCGCTCAGGTGGAGGCAGCCGAGCGTGCCCTCGCGGCCGTCGCCGTGGGCGAGGTCCAGGTCGAGGAGCGCACGCTCACCGCCGCCGTGACCGGCGGCGCCCAGGCCCTGCACGCCGTGCTCGGGGACCTCGAGCGCGACCAGGTCCGCGTGCTCGACATCGGGCTGCGCCGCCCCACCCTCGACGACGTCTTCCTCTCCCTCACCGGTCGCGCCACCGAGCCTGACGACGCCGCCACCGACTCCACCGACTCCCACGCCAGCGAGGTGTCCGCATGACCGACCAGTCCACCCGCACCACCGCCGCCGACCCCGCCTCCTCCGGCAGCCCCGGGACCCAGGGCGACCCCGTCACCCGGGGTGTCGTGAGCCAGGCGCTGAGCGACGGCTGGGTGGTCGCCCAGCGCAACCTGATCAAGATCAAGCGGGTCCCCGAGGTCCTGGTCTTCGTGCTGATCAGCCCGATCATGTTCGTGCTGCTCTTCGCCTACGTCTTCGGCGCGGCGATCGACGTGCCCGGCGACATCGACTACAAGGAGTTCCTGATCGGCGGGATCTTCGCCCAGACGGTCGTCTTCGGAGCCACCTTCACCGGTGCCGGTCTCGCCGAGGACATGCAGAAGGGCATCATCGACCGGTTCCGCTCCCTGCCGATGTCGCGGGCCGCCGTGCTCGTCGGCCGCACGACCTCCGACGTCGTCTACAACGTGCTGTCGCTGATCATCATGGCGCTGACCGGCCTGCTCGTCGGCTGGCGCGTGCGCGAGGGCTTCGTCGACATGATGACCGGCTTCCTGCTCCTCCTGCTCTTCGCCTACGCGATCAGCTGGGTGATGGCGTTGGTCGGCCTGCTCGTGCCGAGCGTGGAGGTCATCAACAACGCCTCCTTCATCGTGATCATGCCGCTCACGTTCGTCTCCAACGCGTTCGTCCCGCAGGAGAGCTTCGACGGCGTGCTGCGCACGATCGTCGACTGGAACCCGGTCTCCACCCTGACCCAGGCCTGCCGCGAGCTCTTCGGCAACATCGGCCCCGGGCTTCCCGAGGCCTCCGCCTGGCCGATGCAGCACCCCGTGGTCTACACGCTCGGCTGGATCGTGCTGATCCTCGTGGTCTTCGTGCCGCTCTCGGTCCGCCAGTACGGGCGCGCCACGAGCAAGTGAGCAGCGGGAGGCGACGAAGGAGCCGCCCGCGTGGCTCACGAAGGTAGAGCAAGCGACGCGACTGAGCCTGCAAAGTCGCGCGAGCGCGTCGAAACCCGGTGAGATGTCCGCCCACCTCGTCCCCGGCGAGGTTGCCGGTGACGATTGGCTACCGTGGAAACATGCGCCTGCACCGCCCCGCCGCCACCCTCGCCGCACTCACCCTCGTCCTCGCCACGGCCGCCTGCGGTGACGACGAGACCGACACGACCGGAGACGGCATGGACGCCATGGACATGTCGGGCATGGTGATGAACGACCCGGACGCCACCCCTGCCGACGAGGTCGACGGCGACGTGGCGACCGGCAGCTTCACGGTGCTCGACACCGCTCCTCCCGGCAGCGAGGGCGTCGCCGGAGAGGCCTGGCTGGCCCAGAACGACGAGGGGACCACGGTCACGATCCGGCTCAGTGGGCTGGCACCGGAGACCGAGTACGTCTCGCACCTGCACGCCCAGACGTGCGAGGAGGACAACGGCGGGCCGCACTTCAAGTTCGACCTCGAGGGCAGCGACGTGCCGCCCAACGAGATCCACCTCGGCTTCACCTCCGGCGCCGACGGCAGCGGCGAGGCGACGATCACCAGCGACGAGCAGGTCGGCGACGGCGCCCCCGCGGTCGTGGTGCACCCGGCCGACGCGATGGACAACAGGTTGGCATGCGCCGACTTCTCCTGAGGTCGCTCGCCCTCGGCGTCACGGTGCTGACCACCTGCGTGCTCACCGCCGTGCCGGCCAGCGCGCACGGCGACCTCGTCGAGGGATCACCGGGCCCCGGCGACGAGGTCGCCGTCGGCACGACGGTGCTGCGCCTGGAGTTCACGGCGCTGGACACCGACGGCACGCCCCTCGTCGCGATGCGCGGACCCTGGGGCGACCTGCTCCCCGTCGGTAGGGCGACGTACGGCGACGAGCAGACCGTCTGCGCGCTCGCGGCACCCCTGGAGACGGGGATCCACGAGCTCACCTACTCGGTGGTCAGCGACGACGGCGACCGGCAGACGGGCACCTACTCGTTCGAGGTCTCGGCGAGCGGAGCGCCGTCGGAGCCCGGCGCCTGTGCCGCCCCCGACCTGGAGGAACCCGGCCCCGAGGATGCCCGGACGATCGAGCAGAAGGGCTCGGGCACGCTGCCGAGCGGGGTCCTGTACGGGCTCGGCGGACTCGCGGTGCTCCTCGGCGGGCTCGTGGTGCTGCGGATCCGGTCGGACCGCCGCAACCACCCGGCCGCCTGACTCAGCCTGCCGGGCGGCGCCTGCTCACACGGGTGCCGTGGTGGCCGCCGAGCGGTCGGCGCCGTACAGGTGCACGGGCAGGGCCTCCACGCCGTACACCGCGGAGAGCTTGCGGAAGTCGAGGGCATCGGCAGGGGCGGTGACCGAGAGGTCGGGGAAGCGCTGGGCCAGGCCCCGCAACGCGATCCGCAGCTCCATCCGGGCCAGCTCCGCCCCCACGCACCGATGGATCCCGTGGCCGAAGGCGAGGTGACGCGTCGGCTCACGGCGCGGGTCGAAGACGTCGAGGTCGTCACCGTCGGCCGCGAGCCGCGGGTCGCGGTTGGCCGCCAGCAGCGAGATCCCGACGGCGTCGCCCTCGGAGATCTGCCGACCCCCGAGCACCAGGTCGCGCTTGGCGAAGCGGAGGAAGGCGAGCTGGACGACCGTGAGGTGGCGCAACAGCTCCTCGACGACCTTGTCGACCGACGCGGGGTCGTCGCGCAGCAGACGTACGGCGTCCGGGCTCTCGGCGAGCAGGTAGGCGCCCAGCGCGAGCATCGAGGCCGACGTCTCGTAGCCACCGAGGAAGACCCCGTCGGCGATGCCGCCGAGGGTGAGGTCGTCGAGCTCGTGCCCGTGCTCCTTGAGCAGGCCGCCGATCAGTCCGTCGCCCGGCTCGCCGCGCTGGGCGGCGACCGCCTTGATCAGGAAGTCGCGCGTGTGGGCCGCGGCTCCGAACATCCCCGCCCCGCCCTGGCTGAGGTCGAAGCGGGCGACCCCGAGGCTGAAGAAGCGCTCACGGTCCTCGGTCGGCAGCCCCAGCAGCTCGCAGATGACCTCGAAGGGCACGGGGAAGGCGAACTCGGAGACCAGGTCGACCTCGGGGCCGGCAGCCTCCATCGCATCGAGACGCTCGTTGACCACCCGCTCGATCGCCGGCTCGAGGCGCGCGAGCCGCCGCATGGTGAACTCGGGAGTCAGGTAGCGCCGCAGCGCCGTGTGCAGCGGCGGGTCGATCATGCCGAGGCCACCGATCTGCTCGGAGTCGTCGCGACCCTCCTGGGAGACGAACTGACCGAGGTCGTTGGAGTACGACGCCCCGTCGGCCAGTGCCTCGCGTGCCTCGTCGTACCCGCTGACGAGCCAGACCTTGCGACCGAAGAGGGTCGCGAGCTCGGAGACCGGCTCGGCGTCGCGCAGGGTCGACATCTCCGGCACCGGGTCGATCCCGTCGCGCTTGAACGGGAGGGTCACCGCGTCGGGGAGGAAGCGCAGCTTGCGCAGGTCGATACCTCCGCGCATGGTGCGCTCGAGGAGGTACTTCCCCACGCGCTGCTTCAGGGCGTCGAGCATCCGCATGCCGCTATTGGATCAGATACCGGCGGTACGGCGGCATCAGGGAACCCCCGGGTGTGTCCCCGGGGCTCCCGGCGAGATCGCCCGCGGTGGCGGCCAGGCTCAGTCGTCGAGCCGAGCCAGCTCCAGGGGCACCGACGAGCGGGCGCCGATCGAGGAGGGCGAGGGGTGCGCCCCCTCGCGGACGAGGAGGTCGCCGATGGCGGCGATCATCGCCCCGTTGTCGGTGCACAACCGCATCGGCGGGATCCGCAGCTCGACACCCGCCGCGGCGCACCTCTCCTCGGCCAACGCCCGGATCCGGCTGTTGGCGGCCACGCCGCCCACGATGACGAGGGTGTCGACGCCCTCGGCACGACAGGCCCGCAACGCCTTGGTGACGACCGTGTCGGCGACGCACTCCTGGAAGGACGCCGCGATGTCGGCCACCGAGACGCCGGGGTCGCGAGGAGCCGCGACGTAGCGCGCCACCGCGGACTTGAGCCCCGAGAAGGAGAAGCCGAGAGCCGGGTCGCGCTGCCCCATCAGAGGGCGCGTGAAGCGGATCGCCGTCGGGTCGCCCTCCCGGGCGGAGCGGTCGATCGACGGCCCGCCCGGGTAGGGCAGTCCGAGCAGCCGGGCCACCTTGTCGAAGGCTTCTCCGGCGGCGTCGTCGAGGGTGTCGCTGAGGTGGCGGATCGGGGTGCGCACCAGGTCGTCGACCGCGAGCAGGCTCGTGTGCCCGCCGCTGACGATGAGCACGATGCTGCGTTCGGGCAACGGGCCGTGCACCAGGGTGTCGGCGGCGGCATGGCCGGCGAGGTGGTGCACGCCGTACAACGGCACGCCCAGCGCCAGGGCGGCGGCCTTGGCGGCAGCGACGCCGACGTGCAGTGCGGTCGCGAGGCCGGGGCCGGCGGTGACGGCGACGGCGCCG